>NZ_JBWKOO010000002.1:0-239903 GCF_059416125.1 Stenotrophomonas sp. GW821-FHT09E08
AAGCGCTCGGCACCGATCTTGGTCAGTGCGGCGGTCAGCGTGGTCTTGCCGTGGTCGACGTGACCGATGGTGCCGACATTGACGTGCGGCTTGGTGCGCTCGAACTTACCCTTGGCCATGGCTGCTTATCTCGAATTCGTCTGAGAGGTGGTGCTTAAGATGGTGCTCACGAAAGGAATCGAACCTTCGACCTCTTCCTTACCAAGGAAGTGCTCTACCGACTGAGCTACGTGAGCCGAGTTTTGCATTATGACATGAACTCGATAATATTCAAAGTTCATTCAATGGAGCGGGAGACGGGAATCGAACCCGCACCATCAGCTTGGAAGGCTGAGGTTCTACCATTGAACTACTCCCGCGCCGGGAATGTCACAACGTGAAACTGGTGGAGGGAGGTGGATTCGAACCACCGAAGGCGTAAGCCAGCAGATTTACAGTCTGCCCCCGTTGGCCGCTTGGGTATCCCTCCTTACCACCCCATTCCGTGCCGCCGAAGCGTTGCGGTGTGTGGTGGTGAGCCCGCAATTCTGGAGATGAAGCGGAGACCTGTCAACGCTTTTTTTCACTTTTTTTCACATGCGTCGCAAAGCCATTGATACGCAAGGCTATTGCGCGGGCACTGCCAGGGACTCGCTGGCGAAAATTGCGACATGGGGGATTCCGTCCGACCCGATCCAGCCGCGGTACATGCCCTGGGTGTTGAACGGCGCCGCCATTTTCCCGTCTGCGGCCAGCACGATGGCACCACCGTCGCCACCCATCTGCGGAATCGTTTCGTTGATCACGCCCTTGCCGGCCTGCTCCGGCGTCTGCCCCTGGTAGCGCATGCGCGCGCAGATCTCGTGCGCGGCCGCGGTACGGATGTAGTACTCGCCCCAACCGGTACCGGACACCGCACAGCGGGCATCGGCCCAGGTACCGGCACCAATGATCGGCGAGTCGCCGACACGGCCGTAGCGCTTGTTGGTCATGCCACCGGTGGAGGTGCCGGCGGCGAGATGGCCCTGCGCATCCAGCGCAACCGCGCCGACGGTACCAAAGTGCTTTGCGGTCTCCAGGTCGGCATGCGCCTGGCCGCTGGCCTCTTCCTTCAGTGCCCGCTGTAGCTGCTGCCAGCGCTTGTCGGTCCGGAAGTACGAGGGATCGACCAGGGTCATGCCCTGCTCCACCGCGAAGGACTCGGCGCCCTGCCCGACCATCATCACGTGCCGGGACTTCTGCATCACCGTCTGTGCCAGCAGGATCGGATTGCGCACCCGCTGCACGCCGGCCACCGCACCAGCGGCCTGGGTCGCGCCATCCATCACCGCCGCGTCCAGCTCGTTGTGGCCATCGTGGGTGAACACCGCGCCCTTGCCGGCGTTGAAGGTCGGATCGTCCTCCAGCACGGTGATCGCTGCGGTGACCGCTGCCAGCGCCGGACGGCCGGCGGCCAGCTCCGCATGCCCCTTCAACAGGGCCGCCCGCAGCGCGTCACGCGCAGCCTTTTCCTCGGCCGGCGACAGGTCCTTGCGCTCGACACCGGCGCCACCGTGGATGACCAGCAGCGGTGAGGTGGCCGGCGCGGCCTGGGCAAGCATGGGCAGGGACAACAGTGCGGACAGCGCCAGGCGCAGTTTCATCGGGTACGTCTCCAGCAGAACGAGGGAATGGATTGCAAGGTAGTGCCGGCCGCTGGCCGGCAAGGGGCGTATCAGGGAAGTGAGTTGCCGGCCAGCGGCCGGCACTACCGAAGCGTGAACTCAATCTCGCCGTCGCTGATGTCGGCCACCGCCTGATAGCCGGCCTCGGCCTGGAAGTCGTCCAGGCGCATGCGGCTGCCGCTGGCGACCACGGTCACCGGCACGGCGTGGAAGCGCAGCGGCTCGCCTTCGACCAGGCGATCGGCATCACGGCCGGGGCTGACCACCCAGACCTTGCCTTCGCCATCAGCGCTGTAGACCTGCGCCTGGCCATCCGGCTCCACGCACAGGGCGGTGTCTTCATCGACGCCGATGCCGACGATGTCCGGGTCGCCACTGTCCTGTACGGCGCGGGCGACGAACACGATCAGGCGGCCGAGGCGGTCGCGCTTGTCGAAGTGGGTATCGGTGACCACGCGCTGCAGATAGGGCATCTGCAGGAAGCCGCTGTCCATGGTCACCGCGCTGCCCTTCGGGTCGGCCAGCGCACCGGCGGAGGTGACGCTGCCGCCATCCAACGCGCCATAGGCATAGCCGCCCAGGATCGCCAGCCCGGCGCTGGTGCCGGCAATCGGCTTGCCGGCGCGCACGTGGGCATTGAGTGCGCGGTTGAGCGCGGTGCCTTTCCAGAAGCGGATGTAGCGCGACTGGTCGCCGCCGGCAATGAAGATGGCGTCGGCCGCGGCGACCACGCGCAGTACCGCCGGATCGTCGGCGCCACGGCGATTGTCGAAGACCAGGGTCTGCACGGCGGTGGTGCCGCCGATGTCCCGGTACAGGCGGTCCTGCAACTCATCGCTGCCCGACGCGCGCAGGATCAGCACACGGCCGTTGCCGGCCTGCTTCAGCCACCACTGGAAGGCCTCGGGCACCCACTCGCCGCCCCCCATCAGCATCATCGCTGGCGCGCGCGGACCAGGCCGGGGGGCTTCCAGATCACCGACTTCGTAATAGGCGAAACCGGGGCCCCGCAGGTCCTGCGCAGGCGCCGCCAGCGGCCAGGCCAGGACCAGCAGCGCCAGCCAGGAAAAGGGGCCGTGCAGGGTTCTGTGGAGGCGTCGCATCTTGATCTCCCTGAACAAAATCGACTTGCAAGCGTTTTCACTCTTTGCCAGATAGGAACCCAGTAGTCAAGGACATAAAAAAGGCGTTAAATGCGCGCGCCCATTCCAGAAATCTGAATGGGGGACAGGGCCCCACCTCTGCGGGCCGGCTTCATTTCTGAGAATTCCTCATGCGTAGAAAGGCGATGGCGTGGTCGATCCAGCTGGCGTTGATGGGCGTGGCTGCTTCCGCGGCGGCCCAGGCTCCGGCTTCCTCTCCGGTTCAACAGCTGGACGCGGTGCAGGTCACCGGTTCGCGCATTCCGCGCGCCCAGGTTGAAGGCCCCGCCCCGATCACGGTGATCAGCGCCGAGCAGATCCGCTCCAGCGGCTTCACCACCGTGCCCGACGTACTGCGGTCGATGACCCAGAACGGCGGCGAGACGCAGAGCCAGCAGTCGTCCAGTGGCGCCGACTTCTCGCCGGGCGCCCAGCAGGTGGACCTGCGCGGCCTGGGCCCGAACCACACCCTGGTGCTGGTCAACGGCCGCCGCATCGCCGATTTCCCGATGCCGTTCAAGGGCCGCAGCAACTTCACCGACGTCTCCAACATCCCGCTGGGGATGATCGAACGCATCGAAGTGCTGACCGGCAGCGCCTCGGCCATCTACGGCTCGGATGCAATCGCCGGCGTGGTCAACTTCATCCTGAAGAAGAAGGCCGACGGCACCACCGTCGACATGCGCATGGGCACCACCAGCGAAGGCGGTGGCGAGTCGTTCGACGTGAGCATCGCCAGCGGCTTCAGCCACGGCAACTTCAATGCGGTGTACAGCGTTGAGCTGCAATCGCAGACCCCGCTGTGGGCCTACGAGCGCGACATCCAGGATTCGACCCAGGACGGCCCCACCGAAGGCTCGCGCATCGCCCGCCGCGCATATCTGCGCACCGACTACAACGACGACTACCTGGACCCGGGCGCGGCCACCTGCGAAGCGCTGGCCGGGCAGAACCAAGGCAGCACCTACCGTGCCTATCGGCCGAAGTACGGTTACTACTGCGGCAGCGACAGCTCGATCGGCTACGGCACCATCCTCAGCAAGCGCCGCGGCGCCAATGGCTACGCCTCGCTGAGCTACGACTTCGACAACGGCCAGCAGTGGTTCGCCGATGTGCAGCTGGGCTACCACACGATGTCGCTGATGCGCGACGTCACCAAGTGGGGCCGCATGGATGCCACTGGCGATGAGTCGGGCTACTTCAACAACCAGGCCACCGGCGAGGTCGAGTTCTGGCAGCGCCAGTTCTCGCCTGAAGAAATGGGCGGCCTGCGCAATGCGATGGTACGCAGCACGCAAAAGACCCTCAGCGTGACCACCGGCTTCAAGGGCAATCTGGCCGGCAACTGGGACTACGAAGCGGCCCTGAGCCACTCGCAGTACCAGTCGAGGATCAGCTGGGCGCAGATCATCGCCGCCAAGGCCAATGACCTGTTCCTGGGCCCGCAGCTGGGCGTGGACGATGACGGCTTCCCGATCTACAACGCCGACCCGTCACGCCTGTACCGGCCGCTGACCCGCGCCGAGTACGATTCGATCGCCGCACGCACCACCTACACCCCGAAGTCGCGCACCGAGACGGCTGCCTTCACTGTGACCAACTCCGCACTGTTCGGCCTGCCGGGCGGCGACGCTGGTTTCGCCGCGACCGTGGAAGTGGGCCAGCAGGCGTATTCGCTGAACCCCGATCCGCTGGCCACCCAGTACTACTACTACAGCTGGAAGGATTCGGACGGCAAGGGCTCACGCAACCGCTGGGCCACCGCCGCCGAGCTGCGCATGCCGCTGCACGAGACGGTCAACCTGAGCGTGGCCGGTCGCTACGACCAGTACCGCTATTCCGGCAACACCATCGGCAAGGCGACCTGGAGTGGCGGCCTGGAATGGCGCCCGATCGACACCCTGCTGGTGCGCGGTTCATACGGCACTGCCTTCCGCGCGCCGGACCTGCACTATGTATTCGCCGGCCCGGGCAATGACGAGACCAGCGCCGAGGACCTGTACAGCTGCCGCGCCGACGGCGCCACCGACTGTTCCGACTACGAGCGCAACCTGATCCGCAGCCGCACCGGCAACCGCCAGCTCGACCCGGAAACCAGCACCTCGTGGAGTGCGGGCCTGGTCTGGTCGCCGGCGATCGGCCTGGACCTGTCGCTGGATTGGTTCGACATCGACATGCGCAAGCAGGTGCAGGACATGGACGTGCGCACGATCCTGGCCAGCGAAGCGAACTGCCGCCTCGGCAGCGTCGACATCAATTCGCCGACCTGCGTGGACGCGCTCGACCGCATCACCCGCACCAGTGATGGCCGCCTGTACGGCGTGCGCGTCGCCCCGATCAACGTCGCCCGCGAATCGACCTCCGGCATCGACGTCGGCCTGCGCTACCGCCTGCAGACCGGCATCGGTGATTTCATCCTCAACGGCACCCACACCTGGGTGAAGAAGCACGATTTCCAGCGCTACCCCGGTGATCCGATCCAGGACCAGTTCGCGGTCAACAGCAACTTCGACATCCCGCGCACCAAGACCAGCCTGAGCGTGACCTGGGAGAAGGCTGCATGGTCGGCCACGGTCTACGGTTCGCGCCTGGGCAAGCTGCCGACCTCGGACAGCTACGACCAGGTGTTCAAGTGGGACAGCGGTGACAGCCCGTACATCAAGGCGACCTACCGCTACAACGCGTCGCTGCAGTACCGCTTCGACGATCATTCGCGCCTGTCGCTGTCGGTGGTCAACGTGTTCAACAAGATGCCGCCGAAGGACGCCACGTACACGGCGTACCCGTACTACGACGTGTCCTGGTTCGACAGCATCGGCCGCACGATCAACCTGCAGTACACCCACAAGTTCGGCGGTAGCGCGCTGTAAGGCATGCCGCATTGCAGAACGGGGACGACAAGGCCCGCCATTGGCGGGCCTTGTTGTTTGGGAACCTGGCTCTGGTAGATGCCCACCTTGGTGGGCACTGATCTGCCACGCGCCCACCAAGGTGGGCGACTACCAGAGCGGGCCACGCGGGTTTTCCACACCACACGTGGAGAGCGATGGGAACTTGGTGTGGACAAGTGGGCGCGAGCATTGCGGCGCAGGCGTTTCGAAGCGCGGTGAAATTTTGTCCACGGTCCGACTGCACTGATCGGGGTCGGAGCCCTTTCCCGTGGAAAGGGATCCGACCCACGGTTTTCCACATCCGACGTGGAAAGCGATGGGAGTTTGCTGTGGACAAGTGCCGGCGAGCATCACACAGCAAGCGTTTCGCAACGTGGTGTTTTTTTGTCCATCTCCGGAAACGCGAACGCCCCGCACAAGGCGGGGCGTCCGGGGTCGATCCGATGCAGCTGGATCAGACGTTGAAGCGGAAGTGCAGGATGTCGCCTTCCTGCACACGGTATTCCTTGCCTTCCAGGCGCAGGCGACCAGCTTCCTTGGCACCGGCTTCGCCCTTGTACTTGATGAAGTCGTCATACGCGATGGTTTCGGCGCGGATGAAGCCCTTCTCGAAGTCGGTGTGAATGACCGCGGCAGCCTGCGGGGCGGTGGCACCCTTGCGCACGGTCCACGCGCGGACTTCCTTCACGCCAGCGGTGAAGTAGGTCTGCAGGCCGAGCAGGCTGTAGGCCGCGTTGATCACGCGGTTCAGGCCCGGCTCGCTCAGGCCCAGATCGGCCAGGAAGGTATCGCGGTCTTCGTCATCGAGCTGGGACAGCTCTTCTTCGATTGCGGCCGACACCGGCACCACCTGCGCGCCTTCGGCGGCGGCATGCGCGCGCACGGCGTCCAGGTGCGGGTTGTTCTCGAACCCGTCTTCCAGCACGTTGGCGATGTACATCACCGGCTTCAGGGTCAGCAGGAACAGGTCGCGCACCAGCGCCCTCTCTTCCTCGTCCAGGCCAACCGAACGGCCGGACTTGCCGTCCGACAGCGCAGCCTGCAGCTTGGCCAGCACCGGCTTGCGCGCCGCTGCGTCCTTGTCACCGCCCTTGGCCGCGCGCTCGGCACGGTTCAGCGCCTTCTCGACACTGTCCAGGTCGGCCAGCGCCAGTTCGGTATCGATGGTTTCGATGTCCGAGATCGGGTCGACCTTGTTGTTGACGTGGATGACGTCGGCGTTCTCGAAGCAGCGCACCACGTGGGTGATCGCATCGACTTCACGGATGTGTGCCAGGAACTTGTTGCCCAGGCCTTCACCGCTGGCGGCACCGGCCACCAGGCCGGCGATGTCGACGAACTCGACCGCGGTCGGGATGACCTTCTGCGGGTTGATGATCGCTGCCAGCTCGTTCAGGCGCGGATCCGGCACCGGCACGATGCCGACGTTCGGCTCGATGGTGCAGAACGGGAAGTTCGCCGCGGCGATACCCGCCTTGGTCAGCGCATTGAACAGGGTCGACTTGCCGACGTTGGGCAGGCCGACGATGCCGCATTTGATACCCATGGGTGACAGCTCTCTGGGGTGAAAGTGATTGGTGAAACAGCGCGCGCGCTGCTTGGCCAATCCATCTCGGTGTTCAACATCTGCCAACCAAGGTTGGCAACTACCGGGGCCGATTGATGCCCGTTGCCGACCACCGGTCGGTACCCACCGGTTATTTCGGAGTGTGCAGGCGCTTCATCGCTTCGCTGAAATCGCCCTGCACCGCCAGCGGCAACACGTCGATCGCATCGTCGATGGCGCGCGAAATCAGTACTTCATCGTCCTTGGAAGGGCGTCCCAGCACCCAGCCCACCACGCGGTCCTTGTGGCCGGGATGGCCGATGCCCACGCGCAGGCGGTGGAACTTGCCGTGGCCGAGCAGGCGGATGGTGTCGCGCAGGCCGTTCTGGCCGCCGTGGCCGCCGTCGAACTTCAACCGCGCCACGCCGGGCGCCAGGTCCAGTTCGTCGTGTGCCAGCAGGGTTTCTTCCGGCTCGATCTTCCAGAACCGCTGTGCGGCGGTGACCGACTTGCCACTGAGGTTCATGAAGGTGGCAGGCTTGAGCAGCCACACCGTCTGCCCGGCGATCTCGACCTTGGCGGTCTCACCGAACAGCTTGCTGTCCACATTCCATCGTGCACCGGCTTTTTCCGCCAGGGCCTCAACGAAATGAAACCCGGCATTGTGCCGGGTCCGGGCGTGCTCCGATCCGGGGTTGCCCAGACCGACGATCAGTCGCAATCCTGCCATCGTTCCATCCAGATACGGCGCCTGCCCCGAAGGACAGGCGCCGCGGGGTATTACTCGGCCGCTGCTTCTTCAGCGTCGGCAGCATCCTGCTTGCCGTGCTTGGCAGTGACGATGGCGTCGTCGTGGTCCTTGCCCAGCGCCAGCGCCGGGATTTCCACGCCCTTCGGCAGCTTGATGTTGGACAGGTACACCACGTCGCCAGCGTTCAGGTCGGCCAGGTCGACTTCAATCGACTCCGGCAGGTCCTTCGGCAGGCAGCTGATGGTCACTTCCTTCAGTTCGTGGGCGACCACGACGTCGGCAGCCTTGCCAGCCGGCGAGGTGTCTTCGTTGATGAAGTGCAGCGGAACCGAAGCGGTCAGCTTCTCGTTCTCGTTCACGCGCAGGAAGTCCAGGTGCATGATCAGCTGCTTGTACGGATGGCGCTGCATGTCACGCAGCAGCACCTTCTGCACCTGGCCGTCCAGGTTCAGGTCCAGGATCGAGGCATAGAACCACTCGTTCTGCTGGGCCAGCCAGATTTCGTTGTGGTCCAGGCTGATGGCGACCGGCTCGGCGTTGCCGCCGTACACGATCGCCGGGATCACACCAGCGTGACGCAGGCGGCGGCTCGCACCCTTACGCTGCAGTTCACGCTTGGTGACCTTGATTTCATGGGTCTTCGACATTTTCGACTACTCAGGTTGTTGCCTTGCCTTGCGGCTTGGCGGTTGAAGGCGCTTCCGCGACCAGAAGCGCCCGGTGTGTCCCTGCCGTTGCCGGCGGGGACGAAAAGTCAGTCGACGTACAGCGAGCTGACCGACTCACCGAAGGCGATGCGGCGCATCGTCTCGGCCAGCATTTCCGCCACGCTCAGCTGGCGGATCTTGCTGCACACCCGCGCTGCGTCCTTCAGCGGGATGGTGTCGGTCACCACCAGCTCGTCGAGCTGGGAATTGGTGATGTTGTCCACCGCCGGGCCCGACAGCACCGCGTGGGTGCAGTAGGCGGCGACCTTGAGCGCACCGCGCGCCTTCAGGGCAGCGGCAGCGGCGCACAGGGTGCCGGCGGTATCGACGATGTCATCGACCATCACGCAGGTCTTGCCTTCGACGTCACCGATGATGTTCATCACGGTGGAGACGTTGGCGCGCGGGCGGCGCTTGTCGATGATCGCCAGGTCGGCGTCATCCAGACGCTTGGCCACCGCACGGGCGCGGACCACGCCACCCACGTCCGGCGACACCACGATCAGGTTCTCGGTGCCGTAGGCGCGCCAGATGTCGGCCAGCAGCAGCGGGGACGCATACACGTTGTCCACCGGGATATCGAAGAAGCCCTGGATCTGGTCGGCGTGCAGGTCAACGGTCAGCACGCGGTCAGCGCCAGCGGTGCTGAACATCTTTGCGGCCAGCTTGGCGGTGATCGGCACGCGCGAGGAACGCATGCGGCGATCCTGGCGCGAGTAGCCGAAGTACGGCACCACGGCGGTCACGCTGGCCACCGATGCGCGCTTCAGCGCGTCGATCAGCACCAGCAGTTCCATCAGGTTTTCCGCGCTCGGCGCACAGGTCGGCTGGATCACGAACACGTCCTGCTTGCGGACGTTCTCTTCGATTTCCACCTGCACTTCACCATCGGAGAAGTGCGAGACCAGCGCCTTGCCCGGGCGTACTCCCAGTTCCTTGCAGATGTTCTGCGCCAGACGTTTGTTGGCGTTGCCGGAAAAGACCAGCAGGTTCGGGGACTCTTGCATCATGATTGTCTCGGGCGGGGACGAGTGGCGGGGATCCGGTAGCGGCAAGGACCGCTTCGGCCCCTGCTGCTTACAACACCGCGGTTGTTTCCACGTCCCGCGCGGTCGATGCGCTGGATGGCGCGGACACAGCCGCATTGGCAGGGGCGGGAGGATTCGAACCTCCGAATGCCAGGATCAAAACCTGGTGCCTTGGGCCTCTTGGCGACGCCCCTGCATTGATGAATCAGTGTTGCTCGAGTGCATCCAGCAGTGGCGAACGTGCAACGCCCGCGGCCACCCTTGCCCGCAACTCCTTCGGCAACTCCGCTCGCCCCTGCTCTGCGGCAGCCTGCGAATCGAACTCGACGAAACAACCACTTCCGGATCCGGTCAAACGTGCCCTGCCAATACCGCTCAACGCGGCAAGCACCGCCTCTACGGCAGGCTCGCGGCGGCGCAGCACCGGCTCGAACACGTTCCCGACCAGAACGCCGGAAGCGAAGTCGTCTATTTTCGCCTGTGGGCAGTCGCGCGTCAAATCCGGATCAGCAAACAGCGCCGGGGTGGGGACATGAACCCCAGGTTCGGCGATGACATACCAGGCCGGCGCCAGCGTGATCGGCTGCAAGCGCTCACCGACCCCTTCGGCCCAGGCATTGTGGCCACGCACGAATACCGGCACGTCGGCACCCAGGCGCAGCCCCAGCGCGGCCAGCGCGTCTTCGTCCAGACCGGCCTGCCAGAGCCGGTTCAGTACCACCAGCACGGTGGCGGCATCGGACGAACCGCCGCCAAAACCACCACCCGCAGAAACATGTTTTTCAACGATTATGTCCGCACCTTGCGCGACATTCGCCACATCTTTAAGCAGGCGTGCGGCACGTACTGCCAGATCATCGGCCTCGGAAACGCCGGCCAGGCCCTCGCCTTCACGGCGAACCTGGCCGTCTTCACGCAGGCGCAGGCCAATGCGATCCCCCCAGTCCAGCAGGCGGAACACGGTCTGCAGCTCGTGGTAACCGTCGGCACGACGGCCGATGATGTGCAGGAACAGGTTCAGCTTGGCCGGGGCCGGCCACCAGGACCAGCCCGCATCGTCGACTGCCCCGCTCATGGCGCGCCCTGCCCCCACTGGTCCACCAGCAGGCGCACCTTGGCATCGCCATTGCTGGCCTCGATCCGGCGCGGCAGCGCCGGGCGCCCGGCCTCGGCGGGGTACCATTCCAGGTACTGCACCTGCCAGCCCATCTGCTGCATGCGGCGCGGCCGGCCTTCACCGTCGCGCTCGACCTTCTCCGGACCGGCAGCATCGCCGGCCACCAGGCCACGGATCCACTCCGGCAGCTGGTTGACCGGAATGTCCCAGCCGGTCGCCTCGAGCAGCAGCTGCTGGGCGTCCTCACCGTCACGGGTGCCACCGGCCAGCCCTTCCAGGCGGCCGGCCTCGGAATGGGTATCGCCGGTCAGCTTCCAGCTCTGCCGGGTCACCGGCGCGCTCAATTCGACCACATAGCGGCGGCCGTCCTGCTTCCAGTCGATGCGGCCACTGCCGCCATCCTTGCCCTTGCTGACCGCGACCCGGCCCTGGAAGGCCCAGTCCGGCTGCGCATGCAGGGCGGCCACGCGCACGGTCTCGGCCTGCGCAGCTTCAGCCGACACCGTCTCGACTACGGCAGGCGCCGGGGTCTTCTGCGTGCCCACGGTGGTGCAGGCGGTGACCGCCACGGTCGCGACCGCCAACAGCAGCGGCCGGATCAGGGAAACACTCATGGATTGAATTTCTCGCGGGCGCGCAGCAGCGCGCGGTTTTCAGGGTCGAGCTTGGCCGCCTCTTCGAAGAAATGGCGGGCCTCATCGTGCTTGCCCAGCACCCACAGCACTTCGCCGACATGGGAAGCGATCTCCGGGTCCTTGGCCAGGGTCCAGGCACGGCGCAGCTGCACCAGCGCCTCTTCCTTGCGGCCCAGGCGATACAGCACCCAGCCGTAGCTGTCGACGATGGCCGCGTTGTCCGGCTCGGCGACGCGGGCGCGGTCGATCAGCTCCAACGCTTCCTGCAGGCGACCGGTACGGTCGGCCAGGGTGTAGCCGAGCGCGTTGAGGGCCGGCACGTTTTCCGGGTCGGTCACCAGGATCTTGCGCAGGTCGGCCTCGGCACGCGGGATATCGTCACGGCGCTCCCAGGTGAGCGCACGGGCGTACAGCAGGCCGTTGTCATCCGGGTACGCTGCCAGACCGCGGGCCAGCGCATCCAGTTCACCGGCACTGTCGTCGGCGCGCTGGCGCAGCTCGGCTTCCAGCAGGTAGGCGTCGCGGCGCACGTCGTCGTCGACCACCGCATCTGACTGGATCGCATGCACTTCATCCAGCGCCAGTGGCAGGCGCCCGGCCAGGGCCTGGGCGTTGGCCGCGCGCAGGCGCGCTTCGCTCAGCTCATCGCCACCGGGCACGCTGTGGTACCACTGCACCGCCTCGGGATAACGCTTCAGATACTCGGCGATCTTGCCCAGCAGCAGGCGCTGCGCCGGGTCCGGCTTGGCCGCCTGCCGCGACAGTTCGTTGTACAGGTTGGACAGCGCGGCTTTGTCGCCCTGCTTGGCCAGCAGCGAAGCGCGCATGCCCCAGGTCTGCACGTCCTGCGGCCCGAACGCCAGCACACGCTCGGCGGCCGACGGCTGGCCAAGGCTGTCGTAGGCGATGGCCACCGCGTTACGCAGTTCCGGGTCCTGGCGGGTTTTCGGTTCGACGTCCTGCAGCAGCGACAGCGCCTTGCCGGTCTCGCCAGCCTGCTGCAGCTGGCTGGCGCGCAGCAGCGCCACGCGCGGCTCCTCGGGGAAGCGCTTGACCACTTCATCGATCATGCGCCGCGCCAGCTCGGGCTTGTCCATGCGCAGGGCGAGACGACCGAACTCCTGCCAGGCCTCGATCTTCGACGGAATAGCGTTGGCGTCGACCAGCTCGCCCAGCACCTGCGCCGGCACCGCCGGGTCGCGGCCGCCCCCGATCAAGGCCGCAAGGGCGAACTTCCAGCCACGCTCGTCAGGGTCGGCCAGCAGCGCCTGCAGTTCGCTGCGGGCCGCCTTCACGTCGCCCTGGCGCATGGCCAGCGCGCCGGCGGCGCTGCGCATGGTCAGCGAGCGCGGCGCCCGCTGTTGCCACAGGGCCAAGCCCTTGGCCGCGCTGGCATCATCGTTGGCAAGCATGGAAATACGGGTCGCACGCTCGGCCAGGCCGGCGTCGCCGTCGGTCTGCTGGGCGGCCTGCAGGTACCAGCGCGCAGCCTCGGCCAGCTTGCCGGCCTGCAGCGCGAATTCACCGGCCATCACCGGTTCCAGCGCCAGTTCCTCAGTGGCCGGGGCCCGCACGGGGGCCTTGGCCGGCACCGCCGCCAGGGCCTGGCCGCAGGCCAGGGACAGCAGCAGAACACTGGGGATGCGAATCAATGCGGGCATCGTCGGCATCGGGGCCTTAAAATGTCGTCCAATGGCCAGCAGCTTATCGCAAGCAACTGAACAATGACCCTGTGGGTGCTCGGACTGAATCACCAGACCGCACCGGTGGAACTGCGCGAACGCGCGGCCTTCGCCGGTGAGGCGTTGCCGCGCGCGCTCGGTTCGCTGCGCGATACCCCGCAGATCGCCGAGGCGGTGCTGCTGTCTACCTGCAACCGCACCGAGCTGTACGCGGTGGCCGACTCGGCACAGGCGCTGGACCAATGGCTGCACACCCAGGCCGGCGACCTGCAGGGCTACCTGTACCAACATGCCGATGCCGAAGCGGTACGCCACCTGTTCCGGGTCGCCACCGGGCTGGACTCGATGGTACTGGGCGAACCGCAGATCCTCGGACAGGTGAAGGATGCCTGGTCTACCGCGCGCGATCATGGCCTGCTTGGCCAGCGCCTGGATCGGTTGTTCCAGCAGACCTTCTCGGTGGCCAAGCGCGCACGCACCGACACCCAGGTGGGCGCCAACCCCGTATCTGTGGCATCGGCCGCAGTGCGACTGGCGCAGAACGCGTTCGCGCGCCTGGACGATTCCACCGTGCTGCTGGTCGGCGCCGGCGAGACCATCGAGCTGGCTGCACGCCACCTGAGTGAAGGCAAGGTGCGGCGGCTGCTGATCGCCAACCGTACCCTCGCCCATGCGCAGGAGCTGGCCAGCCGCCACGGCGGTGTGGCCCTGCCGCTGACCGAACTGGACCGCCACCTGAGCGAGGCCGACGTGGTGTTCTCGGCCACTGCCGCACGCGAGCCGGTGATCCATCGCGAGATGGTGGCCAAGGCGCTGCGCACGCGCCGGCACAAGCCGATGCTGCTGTTCGACCTGGCCGTGCCGCGCGACATCGAAGCCGAGGTCGCCACGCTCAACGATGCCTTCCTGTACACCGTGGACGATCTCGAGCGGGCGGTGGAAGACAACCGCCGTGGCCGCCGCGAGGCCGCCGCCGAGGCCGAGGCGATCATCGACCTGCAGGTGTCGCGCTTCGTCGAGACCCAGCAGGCCAGCGCCCACCAGGCGCCATTGCGGCAGCTGCGCGCGTTCGGCGAGGCCACCCGCACCGAACTGCTGGAGCGCGCGCGCCAGCAGCTGGCCAACGGCAAGCCGGCTGACGAAGTGCTGGAACTGCTCGCCCATGGCCTGACCAACCGCCTGCTGCATCCGCCGACCGCTGCGCTGCGCGCGGCCGCGCTGAGTGGCGACGCCGACCTGACCCGCGCCGCCGAGCGCCTGTTCCCGGCCACGCCGGGTTACCGCCACCCACCCGTGAGACCCGATGACGCCGACCCTGCGCCGTAAGCTGGAAGCGCTGGCCGAGCGCCGCGAAGAACTGGAACGCCTGCTCGCCGAACCCGATGTGGTCGCCGACAACACCCGTTTCCGCGACCTTTCGCGCGAATTCGCCCAACTTGAGCCGATCGCCACCGCCCTCGCCGATGAAGCCCGTGCCGAGGCCGACCTGGCCGCGGCCGAAGGCATGCGTGCCGACCCCGACCTGCGCGAACTGGCCGACGAGGAGATCGCCGCCGCCCAAGCCCGCCTGCAGGAGCTGGAACAGGAACTGGCACTGCTGCTGGTGCCGCGCGACCCACGCGACGAAGGCAACCTGTTCCTGGAAGTGCGTGCCGGTACCGGTGGCGACGAAGCAGCGATCTTCGCCGGCGACCTGTTCCGCATGTACGCCCGCTATGCCGAACGCCAGGGCTGGAAGGTCGAGATCGAATCGGACAACCCCGGCGAACATGGCGGCTACAAGGAAGTGGTGGCGCGCGTGGTCGGCCGTGGCGCGTTCTCGCGCCTGAAGTTCGAATCGGGCACGCATCGCGTGCAGCGTGTACCGGCCACTGAATCGCAGGGCCGCATCCACACCTCGGCGGCGACCGTGGCGATCATTCCCGAGGCCGATGAAGTCGATGACATCGTCATCAATCCGGCGGACCTGAGGGTGGATACGTTCCGCTCGTCCGGCGCCGGTGGCCAGCACGTCAACAAGACCGAGTCGGCCATCCGCATCACCCACGTGCCAACCGGCGTGGTGGTGGAATGCCAGACCGAACGCAGCCAACACGCCAACCGCGACAAGGCGATGAAACGCCTGAAGGCGCAGCTGCTGGACGCCGAGCGCCAGCGCCAGGATGCGGCACAGGCCGAGTCGCGGCGCCTGCAGGTCGGCAGTGGCGACCGCAGCCAGCGCATCCGTACCTACAACTTCCCGCAGGGCCGGATCACCGACCACCGCGTGGAAGGCCTGACCCTGTATGACCTGCCGAACATCCTCGCCGGCGATCTCGATCCGCTGCTGCAGCGGCTCAGCCACGAACACCAGGTCGACGCCCTGGCCCAGCTGTCGGCGAGCTGAGCACGATGACGGCCTGGCAGCAGCGGCAACAACTGCAACAGGCGATCGCTCGCCAGCCCGGCGACTTTGTCGCCTGGGTGATGCTGGCCGACCTGGAACTGGAAGCCGGCGACATCGCTGCTGGCGAACAGGCCGCGCGCCGCGCGTTGCAGCTGCGTCCGAACCATCCCGAAGCGCTGGCGCGATTGGGCCGCGTGGCGTGGATGGCCGGCGCACATACCGACGCCGCGACGCTGCTCGGCCAAGCCTCGGCGCTGGCACCGCAGCATCCAGGCATCGCGCTGTGGCTGGGCCACGCGCTGGAAGATGCCGATGATGCCGAGGGCGCATCGGCCGCCTATCGGCGCGCGCACACCCTGATGCCGGCCGAGCCCTACATCGCCGCCCAGCGGCTGGCCTGGCAGCGCCGCCTGTGCGACTGGCAGGACGTGGACGCGCTGGCCGCACAGGTGCGCGGTGCGTTGGCCTCCGGACAGGGTGTTGTCGAACCGTTCGCCTTCCTCAGCGAGGACGCCAGCGCCGCCGAACAGCTGGCCTGTGCGCGTGCACGTGCTGCGGTGGTTGCTTCGGGGGTGCGTCCCCTTCCTGCCGTAAAGGCGCGCGGGCACGGCCCCTTGCGCGTCGGTTTCCTTTCCAATGGTTTTGGCGCCCATCCCACCGGGCTGCTGACTGTAGCCCTGTTGGAGCAACTGCGCCTTGACCCGGCGCTGCAACTGCATCTGTTCGCACTGAACCGCGACGACGGCAGCCGCATCCGCCAGCGCCTGCAGGCGGCGACGCATCTGCACGACGTGGCCGGCCTGCGCCATGCCGACATCGCCACCCGCATCCGCGCGCAGGGCATCGACCTGTTGTTCGACCTGCGTGGTTGGGGCGGCGGCGGTACGCCGGAAGTGCTGGCGATGCGTCCTGCCCCGCTGCAGCTGAACTGGCTGGCCTACCCCGGCACATCGGGTGCGCCGTGGATGGATGTGGTGATTGGCGATGACTTCGCGCTACCACCATCGCTGGAACCGCATTACAGCGAACGCGTGCTGCGCCTGCCGCGTGCGTTCCAGCCCTCGGACAACACGCGTGCGCTGGAAGCCGCGCCGACGCGTGCGGACTGCGGCCTGCCCGAGCACGGCGTGGTGTTCTGCTGCTTCAACAACAGCTACAAGCTCAATCCGCGCAGCATGGGCCGCGCCTTCGCCGTGCTGCAGGCGGTACCCGGCAGCGTGCTGTGGCTGCTGTCCGGGCCCGGTCAGGCCGATGCCCGCCTGCGCAGCACCGCACAGGCCGCTGGCCTGGACCCGGCACGCCTGGTGTTCATGGCCAAGCTGCCGCATCCGCAGTACCTTGCACGTTATCAGCTGGCCGATCTGTTCCTGGACACCAACCCGTACAACGCGCACACCACAGCATCGGACGCACTATGGGCCGGCTGCCCGGTGCTGACCTGCCCCGGCGAGACCTTCGCCTCGCGCGTGGCCGGCAGCCTCAACCACCATCTGGGGCTGGCACGGATGAATGTCGCCGACGATGCAGCGTTCATCACTACCGCCAGCACGCTGGGCAATGACCCGGCGGCACTGGCGGCGTTGCGCGCAGAACTGGCACAGGCACGCGAAGGCAGCGGCCTGTTCGACATGGCCGGATTTGCCCACGACCTTTCAGCGCTGCTGCAGCGGCTGGCCGGCGAGCATGGGTGGCAGAGCCTCGACATCGCCTGAGCGATCCCTGCGCTACGCTCGGGCTTCCTCCCCGCAGGGTGTGACGATGGCCAAGCTCAAGCGCAAGGAATACGACGAACTGCTGCAGCCACTGCAGCTGGAGCTGACCGCGATGGCGCGCTGGGTGCAGCACAGCGGGCAGCGCCTGCTGGTGCTGTTCGAAGGCCGCGACACCGCAGGCAAGGGCGGCGCGATCCAGGCCATCAGCCAGCACCTCAACCCACGCCAGTGCCGGGTGGTGGCGCTGCCCAAGCCTACCGACCGCGAAGCCACGCAGTGGTACTTCCAGCGTTATGCCTCGCATCTTCCGGCGGCCGGCGAGATCGTGCTGATGGATCGCAGCTGGTACAACCGCGCCGGCGTCGAACGAGTGATGGGGTATTGCAGCGAGGCCGAGTACCAGCAGTTCCTGCGCCAGGCGCCGGTGTTCGAACAACTGCTGGTGGATGACGGCATCCTGCTGTTCAAGTACTGGCTGTGCGTGGATCAGGAGCAGCAGGAGAAGCGCTTCGCCGAGCGCCATGTCGATCCACTGAAGGGCTGGAAGCTGTCACCGGTGGATCTGAAATCACGCAGCAAGTACAGCGCGTACACCGAAGCGCGCGAGGCGATGCTGCGTGCCACCCATCGCGCGGATGCGCCGTGGACGCTGGTGGATTTCAACGACCAGCGGCTGGGGCGGCTGACCCTGGTACGCAACCTGCTCGACCGGTTGCCGGACACCCGGGTGGATGCACCGTTGCCGGAGCTGCCGAAGCTGAAGGGCAAGCTGCATCGCGAGCACTACGATGTACTGAAGCCGATCGAGGACTTCCCGGTCGAAGATTAGGGTGGGTCGGCAGGGCCTGCGGCCCTGCACCTGCTACGAACCAAGGCAACAGCAACAGCCGAAGCAGAAGCGGGTTACCTGTGGGTAGGCGGGGCGGTGTCGGAGTGCGGGGTGTCAGCCGCATGGATGCGGCTGCCAAGCCTACATGGACGTACTTGCGGCGTCCCCGCACTCCGACACCGCCCCGCCACCACACGGAAATCGCGCTTTGGCTGTTGCTGTTGCCGTTGCTTGAATGTTTCGGCGAGTGCAGGGCGCAGCCCTGCCGATACGCAACCTACTTGGCCGCCGCGATCTGCTTTTCGATGTCGGCGGCGGTCACCGGGCCAAGGAAGGTGTGGGCCAGCTTGCCCTGCGGATCCAGCAGATGCGTCAACGGCAGGCCTCGCGGCGTGGCGAAGTCCGCCGGCGGATCGAACGGATCCACGATCACAATCGGATAGGTCACCGGATGCTTGGTCAGGAACGACTGCATCTCCGGCACCTCGATGTCCTCGTAGGCCAGACCAACCACTTCGATGTTGCTGCGCATCGCATGCAACGCCGACAGCTCCGGCATCTCCTTGCGGCACGGTGCACACCAGGTCGCCCAGAAATTCACCACCACCCACTTGCCACGATGCGCGGCCAGATCGTAATCACTGCCGTCCACCGCCTTCATCTTCAACGTCGGGAACTCGGCGGTGATGCGCTCGGCCGGGGTCTCATCCACTGGCGCCGGCGTGGTCGGCGTTGGTGCCTGTGCCGGCGGCTGGCTGCTGGCCGGGGTCGGCTCCTGCGCCGGCTTGCAGGCCGACAGCGCCAGCAGCAGGGCCAGCGGGAGCATCAGCGGCAACGAGGTCTTGTGGGTCATGGTGCGTCTCCAGAATCGGTGTAGATGTCGCTGACCTTGCGCTTGAGGCGCTCGCGCAGGGGCAGTCGCAGGTCGTCCAGGGCCGCCAGTGCGGCGCGGCCCAGGGTGTCGTCGCGGTACGGCAGGTGCTGCTCGGCCACTGGAATGCGCAGCTGGGTGCATTCGTACAGGTCAGACAGGCTGACCTGCTCCAGATCGCGCGCGAGCAGCCATTCACCGCGCTCATCACGGCGCAGCAGGCCGATTTCCTGCAGGTTGCAGGCCAGGTCCTGCAGCAGCGAATCGGTCAGCATCGGCTCCAGCCGCAGGATCTCGTCGTCGGCCAGGCCTTTGCCCTTCGCGCGTGCATGGTGGAAGCGTCCCAGCAGGCGCAGCAGGCCGTAGAACTCGTAGCCCTGCGGCAGGCGCAGCTCGACCGGCTGGTACCGGAACGCTGCCATCGACGAGGACAACGACGCGCCCAGCAGCACCGCCACCCAGCACAGATAGATCCACAGCAGCAGGATCGGTACGAAGGCCACCGTGCCATAGAGCTTCTGGTACGACTGGAAGCTGCCCAGGTAAGCACCAATGCCCCACTTCACCAGTTCCAGGATGACGGCGGCGAGGATCGCACCGGGCACCGCATGCCGCCATTTGACCGTGTGGTGCGGCACCACCCGGAACATCAGCGTGATGCAGACGAATTCGATCAGGATCGGCGCCAGCCGCAGCGCCAGGTCGGCCAGCCAGCGGCCCTCCTGGGTCCCGAACAATGGCATCGCAAAGACCCGCGCCGACACTGCCAGCGAGGCGGCGGCGAGCATCGCGCCCAAGGTCAGTACGGTCCAGTAGACCAGGAAGCGGGTCAGCTTGGGCCGGGTCGAGCCCACGCGCCAGATCTGGTTGAAGGTCTCCTCAACGCTGTTGAGGGTGATCAGCAGCGACACCACCAGCGCGATGAAGCCGGCCGCGGTGAGCTGGCCGGCACTGGCCGAGAACTGCCGCAGGTAGCCCTCGGCGGCGCGCGCGGCGTTGGGCACGAAGTTGGAGAAGACGTAATCGCTGAGCTGGTCGCTCCAGCGGTCGAAGACGGGGAAGGCCGAGAGCACGCCGAACACCACGATCGCCAGCGGCACCAGCGCGAACACCGTGGTGTAGGCCAGCGCCGCCGCTGCCTGGAACAGGCGGTCGTCGAGGAAGCGATGCCACAGGAAGCGGCCGAAGCTGATGGCGCGTGCGCGATCCCGCGCGCGCTCCATCCACAGGTTGAGCGTATCCAAAGGTTCCATCGGCGAAAGGGTACCCGATGCGGAATGGTCGCAGGATAGCCATACTGGTGGCCACACGACGAGGAGAAGCGGTCACGATGGGCGA
This sequence comes from Stenotrophomonas sp. GW821-FHT09E08, assembly GCF_059416125.1. Classification (NCBI taxonomy): domain Bacteria; kingdom Pseudomonadati; phylum Pseudomonadota; class Gammaproteobacteria; order Lysobacterales; family Lysobacteraceae; genus Stenotrophomonas; species Stenotrophomonas sp. GW821-FHT09E08. Next base: position 20,279 of record NZ_JBWKOO010000002.1, read on the forward strand.
GATTCTGGTGCTGTACTACAGCCGGGGCGGTTCAGTGGCACGGCTGGCGCGCCAGATCGCGCGGGGCATCGGCGAGGTTCCGGGCATGGCAGCGCGGCTGCGCACGGTGCCGCCGGTGGCCGCCGTCACCCAGACCGCGCAGCCGCCGGTACCCGACGATGGCGCGCCCTACGTTAGCGTTCAGGACCTGGTCGAATGCCAGGGCCTGCTGCTGGGCAGCCCGACCCGCTTCGGCAACATGGCCGCGCCGGTGAAGCACTTCCTGGATGGGCTGGGCGCCGAATGGGTCAACGGCACTCTGTCCGGCAAGCCGGCCGGCGTGTTCACCTCCACCGCCTCGATGCATGGTGGCCAGGAATCGACCCTGCTGTCGATGCAGGTACCGCTGCTGCACCACGGCTGCGTGATCGTCGGCATCCCGTTCACCGAGCCGGCGTTGAGCCATACCACCAGTGGTGGCACGCCCTATGGCGCCAGCCATGTGGCCGGCGCGGCCGATGACCCGCAGCCGACCGACGACGAGGCCGTTCTGGCCCGCGCGCTGGGACGCCGCGTGGCTGACATCGCACAGCGGTTGGCCCGATGAACCGCCCGCCGCGCACGGTCCTGCTGCTGGCCCTGATGGGGCTGGCGGCGCTGTTCGCCGGCTGGTTCATCAATGACAAGCACTGGCTGGCCACCCAGCTGGTGTTCACCGCCCCCCCGCTGGCACTGGCCGTGGCGCTGCGCCTGGGCTGGCGCAAGGCTGGCTTCTGGGCCTCGGTGCTGGCGCTGGGCTGGTTCAGCCATGGCGTGATGAGCGCCTGGAGCCACCCGCAGACGCGCTGGCTGGCGCTGATCGAGATCGCGCTGGCGCTGCTGGTGATCTTCAGCGCCAGCCTCCCGGGGCTGCGCGCCCGCTTCGGCAAGCGACGCTGACGCTGCGGCCGCCGGGCCGTATCATCTATGTTCCTGGCCCCGCGCCGCTGTACCTGTCCTGGTTTCGCGCATGCACATGATGGAAGAGCTCCTGGTCGTCACCACCGGTGGCACGATCGACAAGATCTACTTCGACGACAAGTCGGACTACCAGATCGGCGACCCCCAGATCGGCATGATCCTGCGCGAGCTGGGCGTGACGTTCCGCTTCAACGTGATTCCGATCCTGCGCAAGGATTCGCTGCACATCAACGATGAGGACCGCGAGCTGATCCGCGCCACCATCGCCGCGCAGCCGACCCGCCACGTGCTGGTGACCCACGGCACCGATTCGATGGTGCAGACCGGCCAGGTGCTGGCGACGATTCCGGAGAAGACCATCGTGATGACCGGTGCGCTGAGCCCGGCACGTTTCCGCGGGTCGGATGCCGAGTTCAACATCGGCTGTGCGATCGGTGCAGTGCAGTCGCTGCCGACCGGCGTGTACATCGCGATGAACGGCCGGATCTTCGATCCGCAGCACGTGCGCAAGAACGTGGCCGCGAACCGCTTCGAATCGGTTTGAGGAACAGCGTGCCGACCAAGGTCGGCACCTACCCAAAGAGAAAACGCCCCGGCCGGAGCCGGGGCGTGCCCATGGAGAGGGGCTTGGGCTCAGTACTGGGCGTTGAGGGTCAGGCCCGAGAAGGTGCTGTAGGCCTTCACCCGCACATACCAGGTGCCGGCGGCCGGACTGTTGATGGTGCAGGTCTCGCTGTTGCCACTCAGGTACGGACGGCAGGTATACGCGGTATCGGTCGGGGCACTGCCCTGGCGCACGTACAGGTCGGCATCACCGCTGCCGCCACTGATCGCCACGCGCAGCTGGGTGCTGCCAGCCGGAACGTTGACCGTGTAGCTCAATGAGGCGCCACTGGCAGCGCCCAGGCCGGTGACCGGGACGTTGTTCTGCAGCACGTTGCCGCCCGGGTTCGGACCACCGCCGTTGATCGCCGCAGCCACGGCCGCGTCGGCGTCGATGATGCCGGCGCCGCAACCACCCGAGCAGGCGCCCGGCAGCGGACGTGCAGTGCTCTTGATGATGCTCTCCACCTGCGCCGGGCTCAGCGGGCTCGGGGCAACGGACTGCATCAGTGCGACCACGCCGGCAACGTGCGGTGCCGCCATCGAGGTGCCGTTGTACGAAGCGTAGCTGGCGCTGCCCGGGGTGGTGGTGCCGCTGTTGAGGGTGGACAGGATGCCCTGGCCCGGTGCCGAGATGTCGATGCCGTTGCCATAATTGGAGAAGCTGGCACGCGCACCGGCCGAGGTGGTGGCTGCCACCGCGATCACGTTCGGGCAGTTGGCCGGCACCGACGAGGACACGTTGGTGTTGCTGTTGCCGGCTGCGACCACCACGGTGGTGCCACGGCCGACAGCGCCATTGATCGCGTTCTGGTAGGTGGTCGAGCAGCTGCCGCCACCGCCGAGCGAGAGGTTGATCACTTCGGCCGGATTGGCATTGGCCGGCACGCCGCTGACGCTGCCGCCGGAAGCCCACACAATCGCGTCGGCGATGTCGGAGGTGTAGCCGCCGCACTTGCCGAGCACACGCACCGGCACGACCTTTGCGTTGAACGCGGTACCGGCCACGCCGGTGCTGTTGTTGGTCACCGCCGCCACCGTGCCGGCGACGTGGGTACCGTGCCAGCTGGAGTTGGAACCCGGATAGCCGGCCTGGCACTCGTTGTCGCCGTACCAGTCACCTTCATCGTTCGGGTTGTTGTCGCGGCCGTTGCCGTCGCGCGCCATCGCGGCGTCGCTGATGAAGTCATAGCCGGGCAGGATGTTGGCGTTGAGATCGGCATGGTTGGTGATGCCGGTATCGATCACCGCGACTATGACGCCGGTGCCGGTGGCCTTGTCCCAGGCCGGCCGGATGTTGATGCCGGCATTGGAGGTGCCGAAGCCCCATTGCTCGCTGAAGCGGGTGTCGTTCGGGGTCAGCGTGGCGCGCATGATCTGGTCGACTTCGACGTATTCCACGTTCGGGTCGGCGGCCAGCTTGCGCATCAGCTGCTCGGATTCGGCCTGGTCGAGCGGACGATCGGTCTTGACCAGGGTCGGGCCGACGGCCAACTTGCGGACCTGCTGCAGGCCCAGCGCGCGGCCCTGGCTGCTGGCCAGGCCGGCGGCGGCACTCTTCAGTGAAGAGGCCAGTGCGGTGGTATTGGCCACCGGGGCACTGCCGTCGCGGTACTTCACGATGAAACGCTGGTGGGTCTGCGCGGACTGCAGGCCGCTGAGCTGGACGTCACCGGCCAGCGCAGGCGTGGCCAGCAGCAGCGATGACAGAACGGACGCACCAAGGACCACCCACACTCGACGCACACGCGGTTGCGTTACCTGGGACATCGTATTTCCCTTTCTTGTGGTGTGAATGCCGGAATCGGCAGAAGCACCGGCCCGAACCATGGGCTGGCTTGCATTGGCGAGGTTCGAAGTCCGGCGAGTCAGCGGATCCCCCTAACGATCCGCCGTGCAGATGACGCTAATGACCAAAACCGGACACCACAAGATTTTCAGCGTCTTTTCAGCAAGATGAAATGTTCGTTCTGAGACTTTTCGGGTCGAGGGTTTGTGAAGGTGAAGGAACTTTCTCGTGCCCTGCACGCACCTGACTGGGTCATCACGTGTCCTGTGATGACTTTGCCGACATCGGCGTCCACGCCCCCCCCGCAACGACGCGCAGCATCCAGGCGGTGCCCCGGCCGGCCCTCGTCGGACGCGCTGGCTACTTCGCCCGCGGAACGCCCGCTGGCCGGATGCGCTGCCCTTTGACCGGCTCGCCGCGTGCAACCGGCTGGCCATCGGCGATGTAATCGGAGAACTGTGCCGGCAACGCTTCGCCGACACCGAACACCGGCCCGGCCTGCAGCTGGTAGTGCAGGTGCGGTTCGGAGGAATTGCCGCTGTTGCCACAGTCACCGAGGTGCGCGCCGCTGCGGACAACCTGCCCCTGCGCGACGCGCACGCTGCCCTGGCGAAGGTGCGCCAGCACCGAGTACTCCTCGTTGCCGTGATCGAGAATGACGCGGTTGCCGGTGAGCTGGGCGGCATTCATCTGACCCGGCACGTTGTCGGCCACACCCTCGATCACGTCCACCACCGTACCGTCAGCCGGCGCAAGGATCGGGCGACCGAAGCAGTAGTAGTCATCGTTGCGCAGGCCATCGCCACGGTGCGAGCGGCCATCGCGGACCACCAGCAGATCCAGCGCGAAGCGCTGACCGGCATGGGCCGCATGGTAGTTCTGTTCGACGCTACGCCCGCCCCAGAATACGAAGTACTCATCCTCGAACGGCAGTTGCAGCCGTGTGCGGGTCTGGTAGTCGAGGAACCCGCTCGCCGCGGCCTGTGGCGGCGTGGCCTGGAGCGGGCGGATGTAGAAGCCGCCGATCCGCCCGTCGGCATCGATGGCCCACAGCACCTGGATGATGGCCGGGCTCCTGGCGAAGCGCGCCTGTCGCAGATAGGTGTCGAATCCATCAACCTTCTCGACCTTCTCACTGACCAGCTCGGTTTCTGCGCCCCAACCCGCCAGCACCTGCTCGCGCAGCGTCACCAGGTTCTGCGGAGACTGCAGCCCCGCCCGCATCTGCGGCGTCATCCGTTCCCACAGGGCGTCGATGTGCCCTTCGTAGAACTGCGTGGTCAGCGCAGCTCCCTGTTGGCGCGGATCTGCGGCCGCGGCCACGCCTGTGAGGGCAGAAAAGGAAACAACCAGAACCGCAAACAGGCGCGGGAGCAATGTCATGTCAGGAGTCCTTTCGATCCGGATCGGGAATGCCGGCAACGATCGCCGCCAGCTGCGTGCGGTACTGGGCCAGGGCAGTGCGGCCCATCGGCGTCAACTGCAGGGTGGTCAGTGGGCGCTTGCCGCGGAACGACTTGTCGATGGCGACCAACCCTGCCGCTTCAAGCTTGCTCAGATGGCTGGAGAGGTTGCCCTTGCTCAACCCGCTGAGATGTTCGACAAATCCGAACTCGGCGGATTCGGCACCTGCCAGGATCGACAGGATCAGCAGGCGTGCTGGCTCATGGATCAAGCGATCGAGCTGGAGCAGCGCTCGGGAATCAGGCAGCTGGGTCATTCGACGTTCGTCCGCGCCGCCATGAACGCGCGCATCTCCACCTGCAGCCGCTGGAAGCGCTGGTGGTCACGCCAGCCGGCCACGATCAGTGCGATGGATGCCAGCGGGAACACGACGGTGCTCGCGCCGAAGCCATACGCCTGCCCGGTGAAGGCCAGCGCGGCCTGGCACAGCAGGAATACCCCCACAATGAACTCCAGCGGCGTACGCAGCCAGCGCCACACCACCCAGGGCAACAGTGCCACCACGACCAGGTAGCCAATCGCGCGCAGGTCCCAGGGGCGTTCGCCCATCGGCGCCAGCCGGGTCAGCACGCTGCCGATCACCAGCCCGCTCACCAAGGCGGTGAAGGCGATGAAGAAGCGCTGGAAGTTGCGCTCGGCCGGCGTCACCTGCTCCTCGACCTGGCCCAGACGCTGGTAGTAGCGACGCGCCAGCCACTGCTTGCCGACGATCCACAGCACCGGTACGGCGATCAGCACGACGCGCAGCGTCAGGGTGGTCGGCAACAGCGCGCCCGCAAGGAAGGATGCCAGACAGGCAACACCGCCCGCGATCGCCGACAGGCCACCGGCACTGCGCGAGTAACGCGAGTATTCACGGGTCAACGCCTGCAGGCGCGAGGAAGGATCAATGACGGACGGCTGCTGCATGACACGCTCCATCGGGGTCGCTTGAATTAAGTTTGCATTGCAAACCTATTTGCGTCAAGCGCCCGTCTGCTGCGGTCGACGGGCGGGCCACAACGCAGAAAGCCCGTCACTGGGACGGGCTTTCAAGAAGAGCCGCCGGGCATGGCCCGGCGCTACAGGTTCAACGCGGGCGATCAGCCCAGCTTGACCAGCCAGTTGTGGCGGTCCGGCAGGCGGCCGTACTGGATGTCGGTCAGTTCCTTGCGCAGCGACATGGTCACTTCGCCAGCCGGTGCATTGATGTCGCCCACCGAGAAGCCTTCGCCCTTGAGCTGGCCGATCGGGGTGACCACTGCGGCGGTACCGCAGGCGAACACCTCAGCGATGTCGCCGGAGGCCACGCCCTGCTTCCACTCGTCGATGCTGACCTTGCGCTCTTCGACCTTCATGCCGCGGTCGCGGGCCAGCTGCAGGATGCTCTCGCGGGTGATGCCTTCGAGGATGCTGCCGGACAGCTGTGGGGTGACCAGGGTGCCATCCTTGTAGACCAGGAACACGTTCATGCCACCCAGTTCTTCCAGGTACTTGCCCTCGACCGGGTCGAGGAACAGCACCTGCGAGCAACCCTGCGCCTGCGCCTTCTGCTGCGGCAGCAGCGAGGCGGCGTAGTTGCCACCGCACTTGGCGGCACCGGTGCCGCCCTTGGCCGCACGTGCGTACTCGGTGGACAGCCAGATCGACACGGGCGCCACGCCCTTGGCGAAGTACGGGCCGGCCGGGCTGGCGATCACGTAGTAGCCGGCCTTGTGCGCGCCGCGCACGCCGAGGAAGGCTTCGTCGCCGATCATGAACGGACGGAAGTACAGGCTCGACTCATCGGCCGACGGCACCCAGGCGCTGTCGACGGCGATCAGCTGCTTCAGCGATTCAACGAAGATCTCCACCGGCAGTTCCGGCAGCGCCAGGCGCTGCGCCGAACGCTGCAGGCGGCGGCCGTTGGCATCCGGGCGGAAGGTCCAGATCGAACCGTCGGCATGGCGGTAGGCCTTGATGCCTTCGAAGATTTCCTGGCCGTAATGCAGCACCGCGGCGGCCGGGTCCAGCTGCAGCGGGCCGTAGGCACGCACGTTGGCGTTGTGCCAGCCAGTGTCCTTGTCCCAACGCACTTCCACCATGTGGTCGGTGAAGTGCAGGCCGAAGCCCGGCTTCTCCAGGATCTGGGCGCGCTCTTCAGCGCTGCGCGGGTGGTCCGAACGGGTGACGGCGAAGCTGGGAATGGACTGGGACACCGGAGATTTCCTGTTCTGGTTGCGGGTAGTACCGGGCCCGCGTCACTGCGGGCCGTGGGTCAAAGCATGCCGGTCTCGAGCCGGGCAGCCTCGGACATCATGTGCTGGTTCCACGGCGGGTCGAACACCAGCTCGACGTCGGCCTCGGCCACCGTCGGGATCATTTCAAGCTTGCTGCGCACGTCGTCGACCAGGATGTCGCCCATGCCGCAGGCCGGCGCGGTCAACGTCATCTTTACGTCGATCTCGCGCTGTCCTTCGTCCAGGTGCTTGATCTCGACCTCGTAGACCAGGCCCAGTTCGACGATGTTCACCGGAATTTCCGGATCGAAACAGGTACGCAGCTGCTGCCACACCAACTGCTCCACCTGCTCGTCGGTCGCATCGGCCGGCAGCTCCAGCGGTGCCGGCGCCTCCTTGCCGATGGCGTCACCGTCCTTGCCGGCGATACGGAACAGGTTGCCTTCCACGAACACCGAATAGCTGCCGCCCAGCGCTTGGGTGATGTACCCATAGCTGCCGGCGGGCAGGGTCACGGTGTCGCCCTGCGGGACCATCACGGCCTCGCAATCGCGTTCGAAGTGGACAGGTTCGCTGCTACGGGAATACATGGGGACCGATATGGGGCCGTGGCCAAGGCCACGCAAGACGGCATTCTAGCCCAGCCGCCCTACCCTCGCCGGTGCACTGCGGCAAACCACAGTATCCTGTGGATGACTTTCAGGGAGCTTCGATGTCCTCCAATGCCGCGCGTGCCAGGACCGTGACCTGGCTCTGGCCCCTCATGCTGCTGCTGGGCCTGCTTGTTGCTCCCCTTGCCTGGATGGTGCTGGCGCTGATGACCGGCCGGCAGGTCGGCTGGATGGCCGTGGTGACCGCACTGGAGCTGGTGTTCATGCTGCGCATGGGCACGCTGGGGCCGGGCCGGTTGCGCATCACCCTGGTGGTGCTGGGCACGTTGCTGGTGGCTGCGGTGGCCAACTGGACCATCGCCAGCGCCTGGATGGGTGGCTCGATCGGGCTGGACCTGTGGGATGCGACCACGCGGATGGGTCCGCACCTGGCCTGGACGCTGATCACCCTCGCCAATGGCGCGATGGAATGGCTGTGGCTGGCCCTGGGTGTGGCTGTGGGCGCCTGGCTGGCACGCTGAGCGCGTAGATCCACACCATGCGTGGATGGCGGATGTTGGATGTGGGGTCAGAGCCCTTTCCTGCGGAAAGGGATCCGACCCCGTTCCCTCAATGCCCCCCGTCGAGCCCCTTCAGCTCACTGACCAGCGAGGCCGCGGCTTCTGCACCATCGCCGTACAGCATGCGGGTGTTGTCAGCGTAGAACAGCGCATTCTCGATGCCTGCAAAGCCAGTGCCCTTGCCGCGCTTGATCACCACCACGTTGCGGGCGTTGACCACATCCAGCACCGGCATGCCGTAAATGGGGCTGGCCGGGTCGGTACGCGCGACCGGATTGACCACATCGTTGGCGCCGATCACCAGCACCACGTCGGTGTTGGCGAATTCCGGGTTGATGTCATCCATGTCGGCGATCAGGTCGTAGGGCACGCCGGCCTCGGCCAGCAGCACGTTCATGTGCCCCGGCATGCGTCCGGCCACCGGGTGGATCGCGAACTTCACCTTCACCCCGCGTGCGATCAGCCGCTGTGCCAGCTCCCAGATCTTGTGCTGGGCCTGGGCGACGGCCATGCCGTAGCCGGGCACGATCACCACGCGTTCGGCGAAGGCCATCATCGCCGCCACGTCAGCTGCTTCGATCGGCTTCTGCGAACCGGAAATCGCCTGCGCCTCGCCCGCCGCAGCGCCGCCGAAGTTGGAGAACAGCACGTTGCGGATCGGCCGGTTCATCGCCTTGGCCATCAGCCGGGTCAGCAGGATGCCCGCCGCGCCGACCATCATGCCGGCGATGATCAATGCCTCGTTGCCCAGCACATATCCTTCGAACGACACCGCCAGGCCGGTGAACGCGTTGTACAGCGAGATCACCACCGGCATGTCGGCACCACCGATCGGCAGCGTCATCAGCACGCCCAGCGCCAGCGCCAGCACGAAGAAGGCGACGATCGCCCAGGTGTTGAGCGTGCTGGCCGCGATGATCGCCAGCACCACCACCGCCAGTGCCACCACCAGGTTCATCACCTGCTGCCCGGGCCAGGTCACGCGCTTGTCGAGGCGACCGTCGAGCTTGGCCCAGGCAATCACCGAGCCGGACAGCGACACCGCACCGATGGCCGCGCCGACCACCGCCAGCAGCAGCACCATGCCCGAGGGTTGGCGGGCAGCGAGGTCGGCCAGCGCCTGTGCGCTCCAGTGGCTGGTATCGCGGTTGGCGAGGAAGGCGTAGCGCAACAGTTCCACTGCACCGATGGCCGCGGCCGAGCCGCCGCCCATGCCGTTGTACAGGGCCACCATCTGCGGCATGTCGGTGATGGCGACCTTGCCGGCCGACCACCACGCCAGGCCGGCGCCCAGCAGCAGCGCCACCAGGATCAGCGGCACGTTGTGCAGCTCGGGCAGGAAGAAGGTGGCCACGGTGGCCAGCAGCATGCCCAGCCCGGCCCAGCGGATGCCGCTGCGTGCAGTCAGCGGCGAGGCCATGCGTTGAAGGCCGAGCAGGAACAGCGTGGCGGCGACCAGGTAGCTGGCCTTGACCAGCCAATCGAGCAGTTCGATGGTGCTGATGTTCAAGCCTGCGGCTCCTTCGGTTCGTCCTTGTCGCGCTTGGGCGCACTCGGCTTGAACATTTCCAGCATGCGTGCGGTGACCACGTAGCCACCGGCGGCATTGCCGGCACCGAGCACCACGGCCAGGAAGCCCAGTGCCTTTTCCAGCGGCGTCTGCGCGTGACCCAGCACCACCATCGCGCCGATCAGCACGATGCCGTGGATGAAGTTGGACCCCGACATCAGCGGGGTATGCAGGATCACCGGCACCCGCGAAATGATCACGTGGCCGGCAATGGCCGCCAGCATGAAGATGTACAGCGCTACGAACCCGTCACTCACTGGCAACGCTCCCGCTCTGTCTTCGTCGCCCCATCATAACCATGGGCTGAACCCGGCGCGCGCCCGGCGTCAACCAAAGCCGCGCTCACGCGTTGCCAATGGTGACCCCGAGCGAGGAACCGTACCCTGTGCTGGTGAGCAGCCACCTCCCCCCGAGCGCCGAGACCGATGCCCTGCCGGCATCGCTGGAGGCGTTCCTGGCCAGCGTCGGCCCGCGTGCGTTCCGCTTCGCCGAGGCCGGCCTGCGCCAGCGCGAGGATGCGCTGGACGCGGTGCAGGATGCCCTGCTGCGCATGCTGGACTACGCCGACAAGCCGGCCGCCGAATGGGCACCGCTGTTCTGGAGCATCCTGCGCCGGCGGGTGATCGACCTGCAGCGCCGGCGCCGCTTCCGCCTGCCGTTCTGGCGTGACAACCAGGACGCCGACGGCGGCGAGATCGACTGGGCCGACCCCGGCCCCGACCCGTCGCAGGCGCATGAGCAACACCAGCAGTACCAGCAGCTGGTGCAGGCACTGCGCACCCTGCCCGCCCGCCAGCGCGAGGCCTTCACCCTGCGCGTGCTGCAGGACCTGGACGGGGCCACCACCGCCCGCGCCATGGGCTGCAGCGAAGGCGCGGTAAAAACCCATCTGGCACGCGCCCGGCAAGCGCTGCAGGACTACCTGGAGACCCACCCGTGAACCGCCCCCTGCCTTCCGATGACACCCTGCGCAGCCTGCACGCGCAGTCGCTGCAGGCGTTGTCGCCGGCGACGCTGGCACGGCTGCGCCAGGCCCGCCATGGCGCCGGCGCGGCCCATCGCGGGCGCTGGCGCTGGTGGCTGGCCAGCGCCTGTTCGCTGGTGGTGGCACTGGGTATCGGCCTGCAGTTCACTGGCCATGGCACGCTGACGGGCCCTGCGCCAGCACCGGTGCTGGCGGCAGTGGAAGACAACAGCGCGCTGTACGACGAGAATCCTGATCTGTACCTGTGGCTGGGCGACAACGACCTGGCGATGGAGTGAACCCATGTCCCGACTGCATACCCTGCCACTCTTGCTGGCCCTGTCGCTGTTGCCGGCCGTCCCGGCGCTGGCACAGAGCGCCGCACCCGCTCCTGCTCCGCGTCCCGTGCCGACCGCACCGCTGCCGGCATGGGAACAACTGAGCGACGCCCAGCGCGAATCCCTGCTGGCGCCGCTGCGCGACCGCTGGAACAGCGCCGACGCTGGCCAGCGCCAACGCATGCTCTCGCATGGCCAGCGTTGGCAATCGATGAGTCCGGAGGAACGCGACAAGGCCCGCCGTGGGCTACGCCGCTTCGAACACATGAGCCCGGAGCAGCGCGAGCAGGCGCGTGCCCTGTTCGGCCAGATGCGTGATTTGCCACCTGCGCAGCGCGACGCCCTGCGCGAGCGCTGGTCACAGATGACGCCGGAACAGCGCAAGGACTGGGTGCGGGAAAATCCGCCGCCGGCGAAGCCGCGGTAACACGGTAGCGCCGGGCCATGCCCGGCGGATCCAGTGCCTTCCGCTGCGCTCGCCGGGCATGGCCCGGCGCTACCGGGTCACGCCTGCCAGCGCGTCTTCGCCAGCAGCTCGTCGTCCCAGTCGAACGCCAGCTGCCCCTCACGCACGAACAACGCGACGAAATTCAGCAGGTTGCGCGCGTACATCTCGCTGGCCTGGGTCGCGCCGCGACTGGCCAGCCCCAGCGGGCCATCGATGGTCACGCCCTGGTGCTCGATGCACTCACCCGGCCGGGTCAGCGCGCAGTTGCCGCCACTTTCGGCGGCCAGATCAACGATCACGCTGCCGGTGGCCATGCCTTCCACCATTGCGGCAGTCACGATCGTCGGCGCCGGTCGCCCCGGTACCGCTGCGGTGCAGATCACCACATCCACGCTACGCAGATGGTCGGCCAGCCGGCGCTGCTGTTCGGCGCGCTCTTCATCGGTCAGCGCACGCGCGTAACCGCCTTCGCCTGCCGCGCTGACGCCCAGGTCGAGGAAACGCGCCCCCAGCGACTGTATCTGCTCGCGGGTTTCCGGACGCACGTCGAAACCTTCCACCTGCGCACCCAACCGGCGCGCGGTGGCGATGGCCTGCAGGCCGGCCACGCCGGCACCGATTACCAGAACCTTGGCCGGACGCACGGTTCCGGCTGCCGTGGTCAGCATCGGGAAGAAGCGCGGTGCGCGCTCGGCCGCGATCAGCGCGGCCTTGTAACCGGCCATGCCGGCCTGCGAACTGAGTACGTCCATCGCCTGCGCGCGGGTGGTGCGTGGCAGCTGCTGCAGGGGGAACAGGTGCAGGCGGTCGTCAGCGGCCAATGCTGCAAGCGCCGGATCACTGGCCGGGGTCAGCAGTCCGACCACGCTGGCGGCGGGTTTGAGCTGCTCCAGCACCGCCGCCGGCGGCGCCTGCACGCACAGCAGGATGTCGATCTCGCCCCAACGGCTGGCGTCGAAGACCCGCGCGCCGGCATCGTCATAGGCAGCATCGGTGAAACCGGCAGCGAGGCCGGCACCGGCTTCGTACCAGACGCTGACGCCCAGCGCGCCGAGCTTGCGCGCGGTTTCCGGCGTCAGTGCCACGCGCCGTTCGCCCGGCGCGGTCTCCTTGATCCCCAGCAACGCCACGGCCATGCAGGTCCCCGCTGATCGGTGTGTTTTCCCGATCCTAGCAGGCCGTCACTGCTCAGTGCAGGGTGGCGTTGCCCGGGTCCAGCCGATCGATCACGCCCTGCATGGCGCTGTCGAAGGCGCCGTCGTCAACGTGGGCACGCAGGCGGCCCAACCGCACCATCACCGCCAGTTCCTCCGGCGAAGCCACGCAGAAGCGCACGCCACGGCGGTTGACGAACAACAGGCGCGAGGAAATCGGGCTGACCCAGGACAGCTTGCCGGCCTGGACCTTGCCGTCCTTGTCGACGAAGTCCAGCCAGTTACCGATCTCCATGCGACGGAAGCGATCGGCGTCGGCATTGTCGAAGTCATCGGCGTCGATCTGGCCGCTCAACTCCACTGCGGGCGACTCGGCCACCGGCGGCGCCGGCAATGCGACCTGCGGCAGCTCCGGCAGCGCGCGCTGCAGTTCCGGGCGCGACTCGGCGATGCCCTGCAACGTGTCATGCAAGGCGTCGATCGCCCCCGTAGCCGCATCGCCGTGCACGCCGACGCTGGCAAACACCTTGGCCAGCACCGGCTGCCAGGCCTGCAGCCACGGCTTGCCGACAATCTGCCGGCGTGCCTCGGCCACTTCCTCCAGGAGGCCGTCGCCGAGGCTCAATGCCTCGGCCACCGACGCGCCTTCTTCGCCCTCGCGCAGCAGCGCCAGGGTCAGGTGGTGCTGCCACGGCTGGCGCAGAAACTCGGCAATGGCCGGCGGCAGGGAAGCATCGCCGATGCGGCGGTCCAGTTCGGCGCCGGCACGGCTGCGAGCCATTTCCAGCTTTTCCTGGCCACGCTGCGTTTCGGCGGCGCGACGCTCGGCAATTTCCACGCGGCGGCGATGCTGCACGAGGAATTCGCGGAACTCTTCTTCCAGGGTCAGGAAGATGGCCAGGTTCTCGTTGAACTCGGCCACCAGGCGCTCGATGATTTCCTCGACCTTGGCCATCAGCATGCGCTCGGCCTGGCTCTCGCCGGTGTTGCCTTCGCAGGCCTCGGCCAGCGAGTTGAGCAGCTTGCGCGCCGGGTGGGTCTTCTGCACGAACATGCGGCGATCAAGCATGGCGACCTTGACGAAGGGCACCACCAGACGGCCGATCAGTTCGCGCGAGCGGCCCTCCAGCTCGCGTTCGTCCAGCATCACGTCGAACAACATGCCGACCAGGTCGATCGCATCTTCGTCCTGCGGATCCAGCCGGCTCTGGCCGGGGTCGACGCCAAGCCGGGTGGCGCTGGACAGGACTTCGCTCTTCAGCCGCTGCGCCAGCGATTCGCCGTCCTCACCGATGGCTGCGCGCAGGGTCGCGCTGGGCGTGGCCTGCAGCAGCGACAACACCGACATCATCTCGCGCTGGCTCAACGGGCGATGCTGGCCAACTGCAACCTGTGCGGCCGACGTTGCATCCTCGCGCACATGGCGGGTCTGCTGCAGCAGTTCGTGCAGCGCTTCCAGCAGCATGCCCTGCTGGCCCACGTAGGCCTCGCCGGTTCCGCCGTCTTCGCCAGCCAGATGCTGCTGCATGTGGCCGCGGCGCTCGGACCAGCGTGCGGCGAAGCGCTGCGCCCACGCCGGTGCGGCCTGTTCGTCATCGCCGGATTCAGCATCGAAGCCCACGCCCTGACGCTGCTCGACCAGATCGTCCAGGCCTGAAGGCACGCGCGGCTCGGGCGCGGCTGACAACGGACGCTGCTGCGCCCCCATCTGCGACATCACCCCGGCAGCAGCCAGTTGTTCGTCCAGCTTCTCGTAGATGCGGCCCACCGGCGCGCGCAGGTCGCGCTCGCACAGCTTGATCAGCACCAGATGCACTTCCGGGGCCAGCTCGCAGCCGGCAAAGGCTTCGTGGATGGCCACGCCCAGGTGCTCGGGGCTGATCGGGTTGTGGTCGGCATCCAGTTCGGGTCTACCGATCAGCCGGCCCAGGCGGCGATCCAGCCGCGCCAGCACCGGCTTGAAGTCGCGCAGCAGCACGGTGGCGAAGTTGCGCACCGCCAGCCGCGATTCCAGTACGTGTTCATCCAGCAGGCTGAGGCTGTCCTCGGCCGGACCCGACAGGGTCGCCTCGGCCGACAGCGGCTCACCGCTGGCCAACGCATCCCAGGCCAGCTGCAGGTGGCTGGCGAAGGCGGCAGCAATGTCCTCGCGGCGGCGGCGCAGTTCGCGCATCGCATCAAGGAACAACAGCTGCGACGAGCCGGCATTGCCGGCACGGTCGAACAGGGCATCGTCGAAACGCGCCAGTGCGGCCCCGAAGGCCTGGCACAGGGCAGGCAGGACCACCTCCCGGGCACGCTGGAGCTGTGCCGGGTCACGGCCCGGCGATCCCATCGGTGTGGGCGCGCTCATCATTCGGGAAGGCTCCCCACCTTCTCTGGTTCGACAGACAGCATGGACATCGCGACGACCGGTACACCCCATGTACCGGTACGTCGATGGTAGGCCGGCCAGCCCATCACGGACAGTGAAACAGTCCTCACTTCAAACCTCATGACCGGCGGCCCGGCAAGATAGATATCGTAAGCCGTGCAAGGCCTGCGAGGCGAGGGGAAGCGGCCGTCCTTTTCCCGCCAGTGGCATGACGTTCATCACAGTTTGATATTCAAGGTCCGGACGCGACACAAACGGCGTCTTTGACCACCCCGACTATAATCAAACACCCGTGATGACCGGTTCAGACTCCATGCCCGACCCCGCCGCCCTGCTCGCCCTGGATGCCCGCCGCTCAGTGCCCTCGCGGCAACTGGGCGAGCCTGGACCGGACCCGGCTACTCTGCAGCGGATGCTGGTCTCCGCGGTGCGTGTGCCTGACCACGGCAAGCGCGTGCCGTTCCGCTTCCTGAAGATCGCTGGCGATGCACGTCACACTCTGGGCGACTTCCTGGCAGAGCGCAGCCGCCAGCGCGACCCGCACGCGGGCGACGCCGTGTTCGAGAAAGACCGCCAGCGTTTCAGCCATGCGCCGTTGGTGATCGTGGTGGTGACCAGCCCGCGCCCGGACCCGAAGGTGCCCGAGCAGGAACAGCTGATGACCGCCGGCTGCGTCTGCTTCGCCCTGCTGCAGGCCGCGCAGGCGCTGGGCTTCGGTGCGCAATGGCTGACCGCCTGGATGGCCTTCGATCCAGCCGTGCATGCCCATCTGGGCTTGGCCGAGGGCGAGGGCATCGCCGGCTTCATCCACATCGGCACGCCGAAGGCCGAAGTGCCCGAGCGCGAGCGCCCCGATGCCGCCGCCCTGCTGCAGGACTGGACCGGGCAGTGAGCGCCGTAAGTGTTCCGCCGGTGCCGCCGCCGCTTTATCTGGTCGATGCCAGCATCTATGTGTTCCGCGCCTGGCATTCGCTGCCGGACGAGTTCCAGGACAGCCAGGGCTGGCCGACCAACGCCGTGCACGGCTTCGCCCGCTTCCTGCTGGACCTGCTCGAGCGCGAACGCCCCCGGCACATCGCCATCGCCTTCGACGAGGCGCTGGACAGTGGCTTCCGCCATCGCCTGTATGCGGCCTACAAGGCCAACCGCGACCCGGCGCCGGAAGCGCTGAAGCGCCAGTTCGTGCACTGC
Organism: Stenotrophomonas sp. GW821-FHT09E08; assembly: GCF_059416125.1. Taxonomy (NCBI): domain Bacteria; kingdom Pseudomonadati; phylum Pseudomonadota; class Gammaproteobacteria; order Lysobacterales; family Lysobacteraceae; genus Stenotrophomonas; species Stenotrophomonas sp. GW821-FHT09E08. The sequence continues at coordinate 36,482 of NZ_JBWKOO010000002.1, forward strand.
AAGGCCCTATGTGCGGCGCTGGGCCTGGTGGTGCTGGCACACCACGATTACGAAGCCGACGACCTGATCGGCAGCGCGCTGCACCAGCACCGGCACAGCCATCGCGGCCTGATCATCTCCGCCGACAAGGACCTGTCGCAGCTGCTGCTGGACCACGATGAGCAGTGGGATTACGCACGCAACCAGCGCTGGAACGTAGCCGGGGTGAAGGCGCGGCACGGCGTGCATGCGCACCAGATCGCCGATTACCTCGCGCTGTGCGGCGATGCGGTGGACAACATTCCCGGCATCAGCGGCGTGGGCGCCAAGTCGGCGGCGGTACTGCTGGCCCATTTCGGCAGCCTGGACGCGTTGTACGAACGCCTGGACGAAGTGCCCTTCCTGCGCCTGCGCGGCGCCGCCCAGATGGCCGTGCGCCTGCGCGAACAGCGCGAGCACGCCCAGCTCTGGCGGCAGCTGACCACCATTGCCCTGGACGCGCCGCTGGAAGGCTGCCAGCCCGGCCTGCTGCGGCAGTCAGCCGACCCGGAACTGCTGGGCGGCCTGTGCCAGGCGCTGCGCTTCGGCCCGCTGACCCGCCGCCGCCTGTTCAACGCCGCAGGCGTGAACGATCCCGGCGCTGCCACCACAGCCGGCATGTCCGACCCTTTCCCCACTTCCAGCGAGCCCGCATGAGCCAGAGAAACACCGAAGCACCGCGCGTCGTTTACGAAGGCAAGTACCAGCGCATGGTCGTGCGTGGCACCTGGGAATACAGCGAACGCACCCACGCCGGTGGCCTGGCGGCGATCATCATCGCCGTTACCCCGGAGGACAAGATGCTGTTCGTCGAACAGTTCCGCGTGCCGCTGCAGGCGCCCACCATCGAGATGCCGGCCGGCCTGGTCGGCGACGTCGATGCCGGCGAATCGATCGAGGTCTCGGCCGTACGCGAACTGGAAGAAGAAACCGGCTGGACCGCCGATCACGCTGAAGTGCTGATGATCGGCCCGACGTCCTCCGGCGCCAGCAGCGAGAAGATCGCCTTCGTCCGTGCCACCGGCCTGCGCCGGATCGGCGAAGGTGGAGGCGATGACAGCGAGGACATCACCGTGCACGAGATCCCGCGTGCACAGGCGGCGGCGTGGCTGGTGCAGAAGATGGGCGAAGGCTACGAGCTGGACGCCAAGCTCTGGGCCGGCCTGTGGATGATCGAGCATCACCTGGACGGGCGCCCACGTGGCTGACGCCGACCTGCACTCACTACCGGCGCTGCTGGGTGCCGGTGATCCTGCGATCTACACGATCCACCGGCCGCAGGGCGCTTCGCCGTACCTGCTGCTGGCCGACCACGCCGGCCAGCAGGTGCCGCGCGCCCTCGCCGGCCTGGGCTTGCCGCAGGTCGAACTGGATCGCCACATCGGCTGGGACATCGGCATTGCCGGCACCACCCGCGCACTGGCCGAACGGCTGGATGCCTGGGCAATCGAACAGACCTATTCGCGGCTGCTGATCGACTGCAACCGCCCGCTGGCCTCGCCGACGCTGATTCCGGAAGTGAGCGACCACACCGTGGTACCGGGCAACGCCGGGCTGTCGGCGGCGCAGCGGCAGCAGCGCATTGATGCTGTCCACGCGCCGTACCACGCACGCATCGACGCGGAACTGGACGCACGCCGCGATGCCGGTCGCCCCACCCTGCTGGTCATGATGCACAGCTTCACCCCGGCGATGAACGGCGCACAGCGACCGTGGCATGCCGGCGTGCTGTACCACCAGGACACGCGTTTTGCCCATGCCTTGCTGCAGGCACTGCGCGAGGAAGGCGATCTGGTGGTGGGTGACAACGAACCGTATTCGGTCAGCAGCACCAGCGACTACGCGGTACCTGTGCATGGCGAGGGCCGCGGTCTGGTGCATGTGGAACTGGAAATCCGCCAGGATCTGATCGCCGATGCCGCCGGGCAGCTGGCGTGGGCGCAGCGGCTGGCGCGGATCTTCAGCGCGTTGCAGCCGCAGTTGCTGGCATTGGGTTGAACGCGCGTGGATCCATCCCGGGTTGGTAGTGCCGGCCGCTGGCCGGCAACCTCAGGGTAGTTGGGTCATTGTGTTTGCCGGCCAGCGGCCGGCACTACCACTACTGTTGCCGGGCGCAGGCCCAGCGCGATGACCACGCCGAACGCGGCGAACAGCGCGGCGCCGTACTGTGCATTGACCATGCCCTGCAGCGCATCAGGGCTGGTTGCCGCCTGCATGCCGCGCGCGGCGTTGTCCACCATCACCAGTACCGCCAGTCCCAACGCGCCGCCGATCTGCTGTGCGGTGGCGGCCATGCCGGACGCCACACCCTGCTGCGGCCCCGGCACGCCGTGCCCGGCCACGATCCACATCGCCGTCCAGCTCATGCCCTGGCCCACGCTGAGCACCACGATGCCCGGCAGCAGCGGCCAGTAGCTGGCGCCATGCGGCATCGCCAGCGCCACCGCGGTGATGCCGATGGCACCGGCGGCGAAGCCCCAGGCCAGCACCTGCCGTGGCGAACGGCGCCGCAGCATGCGTTCGGCAATGCGGATGCCGAAGGTGCACACCAATGTCGGCAGCAGGAAGGCCATGCCGGCCTGCAGCGGGCTCCAGCCATAACCATCCTGGAAGTAGAGCGCCAGGAAGTAGTACTGCACGCCATAGCTGCTCATGAAGGCGAAGGTCAGACCGAGCGCCGCGCGCAGGCCGGGCAAGCGCAGCAGCGCGAACTGCATCAGCGGGTCACGGCTGCGCTTTTCGATCTGCACGAACACCGTCAACAGTACGGCTGACAGCAGCAGGCAGATGAGCGTGGCCGGCGCAGTCCAGCCCCATTCCGGGCCCTGCACCAAGGTGGTAACCAGCAGGCTGCCGCCGGCGGTGACGGTGAGGCAACCGGCCAGGTCGAAGGAACGGCCGTGCACGCGCGGGCCGTCGGCCGGCAGCCACGCACCGGCAGCAAGCGCGCAGGCGGTGGCCAGCGGCACGATCACCGCCAGCACTGCCGGCCAGCCGAACGCCTGGGTCAGCACGCCACCAAGCAGCGTGCCCAGCGCCAGACCAACTGCGCTGGCCATGCTCCAGATCGCCAGCGCACGATTGCGCACCGGGCCTTCGGCGTACAGCGTGTTGATCAGCGCCAGCGTGGCCGGGAACAGCAGCGCCGCCCCGACGCCTTGCGCGGCGCGCGCGATGATCAACAGCGTGGCATTCGGCGCCAGCGCGCCGAGCAGCGAGGCCAGCGCGAACAGCAGCATGCCCAGCCGGTAGAAGCGACGGCGGCCAATCAGGTCGGCGGCGCGCCCGCCCAGCAGCAGGCTGCCACCGAAGGCCACGGTGTAGGCACTGACCACCCATTGCAGCTGCTGCGCATTGATCTGCAGCGCGCGCCCCATGTCATGCAGGGCGACGAAAATGATGGTGGCATCCAGGGCGATGATCAGCTGGGCGGTGGCGAGCAGGGTCAGCGCCCAGCGCGGGTATTTGAGGGGAGGCATCGGCGGTCTGGCACGGTGGGGGAACGCAGTCTCATTGATGCAGCCCAATCAATAAACCCCTAAGCGACCATATCTGTCATGATTTTCAGCATGAATGCAGCATCGATGGACCTCAACGCAGTGCGCATGCTGGTGCAGGTGGCCGAAGCCCGCAGCTTCACCGTGGCCGCCGGCCAGCTCGGCCTGAGCCAATCCGGCCTGTCGCGCGCGATCGGGCGGCTGGAGGCCAGCCTGGGAGTGAAGCTGCTGCAGCGGAACACCCGCAACGTGGCACTGACTCCGGACGGCCGCCAATTCGTCGAACAGGTGTCGCCGCTGCTGGCCGGCCTCGACGATGCCGAGCGGCAGTTGGCCGACCGTCCGTGCACGCCCTCAGGCACGCTGAAGATCAGCGCGCCGTCGATGTTCGGGCGCAGGGTGCTGGTGCCTTTGCTTGGGCCGTTGCTGCAGCAGCATCCGCACCTGCAGGTGGAAGCGGTACTCAGCGACCGCCTGGTGGATCTGGTGGAGGAAGGCTTCGACGCCGCCCTGCGCACCGGCACCATCGCTGATCAGCGCATGGTGGCGCGTCCGTTGAAGCCACTGCGCTGGGTGACGGTGGCAAGCCCGGGTTACCTGGCCCGCTGCGGCGCGCCGGTCGATGTGGCGGCGCTACAGGATCACGCCTGCCTGGCGGTGCGCAACCTGCGCAGCGGCCGGCTGGTGGACTGGCAGTTCCTGCAGGACGGGCAGCTGCGCGAGGTCACGCCGCCGACGCGGATGGTGTTTGACTGCGGCGACCCGTTGGTGGAGGCAGCGATTGCGGGCATCGGCATCGTGCAGGTGATGGATTTCGCGGTGGCCGACGCGTTGGCCGATGGCCGCCTGCAGCGCGTGCTGCAGCCGTTTGAAGGCCGCAGCCGCGCGCTGTCGTTGATCTATCCGCCTTCGCGGCAGCATTCACCGAAACTGCAGGTGCTGGCCGACGCGTTGCTGGCCGGGGATTGGTAGATCCACGCCTTGCGTGGATGAGCGTTGGTAGCGCCGGGCCATGCCCGGCGAGCCGCATTGCGGCGGCGGAATGGAATGCCGCCGGGCATGGCCCGGCGCTACCGGTAAGGCGTTGCCGGCCAGCGGCCGGCACTACCTGCAATCAGGCGAAGCTGTCCGTCGCGCGCACCAGCGCGTCCACGTTCTCGGCTTCGAACGCCGAGTGACCCGACGCCGGGGTGATTTCCAGCTTCGCCTTCGGCCAGACCTTGGTGAGGTCCCAGGCGTTGGCCAGCGGGCAGACCACGTCGTAGCGGCCATGCACGATCACGCCCGGGATGTCGGCGATGCGGTGCGCGTCGCGCAGCAGCTGGTCTTCCACTTCGAAGAAGCCACCGTTGACGAAGTAGTGGTTCTCGATGCGTGCGAAGGCCAGCGCGAAATGCGGGTCTTCGTGGCTGTTGATGAAGTCGTCGTCCACATGCAGGAAGCTGGTCGCGCCTTCCCACACCGCCCACGCCTTTGCCGCTTCCAGGCGAGTGGTTTCGTCTTCACTGGTCAGGCGGCGGTGGAAGGCCGAGATCAGGTCATGACGTTCCACCGACGGGATCGGCTTCAGGTAGTGCTCCCACGCATCCGGGAACAGGCGGTTGGCGCCTTCCTGGTAGAACCATTCCAGCTCCCAGCGACGCAGCATGAAGATGCCGCGCAGGACCAGTTCGGTCACTCGCTGCGGATGGGTTTCGGCGTAGGCCAGCGCCAGGGTCGAGCCCCAGCTGCCGCCGAACACCTGCCAGCGATCGACCTTCAGATGCTCGCGCAGCTTCTCGATATCGGCGACGAGGTCCCAGGTGGTGTTGTCCACCAGGTCGGCGTGCGGGATGGAACGACCGGCGCCGCGCTGGTCGAACAGGATGATGCGGTACTTGGACGGGTCGTGGAACTGGCGCATTTTGTCGCTGCAACCACCGCCCGGGCCACCGTGCAGCATCACCACCGGCTTGCCGTCCGGGTTGCCGCACTGTTCGAAGTACAGCGTGTGGCGGTCGTCGACCTTCAGGGTGCCGACGTCGTAGGGGGTGATGGCGGGGTACAGCGTACGCATGCTTGCAGCTCCAGGGTGATGCCCTGCCGGGGCAGGAGAACCTCCATTCTAGGCCGGACGCTGGCCCAGGGTGATCCGGTCGCGCTGCTCCAGGTCCTGCACTGTCTGCACATCGGTGAAACCCGCCGCCTCGAACAGCGCGCGGATCGCGGCGCCCTGGTCCCAACCGTGCTCGATCAGCAGCCAGCCGCCGGGCAGCAGGTGGGCCTGGCCACCATCGACGATGCGGCGGATGTCGTCCAGGCCATCCACGCCGGAAGACAGTGCGGTGGCCGGTTCAAAACGCAGGTCGCCCTGTTCCAGGTGCGGATCATCGCTGGCGATATACGGGGGATTGCTGGCGATCAGGTCGAAGCGCGCGCCCTGCAGCGGCGCATACCAGTCGTACCCGCCCTCGGCGAAGCAGACGTTGCGCAGCTCATGGCGGGCCGCATTGCGCGCAGCCACAGCCAGTGCACCCGGGCTGGCATCGGTGGCCAGCACCTGGGCCTGTGGCCGCTCGCTGGCCAGGGCCAGAGCGATGGCACCGCTGCCGGTACCGAGGTCGGCCAGCTGCAGCGTGCGTTCCGGCGGCAGGCGCTCCAGCGCCAGCTCGACCAGCAGTTCGGTCTCCGGTCGCGGAATCAGGGTGGCCGGGTCGACTTCCAGATCCAACGTCCAGAAACCGCGGCGACCGGTCAGATAGGCCACCGGCTCGCCGGCCACGCGGCGTGCCAGCAACGCTTCGAAGGCAGCCTGATCGGCGGTGGCCAGCGGATCGGTGGCATGCGCGAACAGCCAGCTGCGTGGGCGGTCCAGCACGTGCAGCAGCAGCAGTTCGGCCTCGTGGCGGGCCTCTACGCCGCCGAGGCGGGCACTGGCCTCGGCCACGACCTGGCGCAGGGAGGGTTCGGGTTGGAAAGGCATTCCGCAATTGTAGAGCCGAGCCCATGCTCGGCTGCTGTTCGCGGTAGACCCAGCCGAGCGTGGCTCGACGCTACAAAAACCTGCGATCCGTTCAGGTTCCGCCGGAGGGAATAAGGAGGGGCTATCGGCCCCTTTCCATGCCTTGGGAAGATTTCTCTTGTCACACAGGCAGTTGCAGGATGAGGGTGGCAAGGTTCAGTGTCAGCTCATGGCCTTTTGATAGACTGCACCTATCAAATAGATGCAATCAATGGATTGTTCTTATCGATAGCGAGCCGGTAACCTAGGTCCTGTCGATTCACCCACTCCCCTTCACCCAGAGGAAAAACGATGTCCCTGATCAACACCCAGATCCAGCCGTTCGAAGCCAATGCTTACCTGAATGGCGAGTTCATCAAGGTTTCCGACAGCACCCTGAAGGGCCAGTGGTCGGTCCTGATCTTCATGCCGGCCGCCTTCACCTTCAACTGCCCGACCGAGATCGAAGACGCCGCTGACCATTACGCCGAGTTCAAGAAGGCCGGCGCCGAGGTCTACATCGTCACCACCGACACCCACTTCTCGCACAAGGTGTGGCACGAAACCTCGCCGGCTGTCGGCAAGGCCCAGTTCCCGCTGGTCGGCGATCCGACCCACCAGCTGACCAACGCCTTCGGCGTGCACATTCCGGAAGAAGGCCTGGCCCTGCGCGGCACCTTCATCATCAACCCGGAAGGCGTGATCAAGACCCTGGAGATCCACTCCAACGAGATCGCCCGTGACGTCTCCGAGACCCTGCGCAAGCTGAAGGCTGCCCAGTTCACCGCCGCCAACCCGAACCAGGTGTGCCCGGCAAAGTGGAAGGAAGGCGAGAAGACCCTGACCCCGTCGCTGGACCTGGTCGGCAAGATCTAAAGCAGTACCGGCCTGCCGTGGCCCCACGCCACGGCGCGCCTTTCATCCCCGTGCCGGTCCCCCCGCCGGCGTGGGGGTGAACCCAAGACAGCCAACGCTCGCCCGCCTTGGCCAGCCAGCCCCTTCCACGGTCGCTGTCTTGGGTTCACCCCTACCCCCTGCTGGTCCGCTACCTTCTACAGCGGTGCCACGCCCCCTGTTTGCCTGAAGCCAGGAGATGACCCGATGTTGGACGCCAACCTGCAGTCGCAGCTGAAGACCTATCTGGAGCGCGTGACCCGCCCGATCCAGATCACCGCGCACGCCGATGACGGCGCCAAGTCGCAGGAAATGCTGGAACTGCTGCAGACCCTGGACAGCCTGTCGGACAAGATTTCGCTGCAGGTGCTGCGCGATGGCCAGGGCCGCGTGCCGTCCTTCGACCTCGGCACCCCGGGCCAGGACATCCACCTGACCTTCGCCGGCCTGCCGATGGGCCACGAGTTCACCTCGCTGGTGCTGGCACTGCTGCAGGTCGGCGGCCATCCGTCCAAGGCCACCGCCGAGTTGATCGAGCAGGTGCAGAATCTGGAAGGCGACTACAGGTTCGAAACCTACTTCTCGCTGTCCTGCCAGAACTGCCCGGACGTGGTGCAGGCGTTGAACCTGGCCGCGGTGCTCAACCCGCGCATCCAGCACGTAGCCATTGACGGCGCCCTGTTCCAGGACGAAGTCGAGAAGCGCGAGATCATGTCGGTACCGACCGTGTACCTCAACGGTGAAGTGTTCGACCAGGGCCGCATGACCCTGGAGCAGATCGTGGCCAAGCTGGACACCAACGCCGGCAAGCGCGATGCCGAGAAGATCGCCGCCAAGGACGCCTTCGACGTTCTGGTGGTGGGCGGTGGCCCGGCCGGCGCCGCAGCGGCGATCTACGCCGCGCGCAAGGGCATCCGTACCGGCATCGCCGCCGAGCGTTTCGGTGGCCAGGTGCTGGACACCATGGCGATCGAGAACTTCATTTCGGTGAAGGAGACCGAAGGCCCGAAGCTGGCCACGGCGCTGGAACAGCACGTGCGCGAGTACGAAGTGGACATCATGAACCTGCAGCGCGCCAGCGCGCTGGTGCCGGCCGGTGAAGACGGCCTGGTGCAGGTGCAGCTGGAAAACGGCGCGGTGCTGAAGTCGCGTTCGGTGATCCTGTCCACCGGCGCACGCTGGCGCCAGATGAACGTGCCGGGCGAAGACCAGTACCGCAACAAGGGCGTGGCCTACTGCCCGCACTGCGATGGCCCGTTGTTCAAGGGCAAGCGCGTGGCGGTGATCGGCGGCGGCAACTCCGGCGTGGAGGCAGCCATCGATCTGGCTGGCATCGTGTCGCATGTAACCCTGCTGGAATTCGATTCCAGCCTGCGCGCCGATGAAGTGCTGCAGAAGAAGCTGCGCAGCCTGGCCAATGTCACCGTGCTGACCAGCGCACAGACCACCGAAGTGCTGGGCGACGGCAGCCGCGTCACCGGCCTGGTCTACAAGGACCGCGTCGGCGGCGACGCCCACCGCGTCGAGCTGGAAGGCATCTTCGTGCAGATCGGCCTGCTGCCCAACACCGAGTGGCTGAAGGATGTGGTGGCGCTGTCGCCGCGTGGCGAGGTGGTCATCGATGATCGCGGCCAGACCAATCTGCCGGGCGTGTTCGCCGCTGGCGATTGCACGACGGTACCCTACAAGCAGATCATCATTGCCATGGGTGCCGGTTCGACCGCCGCATTGAGTGCGTTCGACCACCTGATCCGCTCGTCGGTGAGCAGCAGCAGTGGTGCTGTTGCTGAAGCTGCCTGATCCATCGTTCCCAGATCACCGGGAACATTGTCTGCCTGTCGGGTAACCATGCCGTCAGCCGGTCCGTTACCCCTGGGGTGTAAGGATGAACCTACGTGATCTGAAGTACCTGGTAGCCCTGGCCGACCACAAGCATTTCGGCCGGGCTGCCGCCTCCTGCTTCGTCAGCCAGCCGACGCTGTCCACGCAGATCCGCAAGCTGGAAGAAGAGCTGGGCCTGCCGCTGGTGGAACGCGCACCGCGCAAGGTGATGCTGACCCCGGCCGGCCAGGAAGCGGCGGCACGGGCACGCGTGATCGTGTCCGAGGTGGAACAACTGAAGGAAGCCGCACGTCGCAGCCGCGATCCGGAAGCGGGTACGGTGCGCCTGGGGATCTTCCCGACCCTCGGTCCGTACCTGCTGCCGCATGTGATTCCGCGCATCCGCGATCGCTTCCCGGAGCTGGAACTGCTGTTGGTCGAGGAAAAGAGCGATGTGCTGCTGGACCGCCTGCGCGAAGGCAAGCTCGACGCTGCGCTGCTGGCACTGCCGGTGATCGACGACCAGCTGCATGCCGAGTTCCTGTTCGAGGAACCGTTCCTGCTGGCTGTTTCCGGGCGCCACCCGCTGGCCCGCCGCGAACATCTGGACGTGCAGGAACTTGCCACGCAGAAGCTGCTGCTGCTGGAAGACGGGCATTGCCTGCGCGACCAGGCACTGGAAGTCTGCCGCCTGTTCGGTGCCAACGAGAAGTCCGAGTTCCGCGCCACCAGCCTGGAAACGCTGCGGCAGATGGTCGCTGCCGACGTCGGCATCACCCTGCTGCCGAGCCTGTCGGTGCAGCCGCCGGTGCCGCGCTCGAACAACATCCGCCTGCTCGACTTCACCGGCGAAGGCCGCCCCAGCCGCCGCATCGCCATGATCTGGCGCCGCAGCTCGGCCATGAACGACTTCCTGATGGAGCTGGCCGACCAGTTCAAGCGCCTGCCACAGGCGCTGTTCACCCTTGATGCGTTGAATGCCACCAGCGACGCGACCGCCTTGCCCGGCCCCGCGCTGAACGGCTGATCCCCCGCAGCACCGGCCCGGAATCGGTGGGAGTCGATTCCGGTCGCATTTGTCCCCACAATACAGACAGGCGGCGCCAGCAGGTGCCGCCTTTTGCATGGCTTTCAACCAAGGAGCTTCACCATGAACACCGCCAGCGGCCTGCCGCCGTCGATCACCGTTTCTACCTTCGACATGGACCGCCTGGACGCCATGCTCGAATCCCCTGCGCTGAGCCAGACGCCTGCCGCGCTCGCGCTTGCCGAAGAACTCAACCGTGCCACCGTGCTGGCACCGGACCAGATTCCCGAAGGCATCGTCATGATGCATTCGCGCGTGGAGTGCGAAGATGAAGTGTCGGGCGAGAAGCACGTCCTGACTCTGGTCTTCCCCCGCGAAGCCAACGTCGATGAAGGCAAGGTTTCCGTGCTGGCCCCGGTCGGCAGTGCCCTGCTTGGTCTGGCCATCGGCCAGAGCATCGACTGGAATGCGCCCGGCGGCCGCAAGCTGCGCCTGCGCGTGACTGCGGTCCACAACGACCGCCCCTGATTACCGCTGCGCACCGCGCGCGATTCGATCCCCCTGCACCAGGAGCCGTAATGAGTACCCCGTCCAAACTGTCCCAGCTGCGCGAACTGTCCGTGGTCGTTGCCGATACCGGTGACTACGAGGCAATCAAGCGCCTGCAGCCGGTGGACTGCACCACCAACCCGACCCTGGTGAAGAAGGCGCTGGACCTGCCGGTGTACGCCGAGCTGATCGAACGCGAACTGGCCTGGGGCCGCCAGCAGGGTGGCGACCGCGAAGCCGTGGTGCATGCCGTGGCCGACCGCCTGACCATCGGCGTCGGCGCGCTGCTGAGCACGCTGGTGCCGGGCCGCGTGTCCACCGAAGTGGACGCCGACCAGGCCCACGACACCGCTGCCACCGTGGCCAAGGCCCGCCAGTTCATCCAAATGTACGCCGATGCAGGCGTGCCGCGCGAGAAGATCCTGATCAAGATCGCCGCGACCTGGGAAGGCGTGGAAGCCGCGCGCGTGCTGCAGGCCGAAGGCATCGACTGCAACCTGACCCTGATCTTCAACCCGACCCAGGCGCTGGCCTGCAGCGAAGCCGGCGCGTTCCTGATCTCGCCGTTCGTGGGCCGCATCCTGGACTGGTACGTGGCCAACGGCCAGACCCCGGCCAGCATCGATGAAGATCCGGGCGTCGTGTTCGTGCGCGGCGTGTACGCCGAATTCAAGCGCCGCGGTTCGCCGACGGTGGTGATGGGCGCCTCGTTCCGTTCGACTGCGCAGATCGAAGCGCTGGCCGGCTGCGACCGCCTGACGATTTCGCCGGACCTGCTGGAGAAGCTCGACGCCGACCACGGCGAGCTGCCGCGCAAGCTGGTGGCCGGTGCCGCTGAAGCGGTGCAGGTGACGCCGATCGACGCGGCAAAGTTCGCAGCCGACCTGGCCGCCGATCCGATGGCGACCGAGAAGCTGGCGACGGGTATCGATGCGTTTGCCAAGGATCTGCAGGCGCTGCGCGAGCGCATTCGCTCGGAACTGTGATTCCAGCCAACGGCTGAGCCCCTCGTGGCGGGGGGCTATGAGCAAAAGCCGCGCTTGGCCGGGCGGGTTGGGTTCGCGGGAGACGCCGTGAATCCGTCCCTGGAGGCTTGGCCGCGGCATCCATGCCGCGGACACCCCCGCCCAGCCCACCCGCCCGGCCCCTGACAGTTTCCGTGCCCATCACCGCAGGAAAAGAAAAAAGAAGATCAAGAGCAAAGGCAACGGCAACAGCCGCGCGCTTTGGGTTGGGGTCGGATCCGTTTTCCAGAGGAAAACGGATCCGACCCCTTCCTGTTTTCCGATACACCTCATCCACGCATGGCGTGGAAAACCCATCGTCACACGGAAACTGTCGGCGGTGGGGCGGTGTGGGTGGGCAGGACCGTTGGCGCCATGGATGGCGCCATCGAGCCCCCATGGACGGGTTTACGGCGTGTCCTGCCCACCCATACCGCCCCGCCCAACCAGCAACAACCCAGAGCCGCCTTGGCTTCGGCCGTTGCCTTTGCCTGAAAAAAGCGGTGCAGCCGCAGGCTGCAAAACAACCTCAATCCTGATCGTGCGCGCGCGCGGCCTCCGCCTGGGTTTCCTCCTGCGCCGCCATCTCGCGTGCGATCCACGCATCGATCATGTGCCGCTGGCGCTGCGCCTGCCGCCGCTCGCGCGTGTACTCCTGGTCCAGTACCCGGTACAGCGACACCATCACCAGCACCATCAACAGCGCGAATGGCAACGCCGCAATCGTGATCATGCCCTGCAGTGCATCCAGGCCACCGGCCAGCAGCAACGCCGCTGCGATCAGCGCCACCGCGATGCCCCAGGCCAGCTTGCGTTTCAACGGAGGATCGCCTGCCTCGTCAGTGGACATGCTGGCCAGTACCAGCACCGCCGAATCGGCTGATGTCACGAAGAAGATCATCAGCAGCACCAGTGCGATGCAGGAAAGCAGCAAAGGCAGCGGCATGCTGTCAAACAGGGTGAACAGCACCGTTTCATAGCCGTTGCCCAGCGCCTGCACCAGGTCGGCATGGCCGAAGATCTGCGCCCACAGCGCAGTACCACCAAACACGGCGAACCAGAAGAAGCCCAGCACCGTCGGTGCCAGTACGACGCCGATGACGAACTCGCGGACGCTGCGCCCACGCGAGATACGCGCGATGAACGAGCCGACGAACGGCGCCCAGGAAATCCACCACGCCCAGTAGAAGATGGTCCAGTCCGCTACCCATGTGCTGCCCGAGAACGGCGACATGCGCAGGCTCATCGTTACCAGCTGGTTGAGGTACGACCCCAGAGTGGTGGTGAACGTATCGAAGATGAATCCGGTCGGGCCCAGCACCAGTACGGTGGCCGCAAGAAGCGCGGCCAGCGCAAGATTGAAGTTGGACAGCCACTTCACGCCGCGCTCGACACCGCTGGCTGTGGACGCCATGTACAGCACGAACGCGATGGCGATGATGGTCAGCTGCAGTGGCACACCCGCGTGCAGGCCGAACACGCGTTCCATGCCGGCAGCGATCTGGATGGTGCCAAAGCCCAGCGTGGTGGCAACGCCAATCGCGGTGGCCACGACCGCGGCGATATTGACCACGCGTCCGATCCAGCCGCGATGGTGGCGGCCGATGATCGGTTGCAGCATGTCACTGACCAGTCCACGGCCATTGCGGTTGAACTGGAACCAGGCCATCGCCAGGCCAATCAGCGCGTAGATTGCCCATGGATGCAGGCCCCAATGGAAGAACGCATAGCGCATCGAAGCCCGCGCCGCGTCCATGCTCTGCGGTGCAAGACCTTCCGGAGGCTTGGTGAAGTGGGAAATCGGCTCGGCCGCACCCCAGAACACCAGGCCGATGCCCATGCCGGCGGCGAACAGCATCGACATCCAGCTGGCGCGGGAGAATTCGGGTTCGGCGTCCTCGCCACCGATTCGCAGGTTGCCGAAGCGACCGAAGGCCAGGTACATGAGGAACGTCAGCGCAAGGAATACGACCAGCAGGTACAGCCAGCCGACGCTGCGGATGACATCGGCCAGCGCCGATTGCACCACGGCATTGAAGGGCCCCGGTGCAACACCGGCAAGCAGCACCAGCAGTAGAACCAGCGCGATGGAAACGCGAAACACCATGAAGGAGCTTCTCCGATCAAGGGATTGAGGGGAGCGAGCAGAGCTTGCTGCGAGGGGGCCGGCGGCATGCAGCACGAGCCGGGCAGGGGCCGCGAAGACGGCAACGGAAACACCGGCCGCAGCGGCACGATGCGCGTGCACGTTACTGAATGCGATGTCACGGTTCTGTTAATGCCGATGGAGCAGCGCCATGCCATGCGTGGATGAATCGCCAGGAGATGCAGTGGTTTCTATGCTCTAATGCACGCCAAGAAGCGGGGGTACCGCGGCCTGGTGGCCACGGTTGAGACAGTCCCTTGGAACCTGATCCGGCTCATACCGGCGTAGGGAAGCTTTGCAGTGCAGCCGTGCCCGGACTCTGCCCAAGGACCGTCCGCGCGCGGCAGCAGTGCGCCGCCGCTTCGTCCCTGACCTTTCTGGACGATGCCCGATGAACGCACAGCTCTCCGCCCTGCAGCAACAGGCCCAGCAACTCTCCGAATCCGTGACCCGGCCGATTCCCGGTTCGCGCAAGATTCACGTGCCCGGCTCGCGCCCGGACCTGCTGGTGCCGATGCGCGAGATCGCGCTGACCCGCACGCCGACGCTGTTCGGTGGCGAAGAAAATGCACCGGTCACCGTCTATGACACGTCGGGCCCGTACACCGATCCGGAGGTGCGCATCGATCTGTCGGCCGGCCTGCCGGCGCTGCGGCGCGGTTGGGTGGAGGAACGTGGTGATACCGAGCAGCTCGACGGCCTGAGCTCGTCGTTCGGCCGCGACCGCGAGCATGACCCGAAGCTTGATGCGGTGCGCTTCCCCGCGCGCAGCCTGCCACGCCGTGCGCGCGCAGGTGCCAACGTCACCCAGATGCACTACGCGCGCCGCGGCATCATCACGCCGGAGATGGAGTTCGTCGCCATCCGCGAAAACCAGCGGCTGGACGCGATCCGCGATGCCGGCCTGCTGCAGCAGCACCCGGGCGAAGCGTTTGGTGCCTCGATCCAGAAGATCATCACCCCGGAGTTCGTGCGCGATGAGATCGCACGCGGCCGCGCTGTGCTGCCCAACAACATCAACCACCCGGAAAGCGAGCCGATGATCATCGGCCGCAACTTCCTGACCAAGATCAACGCCAACATCGGCAACAGCGCGGTGTCCTCGGGCATCGCCGAGGAAGTGGAGAAGCTGGTGTGGGCGATCCGCTGGGGTGGTGACACAGTGATGGACCTGTCCACCGGCAAGCACATCCACGAAACCCGCGAGTGGATCATCCGCAATTCGCCGGTGGCGATCGGCACGGTGCCGATCTACCAGGCGCTGGAAAAGGTCGACGGCCGCGCCGAAGCACTCACCTGGGAGATCTTCCGTGACACGCTGATCGAGCAGGCCGAGCAGGGCGTGGACTACTTCACCATCCACGCCGGGGTGCTGCTGCGCTACGTGCCGCTCACTGCCAAGCGTGTTACCGGCATCGTCAGCCGTGGTGGCTCGATCATGGCCAAGTGGTGCCTGGCGCATCACAAGGAGAACTTCCTCTACACGCACTTCGAAGACATCTGCGAAATCATGAAGGCCTACGATGTGACCTTCTCGCTGGGTGATGGCCTGCGCCCGGGCTGCATTGCCGACGCCAACGATGCTGCGCAGTTCGGTGAACTGGAAACGCTGGGCGAGCTGACGAAGATCGCCTGGAAGCATGATGTGCAGACCATGATTGAAGGCCCGGGCCACGTGCCGATGCAGCTGATCAAGGAGAACATGGACAAGCAGCTGCGCGAGTGTGGTGAAGCGCCGTTCTATACGCTGGGCCCGCTGACCACCGATATCGCACCCGGCTACGACCACATCACCAGCGCGATCGGCGCGGCGATGATCGGCTGGTTCGGTACCGCCATGCTCTGCTACGTGACGCCGAAGGAACACCTCGGGCTGCCCAACCGCCAGGATGTGCGCGACGGCATCATGGCCTATCGCATCGCCGCGCATGCGGCCGATCTGGCCAAGGGGCACCCGGGTGCGCAGGTGCGTGACAACGCGCTGAGCAAGGCGCGTTTCGAGTTCCGTTGGGAAGACCAGTTCCACCTTGGCCTGGATCCTGAGAAAGCCAAGGAGTTCCACGACGAGACACTGCCCAAGGATGCGCACAAGCTCGCCCACTTCTGCTCGATGTGCGGTCCGCACTTCTGCTCGATGAAGATCACCCAGGACGTGCGCGAGTACGCCGAGTCGGGCATGAAGGAAAAGTCGGAGGCGTTCCGCGCCGCGGGTGCCGAGGTCTACCACCAGAGCTGATCCCGAGCGGGTAGCGCCCGGCCATGCCCGTCGACGCGGTGGTCCAGGAAAGCCGCCGGGCATGGTCCGGCGCTACCGGAGCCTCACATCCGTCCCGGTTATCCTCCGCCCATCACCCCGGGGAAGGGACGCCATGCCTGTTGCCTTGACTACCCGCTGGCTGGCCATCGCCCGCCGCATTCCGTCCGCCTGGCTGCTGGGCGCACAACTGCTGGCGGTGCTGCTGTATCCGGCGCTGGATGACACCGCCAGTGGCCGTGCGGCACTGGGCATGTTCGGCATGGCGGTGCTCGGCCTGGCGTTGTGGGTGGTGCAGCGCAGTCCGCTGGGCACCTGGTTGGCGCTGCTGTTGGCGATCCCTGCAGTGGTGTTCTCGCTGGTTGGCGCGCTGCTGGACCGTAGCGCCCTGCTGACCACCGCACAGTTGCTGGAGAGCCTGCTGTACTTCTACACGGCCGGGGCGTTGATCGCCTACATGCTCCAGGACCATAAGGTCACACGCGATGAACTGTTCGCAGCCGGTGCAACGTTCACGTTGCTGGCCTGGGCATTCGCCTTTGCTTTCTCTGTGTGCCAGCAGTGGTATCCGGGCAGTTTCCAGGGCACGGGCGGGGGGGCGCAGCGCACCTGGATGGAGTTGCTTTATCTGAGCTTCAGCTTGCTGTCAGGGGTGGGCTTGAGCGACGTCGTGCCGCTGCATCCACAGGCACGCGCATTGGTCATGCTGGAGCAGTTTTCCGGCGTGATGTACGTGGCTTTGGTGGTTTCGCGACTGGTCGGATTGACCATGCTGAGGCGCGTTTGAAAATGAACGCCAGATAAAAATTTCGCGCCCAAAAGGGCGCGAATGGTGTTGCGAATTATGTGAATGCGTCGGCGAGAGAGAGCCTGATGTCGACCACGCGATAGGCGAGGTAACCGGCATAGGCTAGTATTCGCGCGCTTCATTGTTTTTGCGGTATGCGCCGATGCTTTGTGCGGAGTCTGGCTTTTCGCTGTTCCCAGGACGGGACGGTATCGAAGGCGAACACTGCCCGGGACCTGTCTCCACTGTGTAGCGGAAAATGAACAGCAGCGAATTCCAGCCCCCCGGATTCGATCGGATCCGGATAGGAGAGTGCACCGTCACTCTGTCCTCGCGCGAAGTCGAGGTCGTCGGTGCGCGTCGCCCGCGCCGGCTGACGCCGAAGGCGTTGGGCGTGCTGCGCGCGTTGCTGCGGCAGCCGGGTCGTGTCGTCACCCGCGATGAACTGTTTGCCGAAGTGTGGCCGGACACGCTGCCGACCAACGATGTGCTGACCCAGGCCGTCACGCAGCTGCGCAAGGCCTTCAGCAACGACGACGACAATGGTCAGGCCTATATCGAGACCATCGCCAAGACCGGCTATCGCCTGCTGGTGCCCGTGCAGGTGCTGGACGATGTCGAGCCGGTCTCATCGCTGATGCCCGATGACGAGCCCGTGGAAGTGCATCCAGCCACTGCGGCGATTGTCGTGGTGCCTGCGCATGTGCAGGAGAAACGTCGCCGTTGGCGTCATGTCCGTCGTCGCGTGCTGCTGCTAGTGGGGGTGGTGATGCTGGTTGCGTTGCTGGTATTGACCGCGCTGCTGCTTCGCCGGGCACCGGCCAGCAGTTCGGCGGTGGACGCCGCCGTGGAGAACGGCACGCGAGTGATTGGCAGTCCAGAACGACCCTATCGGCTGATCACTGCGACCAGCGGCTTTGAAACCTATCCCACGCTCTCACCTGATGGCTCGCTGGTGGCCTATGAAGGCGCCAACGAAGATGGCACTGGCGGTGGCGCGATCAAGGTGCAGACCTCCGGCAACGCACCGGCACGGCAGTTGCTGGTGCCACCGGCCGGCGCGGTCGATCGTTTCCCGAACTGGTCGCCGGATGGGCGCGAGATCGCCTTCGCGCGTTTCTCTGCCGATGGTGGCTGCCAGGTGCTGGTCGCCAGCGCCACCGGCGGTGCAGTGCGCCAGGCCACGCGTTGCGATGGCACCGAGCTGCTCAGTTTCGACTGGACCCCCGATGGCCGCGGGCTGGTGTTTGGCAGCATGGTCGGGCGCTACGCACATCGCGGCATCCGCGTGCTGGATCTGGCCAGCGGCCAGTGGCGCGCGCTGGAGTACAGCGTCGACCAGGATGACTTTGACTACGCACCGCGCTATTCGCCCGACGGACAGTGGCTGGTATTCGTGCGCAATCCGCAGTTGGGTGATCTGTGGCGCATGCCGGCCAGTGGTGGTGTGCCCGAACAATTGACCAACGAAGCGGCCGAGCTGCGTGGCTGGGCCTGGCTGGACGATGGCCGCACCATCGTGTTCGGTCGCCGCGTCGACAGCGAAGCGCGGCTTTACTACCTGGATGTCGAGCGGCATACGCTGCGTGATGCCGGTCTGGACGATGCACAGTGGCCGGCAGTGTCGCGCCACGGTGGCATGCTGGCCTTCGTTCACCGGCGCGCTCAGTTCGGCGTGTTCAAGGTGCCGATGCAGGGCAATGGCGCGCCGGAGCGCCTGTTTGCTTCCAGTGGCCGCGATGGGCAGCCGATGGCCGCGCCGGATGGGCGGCAGCTGGTTTTCACCTCCGATCGCTCCGGCAGCTTCGCGCTGTGGTGGGCGGACATGCAGCGCCCTGATTCGCTGCGACCCATTGAAGGCCTGCGGCCGGAAGCGCGGCAGGCGCCGGACTGGTCGGCCGACAGTCGGCAATTGCTGGTGGTCGGCCGCGACCAGCATGGACGGACCGTGGTCTATGAAATCGCCCCGCGTGATGAACGCCTGCACCCTTTGCCGGTCCCGGCCGAGCAGCCCCTGCAGGCCTTGTATGGAGCCACGCCGGAACAACTGCTGGTGGTCGAGCGCGATACCGACCAGCGCACCCGGCTGAGCCTGTTCGATCGCAGTGTGCAGCCATGGCGCCTGCTGGCCAGCATCGATGGTGTTTCGCAGGCGCGATTCGACCGCAACAGTGGCCGGGTGTTGTTCACGCGGTTGGCCGCTGGCGGGCTGTGGTCGGTGGACGCGGCGCTGTCGCCGGCCAGCGTGCAGCAGATCAGTGATGACCGGCCCAGCCGTTGGCGATACCGGGCCTGGACCGTGGCCGGCAACAGCAGCATCGGTTACCTGGGCACATCGACCAGCTGTGGCACGACTCTGGTGCGGATCCAGGTCGGTCGCGAGGAACCGGAGCGCTGCCTGGACGCAGAACGGCTCAGTGCCGGCAACGGGCTCAGCGCCAGTACCGATGGACGTGACCTGTTCGTGGCGATGGCGGTCAGCGATGGTGCCGACATCGGTGTGATGCGGTTGCCTGAACGCCCGCCCGCGCTGTTCCCGGCTTTCTCCAAGTTGCTGTTGTTCAAGGGAAATGGGCCTTCGTAATTTTTTCGTCGGGACCTCGCCGCGAATTCGTGGCGATCTCGTCGGACTTTCCTGACGCGGTGCCGCCTGATTTGGCAAAACGGAGTCCTGTACTAGGCAAATCCGTGGTGCCCCCATGCGTCAACTCTCGCTGGCCGATCGCGGCCAAACCGTCTCCCTGGATCGCTCGCTCGACGATGTCGCCCCGACCTGCCTCGGTGTGGCACGGCTGGGCAGCCTGCAGACCGCTGGCAGCAGCTTCACTGTCTGGATGCAGGTACGTGGCAGTTCCTGGGTGGAAGCCAAGGAAGGGCGTTTCCGCCTGCGCCAGGGCGAGTGGATCGCCTTCGAGAAGGAATCGCGTCCACTGGTGCAGGCAGGTCGCAACGGGTTGTGCATTGGCCTGAACCTGACCGTCGAAGCCCTTCGCGTGCTGACCGAGATGGCCGACTGCGGACTGTATGCCGGTCGTGGCCGGATGAACCGCGGCGACGCCCGTGTTGCCCTGCGGCTGTGGCGCGATGCGCTGGCCAGCGGCCAGCCGGCCCAGGCGCTGCGCCCGCTGCTGCTGCACCTGGCGGGCCTGCAGCGCGGACTGGCCGACAACGTGCAGCGCTGCCCGGGCCGCTCGCGCAGCCGCAAGCGCCAGGTGTTCGGCCGCATGCAGCGTGCCCGCCTGTACCTGGAAGGCAACAGCCACCGGGTGGTGCGCATCGGCGAGCTGGCCGAGCTGACCAATTTCTCCAGCTGGTACCTGTCCAAGACCTTCCAGAGCCTGTACGAGGAAAGCCCGCAGTCGTTGTCGGCGCGGCTACGCCTGGAGCGGGCCGCCGATCTGCTGCGCGACACCGACATGATGGTCGGTGAGGTCGCTGCGGCCAGTGGTTTCGACAACTGCTGCAGCTTCGCGCGTGCGTTCCGTGCCCGCTACGGCCAGTCGGCTTCGCGCTTCAGGGAGAACGGCGGCTTGCTCCCGCCACATTCTGCAAAGTCTCCGGTTGGTTCGCGCAAATACAGCGCTGCAACGCAATCGTAACGTGCTGGGGTGTTTTAACACGCTGCTAACACGTACCTTGGAGAGATTGATGAACGTTCGTAATCCCGCAGTGCGGTTCGGCTTGCTGCCGGCCGGCATCGCGCTGGCGCTGGCGCCGGCCTTTGCTTCGGCTCAGGAAGCAAAGGGCACCACCGACCTGGACCGCATTTCGGTCACCGGCTCGCGTATCCGTGGCGCCAACATGGAGACGCAGCAGCCGATCCTGACGATGACCCGTGAATCCCTGGAAAAGCAGGGCTTCTCGAGCGTCGCAGACGTGCTCGGCAACCTGACCTCGGCCGGTTCCCCGGCCATCTCGCGTTCTGAATCGCTGGCTTCCGGCGAGAACGTGGGCGGCTACTACGTCGACATCCGCAACCTGGGCGCCGCGCGTACCCTGGTGCTGATGAACGGCAAGCGCCTCGGCGCGACCACCTCGGGCCTGCAGGATCTGAGCCAGATCCCGATGTCGGCCGTGGAGCGCATTGAAGTCCTGAAGGACGGCGCTTCCTCGATCTACGGCTCGGACGCGATCGCTGCCGTGGTCAACGTGATCACCCGCAAGAACTTCGATGGTGGCGAAGCCAATGTCTACGTCGGCCAGTACAGCGACGGCGACGGCGATACCCAGCAGTACTCGATGACCCTCGGCGCCCGCGGGGAGCGCGGCAGCCTGACCCTGTCGGCCGAGTACTCGAAGATGGACCCGGTGTGGGCCAAGGACCGTTGGTACAGCCGTGATGGCGCCAAGGGCCCGAATTCGGTCGCCGCCGATGGCAGCCCGATCAGCCAGTTCGGCAGCTGGTGCAATCCGACCCAGGTCGATTGCTCCGACTCCAAGACCGCCGTGTGGAAGACCCTGAACCCGGGTGGCGATCCGAAGAACCCGAATGACTACCACGTCATGACCCCGGCGGAGTACGCCAACTCCAACGAGCAGATGACCCTGCTGACCGGTGTCAAGCGCAAGTCGCTGTACATCAACGGTACCTACGACTTCACCGATTCGATCAGCCTGAACACCGACGTGCTCTACAACGAGCGCCAGACGTTCCAGCAGATCGCAGGCTATCCGTTCCAGTCCAGCGCCTGGGACCAGCCGCTGGCCGGTGACAGCGCCTTCAACCCGGTCGGCCAGGACGTCAATGTCCGTCGCCGCCTGTGGGAAGTGCCGCGCACCACCGACAGCCAGATGAAGACCCTGCGCTTCGCTCCGACCATCAGCGGCTTCTTCGAGCTCGGCGGCAAGACCTTCGACTGGGATGTCGGCGCACTGTGGAACCGCAACGAGACCATCAAGCGCAACCGTGGTGACATGAGTCTGATCAGCGCCGGGCAGGCGATGGGCACCTCGTTCATCGATGCTGGCGGCGTGGCACGCTGCGGCACCGCGGCCAAGCCGATCCTGGGCGATTGCCGCCCGTGGAACCCGTTGCTGCCGTACGGCGCAAATGGTCAGGGCTCGCTGGCCAACCAGGAACTGCAGGACTTCCTGTTCCCGACCTACACCACCCGTGGTGAGACCAAGACCACCAGCTTCAACGCCAACCTGGCCGGTTCGATCGTGACCCTGCCGGCCGGCGACCTGGGCTTTGCTCTGGGTGTCGAGCACCGCAAGGAAGAAGGCAACTACGTGCCGGACGCCTTCGCGCAGTCGGGCATGTCCACCGGCCTGGGCCAGAAGCCGACCAAGGGTCAGTACGACCTGAACGAAGTCTTCCTGGAACTGAACGTGCCGATCCTTGCGGACAAGCCGTTCGCCAAGGAACTGACCCTGAACGTTGCCAGCCGTTATTCGGACTACAGCAACTTCGGTGGCACCACCAACAGCAAGTTCGGCCTGACCTGGCGTCCGCTGGATGAACTGCTGGTCCGCGGCACCTACGCCCAGGGCTTCCGCGCTCCGACCATCAACGATCTGTACGGTGGCCTGAGCTCGAGCTTCGAGCGTTACATCGATCCGTGCGCCGTTGGTGCTCCGGGTAGTGTTGCTGGCAACGCGGCCTGCCTGGCCGGCGGTGCTCCGGCCAACTACGTGCAGCTGGGCCAGGGCAACGTGCCGTGCGCCACCCTGCCGTGCCAGTCGGGCGACCAGTTCGTCTCCGGTGCCAACCCGAACCTGAAGCCGGAAACCTCCAAGAGCACCACCTTCGGTGTGGTGTGGAGCCCGCGTTGGGTGCAGGGCCTGGACCTGTCGCTGGATTGGTACAAGTACGAAATCAGCGACATGATCATCGCTGACAGCGTCGACCGCATCCTGCGTGACTGCTACGTGCTGGGTAACTCGGCCCGTTGCGGCAGCGTGACCCGTGCGGCCGATGGCCACATCAGCGGCATCACCTACGGCACCGCGAACCTCGGCAAGATGAAGACCGAAGGTTACGACGTCGGCGTCAAGTACCGCCTGCCGGAACTGGCCATCGGTCAGTTCAACATCGATTGGCAGACCAGCTACACCGCCAAGTACGACGAGCAGGCCCAGAACAGCGCCGGCGACAACATCATGATGGGCCGCGTCGGTGAGTCCGGCGACACCACCGTGTTCCGTGTCCGTTCGAACCTGGGCGTCAACTGGCAGTACGGTGATTTCGGTGTGAACTACACCGCGCGTTACTACTCGGGCCTGCGTGAGTCGTGCATCTCGATCGGCTGCACCGATCCGGATCGTTACGCTTACGGCGAAAAGGCTCCGGTGCGTCGTACCGGTTCCAATACCTTCCACGACCTGCAGGTCAGCTGGAAGGCACCGTGGGATGCCACCATCGCCCTCGGTGCGAACAACCTGTTCGCGCACAAGGGCCCGCTGATGTACTCGGCACCGAACTCGAGCTTCGCTTACTACGGCGGTTTCGATGTCGGTCGCTTCCTGTACATGAAGTACACCCAGCGCTTCTGATAGTTCGAAGTGCAATCGCAGTAACAGGAGGGCGGGCCGCAAGGTCCGCCCTCTTTTTTTGTAGGGAAACTCCGAAGCATGTTGGAAGGTGAGCGAAGTCACGATCCTGCTGCGTCGTAATCAACACAGTTAAGGGGTCCACTTCCGGACGCCTGCACATGGAGAGAGCGATGAAGAGCACGCTGTTGCACAAACTGTCTACTGCTGCACTGATCTATGCAACATTGGTGGGGGCGGTGTTCGCCCAGACCGGTGGCGTCTGCGGTGGTGGACTCTACTGCGAAGAGTTCCGGCAGCAGTGCCTGGCCGCAGGCAAGTCGAAGGTGCTGTGCGATCTGCAGTATCGTCATTGCGTGCAGGACGCCTGCGGCGCGCGTTGATGCATAAAAGGCGCGCCTTTGCAGGCGCGCCTTTTATTGGTCCTGCCAGTGTGATGGAGAGACTCAGGCCTCTCCTGGAATCAGTCCCATCAACGCATTGGCATGCTCGCGCCACTGCGGCAGCTTGTTGAGTACGCCCGCGCGCTGCAGGTAGTCCTCGTCCACCGGGTCGCCATTGACCAGTGCCAGTGCCACATGCACCGCGCCGGTCACCCAGAAGCTGCGGGTGCTGGCACGCTGTGGCTGCAGATGGAACGCCACCGCTTCGATGATCGGCATCGGCAGTCCCCACAGGCCCAGCAGGTAGGCGCCGGCTTCGGCGTGGCCTGGGCGCGCGTCGCCAGCCAGCGACGGCTCGGTGCGCTCGTTGCGTACACCCGGCAGCAGCAGGCCGATATCGGCCAGCAGCGCGGCGGTTGCGCCCAGTTCGGCACTGGATTCGGGCAGCAGGCGTGCGGCCAGCCGCGAGGCGAGCAGGGCACGTTGCTGCAGCGAGTTGCGTTCGGCCGTGGACAACGTCGGTGCCGAGAACACTTCGCTGGCCAATACCAGGTCGCGCAGCGTCGACAGGCCGAGGCGTGTCACCGCCGTGCGCAGGTCGGCAATGGTGCGGCCCTGGCTGAAGAACGCCGAGTTCGAAAGCTGCAGCACCTTGGCGGCAATCGCGGGATCGGCAGCAACCAGCTTGGCCACGTCGGCGCTGTCGGCATCGTCGTCGTGTTCCAGCGCCTGGGTCAGGCTCAGGTACAGGTGCGGCGGCGACGGCAGCTTCTCGATGCGGCCGATGGCACCGCGCAGACGGGGGCTGTCCAGTACCTCGCGCAGCTCTTCCAGGCTGGTCAGTGCCTCCAGCAGCACTTCCGGCGCCAGCGGCAGTGGCAGGAAGCGGTGGGCGACACCGATCAGGCGCGCCGGCGGCGGACGGTTGCCATGCTGGGCATCCACCAGTGCGATACGGATGGTTTCCGGGCGCAGCGTCCGGATCTGGCCGAGCAACGTGGTTGCATTGAGGTCCGGCAACTGCGGACAGACAATCACCGCATCCACGCCCTGCGTAGCCACCGCGGTCATCGCGGTCTGGCCATCGGTGGCGGTCAGCGGCTGCCAGTCTTCCCCAAGATCGGCAATGAATTCGGTCAGCTCGGCCGGCAGGCTGGCTGCATCCCCAACAAGCAGAATACGCACGACACATTCCCCTGGCTGTCTCGACGATGGATGTCGACGACGTGTGAAGTGACGCAATTTACCTAATACGGCGGCACGTGTGATGTGCCGCAGTCATGAAACGTGACCCGCATCGCTCCGACGGCCTGCGCCGGAGCGATCCGGTTCAGGCTCAGGCCTTGCTGTCGAGATGGCGCTGGTGCGCCTCGATCAGGATCTGCTTGGCCTCAGCGGCGCCGCCCCAACCGTCCAGCTTGACCCACTTGCCCTTCTCCAGGTCCTTGTAGTGCTCGAAGAAGTGGCCGATGCGCTCCAGCCAGTGGCTGGACACCTGGGCGATGTCTTCCACGTGGGCGTAGCCACTGAAGATCTTCGAGACCGGCACGGCCAGGATCTTCTCGTCGCTGCCTGCCTCATCGCTCATCTTCAGCACGCCGACCGGACGGCAGCGCACGACCGAGCCCGGTACCAGCGGCAGCGGCAGCACCACCAGCACGTCGGCCGGGTCGCCGTCGCCGCACAGGGTGCTTGGCACGTAGCCGTAGTTGCACGGGTAGCGCATCGGGGTCGACAGGATACGGTCGACGAAGATCGCGCCGGTTTCCTTGTCCACTTCGTACTTCACCGGCTCCGAGTCCTTCGGGATCTCGATGATGACGTTGATTTCTTCCGGCGGGTTCTTGCCGGGCGAGACGAGTTCCAGACCCATGGTCGTGCTCCAGGTGGGGGATATAGACGGATAGCCCCCCATTTTATGCCTTTGCCGGGCGCTGTGCAGGGGGCGGGGCCGACAGCACGGCACGGCAGTGGCCCACCCTTGCGGGAGGTGTTGCCCGATGGGGTTGTCGGGACGCCGGGTGCAGGCAGGCTGGAACCCTCTTCCCGAGGAGCTCCCGCATGAAAGTGTCTGCCCTGCCGATCGGCCTGACCTGCGCGCTGCTGATGGCGCCGTCGGTACAGGCGTTTCCCTATGTCGATCTGATCGACTACCCGCACCAGGAGGCCAACTGGGACCGCTTCTTCGCCCTGGAAGGCCGGTTGCAGCATGGTTTCGACGCCATCTGTGGCGACACCTTCTGCGAGGGCGAGTACAGCGACATCCGTGCCCTGCGCCTGCGCTGCTCGGTCGATGCGGTGCGCGGCACCATCCAGGAGTGCCTGTGGGCATTTGCCGCCAGTGATCTGGAGGTCTCCCGCAACGATGGCACGATCGTGGCCCGGCAGCCGACCTGGCTGTGCCGGCTGCCGCTCATGCCGGGCACCGGGGTGGAGGCCTTCCATGCCGCGCTGGCGGCTCGCAATCCGCTGCACGATCCGCTGCCGGGCACGTCGCAGAGCGCCTATGACGGCCTGACCGAGTGCATCCATTGATGAGAACGTGACTGATTCGCATTAGCGGAGTAGCATGCGCGGCGCCTTCCGTCTGTCCTCCCGGCCTCGCGCATGTCCTCCAATGCCGCCACCCTCACCGAACTGCTGATCCGCGAGCGGCCGGCACTGCTGCGCAGGGTGCAGCGCATCCTCGGCGGAGACAATGGTGCCGAGGACGTGATCCAGGCGGTCTGGTTCAAGGCGCGTGGGGTCGACGACAGCCAGGCCATCGACAACCCACGGGCCTATCTGTACCGGCTGGCCGCCAACCTGGCCACCGACCACGGCCGTGAATCGACCCGCCGCAACCGCCTGCTTGCAGACCATTACCTGTGGGGGCCGGACGAGGTGATCTCGACCGAAGAGCAGGCGATGGCACAGGACGAACTGCAGCGGGTGCTGGATGCCGCAGGCCACCTGCCGGAGCCGACCCGCACCATTTTCCGCCTCAACCGCCTGCAGGGCCTGACCCAGGCCGAGATCGCACGCCGCCTCGGCGTGTCGGTGACCACTGTCGAAAACCACGTGCGCTCCGCGCTGCAACGCCTGGCCTGGGCGCGCAGCGGCCGATGATCGACCCGGCTTGGGGCAGGCCTTCGCTGAAACGTCTTGATTACTGGACCGTGCATGCGGTCTAGTTCCTCTGCCCGCGCTTGAATGCGCCTCTCTGCCAGCCGATGAGCCCGCCGAACACGCTGCCCGCCGCCAACGACGATGCCCTGGCCGAACAGGCCCGGGGCTGGATCGCGTGGTTGGCGTCGGGCGACATCAGTGATGCGCGCATGCGCGACTTCGAGTGCTGGCTGGCACTGCCGGGGCATCGTCGTGCCTTCGAGCACGAGCGTGTGCTGTGGCGCAGTGCCGGGCCGCGTCCGCCACAGGCCGCGACGATCGTGCGGCGCCGGCCGCAGCGCCTGCGGTGGGCGATGGCCGCCGCTGCTGCGCTGGCGATGCTGGTGGTGTGGCCGGAAGCCTGGCTGCGTGCGCAGGCCGACCATCGAAGCACGCATGTCGTACAGAACGTGCAGCTGCCCGATGGCAGTCGCGCGGTGCTGGATGCCGACAGCGCGATCGCCGTGCGCTTCGATGCGAATGCGCGCCAGATCGAGCTGCTGCGTGGCCGCGCCTGGTTCGAGGTCAGTCCGGACGCGCAGCGGCGTTTCAGCGTGCGTGTCGGCAATGGCGTGGTTGAGGATATCTCCACCGCGTTCACCGTTGCGCGAGGCGATGACCGGGTGGAAACCCAGGTCGGGCAGGGCAGGGTGCGTGTGGCCAGCCCGGCCGACGGTGGCTGGACCTATCTGCAGGTGGGGCAGCGTGCGGTCTATGGCGAGCGCAGTGGCGTGACGCGGCTCGATGACGTGGCCGCTGACAGCGTCGGCGCCTGGCGGCAGGGTGAGCTGTTGCTGGAGCAGGCCAGCGTCGCCGACGCGGTGCGAGGGGTGGGGCGCTATCGTGCCGGCCCGACCTTTGTACGCGGTGATCTGTCGCGGTTGCCGGCGGTCAGTGCGGCGTTGCGCATCGATCGTCCGGAACAGGCGCTGGACGCGCTGGCGGCAACGGCAGGTTTGCAGGTCACCCGCCTGCCGCTCGGGATCGCCATCGTCCACCCGTAGATCCTCGCCATTGCCCGTGCGCCGACCAACGGTAGGCACCCACCGCGACAACCCGGGATACACCTTCAACTGCAAATCCCTCTTGGGGTTGTCGCCACCCCATCCGTCTTACCCCGCGAACGTACCCGCCGCCGCCACGTACGTCGCCGTATCCGCGCCCGCCGCGGATGACGCCGCGCCTGCGGCTCCGATTACCTGACAGGTTCCCCCATGTTCGACTCCCATCGTCCGGGCCGCGTGCTGCGCCCGTCCCGCCTGTGCATCGCGTTGCTGGCTGCCGGCCTCGCCAGCGCCGCACCATCGTCCGTATTGGCGCAGGACGCCGCCAGCGGCCATGCGGCCATGCAGCGTTTCGACATTCCCGCGCAGCCGCTGGATGAAGCGCTGCGCAGCTACATGCGCCAGTCCGGGGTGCAGGTGGTGTATCCGGCTACGCTGGCCCAGGGCGTGAGCTCGCACGCGGTCAGTGGCAACCTGTCTTCCGATGAGGCCCTGGCCCGCCTGCTGCAGGGCAGTGGCCTGGCGGTGCGCCGGGTCGGCGCCGATGCGGTCACCCTGGAGGCGGCATCCCCAGCGCAGGCCGACAGCGGCGTGATCGTCACCGACACGCTGAGCGTGGCCGGCGACCGCGTCGACAGTGGCGCGGCCAGCGACGAGGCGCGGCTGCTCGACAGCTACCGCAGCGTGGGCTCCACCACCACGCTCAATCGCACGCATCTGGAGCGCTTCCGCGGTACCTCCAACGGCGACATCGTCAAGGGCGTGGCCGGCGTCACCGTCGGTGATCCGCGCGTGGGCAACGGTTTCGACGTCAACATCCGTGGTATCCAGGGCCAGGGCCGCGTGCCGGTGATCATCGACGGTGGCCAGTCGAGCATGGACACCTACCGAGGCTACGCAGGCCAGTCGCAGCGCAGCTACCTCGATCCGGACCTGATCTCCAGCCTGACCATCACCAAGGGCCCGAGTCTGCAGGCCAATGCCTCCGGTGGCATCGGCGGCGTGGTCGAGATGGAAACGCTGAAGATCGGCGACGTGCTGCGCGAAGGCCGTGACTTCGGCGTACGCGTGCGTGGTGGCCTGGCCAACGCCAGTGCCAACAACCTGCCTTCCTACAGTGCCGCGCCGCGCAGCGATCGCAGTGCCACCGGCAGCCAGTTCTTCAACGTCGCCGCGGCTGGTCATTGGGATCGTTTCGATCTGGTCGCCGCCTATGCCTACCGTGACAATGGAAACTACTTCTCCGGAAAGCACGGCTACGACGATTTCCCGCAGACCCGGCGCACGCTGGCACCGCTGAATCCGCCGCGTACCGAGGTCTTCAATACCTCGGCGCGCTCGAAGTCGGCGCTGCTCAAGGGCACCTGGCGCATCGACGATGCACAGACGCTGGAAGCAGGCTATCGCCGCTACGAAGGCACCGCCGGCGAGATCATGGCGTCGCAGATCATCCGTGTGGATCGCGACCGCATCCCGCAGTGGGATCCGGGCCACGTTGACATGGACAGCTACACCCTGCGTTACCGCTTCAACCCGGACAGCGAGCTGATCGACCTGCGCGTCAATGCCGCCTACACCGACACCGACAGCGTGATGTACAACAGCCTCACCGGCATCACCCCGTGGTACTTCGATCGACGCACCGAGTGGTACGACGCGCCCAGCTTCAGTGGCGACCCCGGCTACAAGGATGCCTACCGCAATCCGCTGCGACAGAAGCGCTTCGGCCTGGATGCCAGCAATACCTCGAAGTTCGACACTCGTGCCGGCGCGTTCACCCTCGACTACGGCCTGTCCTACAGCGACGAAGACATCGCGCCGGGCAGTTCGGGGCCGGTCATGCACGACGATCTGATCAACAACCGTTTCCTGCGCAACGCCGAGCGCAAGGAATACAGTGCCGTGGCCTCGCTGAAGTGGCAGCCCGATGAGCACTGGGAACTGCTGGCCGGCGGCCGCTGGAACCGGGTGGACGTGCAGGACCGCAATCGCTTGGCCACGCCCGATGCCTATGAGGTGCAGGGCCAGTACCGCTACACCGAACTGCTCAACGGCAACCCGGCGCTGCCGTCGTGGCGTGCCAAACGCATCGCGCTGCTGAACTGGTATCCGGATGCCAACGGCAACTTCACCCAGGCATCGCTGCTGGCTTCACCGTACAAGAAGGGTACGGTGGGCGACATCGGTGGCTGGAACTTCTACGACGCCGGCAAGGCGCAGGACTTGGAGGTGCCGGTCAGCTGGACCTGGTCGCAACCGATCCGCCGTCGTGACACCGCGTTCTCGCCGACCGCCAGCGTGGCCTACCGCTTCAGCGAAGACACCATGGTCTACGTGAAGTACGCCGAAGGCACCAAGCTGCCGAGCCTGTTCGAGACCACGCTGGGCCTGTTCACCGCCGCCAAGCCGGTCGGCGAGCTGAAGCCGGAGCGTGCGCGCAGCTGGGAAATCGTTGCCAGTACCATCCGCTACGATCTGTTCACCGCCGGCGACCGCCTGGCGCTGAAGCTGGCCTACTTCGATACCCGCATCGATGACCTGATTACCCGCGACTACCGCACGCTGTCGGCCGGCCTGATCCGCAACGTCGATCAGTTCAAGGTCTCGGGCATGGAGTTCCAGTCCAGCTATGACAGCGGCAAGGTGTTTGCTGATCTGTCCGCGCACTACTACTTCAAGGCCAAGACCTGCGCACCGGACATCGCCGCCGAGCGCCGTGCCTATGGTGCGCAGCGCAAGAACGATGAGCTGGCCAATACGCCCAACTGCGTGGACGGCGGCTTCGAGGGCTCGTATACCAACACCCAGAACCCGCCGCGCTACATGGTCAACCTGACCCTGGGCTCGCGCCTGTTCGACGAACGCCTGACCTTCGGTACCCGCGTGGTCCACAACGCCGGCCCGATCAGCAAGCTGGACAAGGACTGGAACGTGGGCCTGTCGGCGATCCAGCAGCTGTACCGGCCGACTACCCTGGTCGACCTGTTCGCCAGCTGGAGCTTCAACGACCAGCTGTCGGTGGAAGCGGGCGTGGACAACGTCACCGACCGCTACTACCTGGATCCGCTGGCGCTGGGCGTGATGCCGGCCCCGGGCCGTACCGCGAGGCTGGCGCTGACCTGGAAGTACTGATCGGTCGCGGATGAGTGGTGGGGTCGGATCCCTTTCCTGCGGAAAGGGCTCTGCCCCCATCGGGCCCCGACCGCCCTCGGTGGGTGCGGACCTTAGTCCGCACCGCTTCTGCCGTGCAATCGCCAGCGCCGGGTCATGCCCGGCGTCTGCTTACAGCCCGGTGGCAGTCTTCACTGCATCTTCGTGCAGCGACTCGTTCAACTCATCCACCACGGTGCTCCACGCCGCGTCGGCCTGCAGCGATTCGGACAGGAACTGGCGCTGGGCGTCGTTCCAGTAGGTCGCCTCGGCCACCTCCACATCGGTGGCCAGCTGGTGCTCGCGGATGAAGCGGGCGATGCCCTCGGCGCTGGCGTCCAGGCCCAGCTGCAGGAACAGGTTGGTCATGCGCGGTTCGGTGGTGATCATCATCGGTTCCGGGTGGAAGAAGGGACTGGCCCATTATCGGTGCACATGGGCTTGGGGAAAGCCCCGTGGCGAACGTCTACAGCAGGACGACCCCCTTGGCATTCCCCCATGAACGCACACATCGCCCCTGAAGACAGCCGCAGCCTGCGGCTCAAGGCCGCCACCCGCGACAGCCACGGCGCTTTGGACAAACGCATCATGGCCGGCGACATCTTCGCTGACCGCGGCAACTTTGCCCGTTTCCTGCGCGTGCAGTACCGCTTCCACCGCAGCATCGATGCGCTGTATGCCAACCCTGCGCTGGACGCACTGCTGCCCGACCTCGGTGAGCGCCGCCGCCTTACACAGGTAGCACGCGACCTGCAGGACCTGGAGCAGAGCCTGCCGGGCGCCGACATCGCCGCGTTGCCGTCCGATCTGGAGCTGCCCGCTGCATTGGGGTGGCTGTATGTGGCCGAGGGCTCCAACCTGGGCGGCACCGTGCTGTACAAGATGGCTGCCAAGCTCGGCCTGGACCGCGATTTCGGCGCCCGTCACCTGGCCGCGCACCCGGATGGCGCGGCACGCCACTGGCGTGAGTTCACCGCTGCGCTGGATGCGGTGCCGCTGAGCGCCGCGCAGGAGCAGCAGGTGATCGATGCGGCGGACGCCGCCTTCCGCAGCGTGCACGGCCACGTTGAAGTGGAATTCGCCTGATGGACACCTTCTGCGTGCAGGCGCACGGCTGATGCGCTGGCTCTGGTTCGCGCTGGGCTGGGTGATGGTCGGGCTCGGGGTGATCGGCGCGCTGCTGCCGGTGATGCCGACCACCATCTTCCTGATCCTGGCAGTGGGCTGCTTCGCACGCAGTTCACCGAAGTTCGAGCAGCGCCTGCTGGCGCATCCGCGTTATGGCCCGTCGCTGCGTCTGTGGCGCGAGCAGGGTGCGGTATCGCGCAAGGGCAAGGCGTTTGCCAGCGCCGGCATGGCAGTGGGGTTCGCCCTGTTCTGCTGGGGCGCGCACCCGTCGTGGCGGCTGCTGCTGGGCGTGGGCTTGTTCTTCGCGGTCAGCGCCGGCTACGTGCTCAGCCGCCCGGCACCACGGCTGGAGCCCAATCCGGTCGTGGAAGTCGACGGCGCCAATGATCCGCGCACGGCCCGCCGCCGTGCAGCGACCCCTGATGCTGATGGAAAACGAGACGATGCTGCCTGCTGACCTGGCCCCCGTGGCTGCCCCTGCACTGACGCCCTGGGGCATGTATCTGGCCGCCGACGTGGTGGTGAAGACAGTGATGATCGCGCTCGCGCTGGCATCGCTGGCCACCTGGACCGTCCTGTTGGCCAAGGGCTGGGAGCTGGCCCGCCAGGCACGGCAGCTGCGGGCGGCGCGCGCGCTGTTGCTGCAGGCGCCGAGCCTGCCCGGCGAGAGCGCCGACGCCAGTGTGCAACAGGGCACCGCATTCGCCATGCTGGACGCAGCGCGCACCGAATTGCGCCTGTCGCAGGAACTGGATAGTCGCGACGGCATCAAGGAACGCATTGCCTCGCGCCTGGACCGCATCGAACTGGAGACCGCGCGCATGCAGCGACGCGGCATCGGCGTGCTGGCCAGCATCGGCGCGGTGGCGCCGTTCGTCGGCCTGTTCGGCACGGTGTGGGGCATCATGAACAGTTTCATCGGCATCGCGCACAGCAACACCACCAACCTGGCGGTGGTTGCACCCGGTATTGCCGAGGCCTTGCTGGCGACCGCGCTGGGTCTGGTCGCAGCGATTCCTGCAGTACTGGTCTACAACCATTTCAGCCGCGTGCTGGCCGGCCTGCGTGGCCTGCTCGGCGATCTGTCGGCGGCGGTGCAGCAGCTGGTGTCGCGTGACCTCGATCGTGCCGTTCCGCGTAACGCAGCGGCACCGCTGCGTGCGGTGCACTGAGGCGCGACGATGGCGATCAGGACCGCGTCCGACCGTGACGACGCGCCGGAAGAAGCGCACGAGATCAACGTCACGCCCTTCATCGACGTGATGCTGGTGCTGCTGATCATTTTCATGGTGGCTGCACCGCTGGCCACCGTATCGGTTCCGGTGCAGCTGCCGGCCAGCAGCGCCAGTGCCACGCCGCTGGAACAGGCACCGGTGTATGTGACCGTGCAGGCCGATCTGTCTCTGCGCGTCGGCGAGCAGGCGGTGGCGCGTGATGGACTGGCGGCTGCGTTGCAGGCAGCTACCCACGATGACACCGCGCAGCGCATCTTCCTGCGCGCCGATACCCGTGTGCCCTACGGCGAACTGATGGCGACGCTGGATGCATTGCGTGCGGCGGGATACCTGAAGGTGGCGCTGGTCGGCCTGGAGCAGGGCACGCGATGAGTGGACTGCGGCGCTGGGCGACCAGCCTGGCGATCGTGCTGCTGGTGCATGCGCTGTTGATCGGCGCGGCCTGCTGGTGGGCGGCCCGTGCGCCAGCTCTGACGGCTGTGGCTCCGCCTGCGGCGCTGATGCTGGAACTGGCGCCGATGGCGCAGGCACCGCCGGTGCCGCCGCGCGAGGTCGCCACCGGGCCACTGCAGCAGCAACAGCAGCGGCAGGCGCCGAAACCGGCCCTGCGTGAGCTGCCGAAGGCGCCGGTGCAGACGCAGGGCGACCTGCCACCGGCGCGTGCGCCGGAGCCGACACCATCGCCGGATTCCGCAGAGGCGAACGTCGCTCAGACCAGCGCACCGCCGCAGGTCGCCGCTGACGCTTCCGCACGCTACACCGCAGCGCAGACCACCGCCGGCGAACGCAGTCGCGCCGAGGCAACCTGGGAAGGGCGCCTGCTCGGGCATCTGCAGAAGCATCGGCGCTATCCGCGCCAGGCCGAGCGGCTGCGCCAGCAGGGCGTGGTCTATGTGCGCTTCGCAGTGGCCCGCGATGGCACGGTTTCCAGCCTGAAGCTGGGCCGCAGCAGCGGCTTCGAACTGCTCGACCAGGAGACGCTGGACACCGTGCGGCGCGCCAGTCCGTTGCCGGTGCCGCCGGCCGAAGTGGCCGGCGACTCGGTGGAAGTGATGGTGCCGGTGTCGTTCTTCCTGCGCGGGCGGTGACCGCCATCGGGGTCGGATCCCTTTCCGCAGGAAAGGGCTCTGACCCCGTCATGCCTGCCATCCACGCATGGCGTGGATCTACAGCAACGGCACCAGCAGCAGCGCCACGATGTTGATGATCTTGATCAGCGGGTTGATCGCCGGGCCGGCGGTGTCCTTGTACGGGTCACCCACGGTATCGCCGGTCACCGCGGCCTTGTGCGCTTCGCTGCCCTTGCCGCCGAAGTGGCCATCCTCGATGTACTTCTTGGCATTGTCCCAGGCACCACCGCCGGTGGTCATCGAAATGGCCACGAACAGGCCGGTCACGATCGTGCCGATCAGCAACCCGCCCAGCGCACGTGGCCCCAGCAGCAGGCCGACCACCACCGGTACCGCGACCGGCAACAGCGAGGGCACAATCATTTCGCGGATCGCCGAGCGGGTCAGCATGTCCACCGCACGGTCGTACTGCGGCTTGGCAGTGCCCTGCATGATGCCGGGGATCTCGCGGAACTGGCGCCGCACTTCCTCCACCACCGCGCCGGCTGCGCGCCCAACGGCTTCCATCGCCATCGCACCGAACAGATAGGGAATCAGACCGCCGATCAGCAGGCCGATGATCACCGTGTGATCGCTGAGGTCGAAGCGGAACTCCTGGCCGGGATTGGCTGCCTGCAGGTTGTGGGTGTAGTCGGCGAACAGTACCAACGCGGCCAGTGCTGCCGAACCGATGGCATAGCCCTTGGTGACCGCCTTGGTGGTGTTGCCCACCGCATCGAGCGGATCGGTGATGTCGCGGATCTCCGAAGGCAATTCGGCCATCTCGGCGATGCCGCCGGCGTTGTCGGTGATCGGCCCGTAGGCATCGAGTGCGACAATCATGCCCGCCATTGACAGCATTGCAGTGGCGGCGATGGCGATGCCGTACAACCCGGCCAGTGCGTGCGCGCCCCAGATCGCCGCGCAGACGGCGATCACGGGTAGCGCGGTGGACTTCATCGAGATGCCGAGGCCGGCAATGATGTTGGTGCCGTGGCCGGTGGTCGAGGCCTGCGCAACATGCTGCACCGGCTTGTACTGGGTGCCGGTGTAGTACTCGGTGATCCACACGATCAGGCCGGTCAATACCAGGCCGATCAGCGCACAGCCATACAGCGCCATCGGCCCGTGCACGTTGTCACTCATCAGTCCGGTGGTGATGGGGTAGAACGCGATCGCTGCCAGCACACCGGAGACGATCACCCCCTTGTACAGCGCTCCCATGATCGAACCACCGGGCTTCACCTTCACAAACAGCGCGCCGATGATCGAAGCGATGATCGAAACACCACCCAGCACCAGCGGATACAGCACCGCATTGGCACCAGCTTCGGTCAGCATCAGGCTGCCCAGCAACATGGTGGCGATCACGGTGACGGCATAGGTTTCAAACAGATCGGCGGCCATGCCCGCGCAGTCGCCCACGTTGTCGCCGACGTTGTCGGCGATCACCGCCGGGTTGCGCGGGTCGTCCTCGGGAATGCCTGCTTCGACCTTGCCGACCAGATCGGCGCCGACATCGGCACCCTTGGTGAAGATGCCGCCGCCCAAGCGCGCGAAGATCGAGATCAGCGATGAACCAAAGGCCAGGCCGACCAGCGCATGCAGTGCCTGTTCCATCGGTAGGCCCAGCCGCAGCAGCAGCGCGTAGTAGCCGGCCACGCCGAGCAGGCCCAGGCCGACCACCAGCATGCCGGTGATCGCGCCGCCGCGGAAGGCCACGTCCATTGCCGCGCTGATGCCGTGGCGCGCTGCCTCTGCGGTGCGTACGTTGGCGCGCACCGACACGTTCATGCCGATGTAGCCCGCAGCACCGGACAGCACCGCACCGACCGCGAAGCCGATCGCGGTGTACCAGCTCAGGAAGACGCCGACCAGCACGAACAGCACGACGCCGGCGATGCCGATGGTCAGGTACTGGCGGTTGAGGTAGGCGCGCGCACCTTCCTGGATGGCCGTGGCGATGGCGACCATGCGTTCATTGCCGGTGGGTTGGCGCAGGATCCAGCGCGCCGAGACGATTCCGTACAGGATCGCGAGAATGGCGCAGCCCAGCGCCAATGACAGCCCGTGACGTTCCAGCATTAGACCCCTCCGCAGAATGGATGGACAAGCATCCAGTGGCGATGAACGGCACCACGAGGGGGACGACGGGCTGCAGCCTGGAACCAACCCGTACCGACCTTGGTGGTCGTCCGACGTATGGCGGTGTTCAGCATTCCCTGGTGTCCGCAGTATGCGTGCCACCACCTGTGGAGTCGAGCGGCGCCCGGCAGGGTCTTCTTTGCACCCCGTTAAGCCAGCCTCTGCAAGCCTGCGCGCAGTCCCGTCGGAGAATCCCCATGCGCCTGTCCCTGTTGATGCTTGCCGTTCTGGCCCCGGCCATGCCTGCCTTCGCGGCGGAAGCACCGGAACTGCAGCGAGCGGTGGGTGCACCACAAGCGGTCGGCGCCGTGCATACGCTGCGGCAGATTCCCGAAGCCTGTGCCCGCCTGGAAGGCGCGTTCACCGGCCAGGCCGCCGAGCCCTATCGTTTCTCGGCGGTGCGTACCAGCGAGCAGTGCCAGCCGCGTGCCCGGTTTGTCGACTACAGCAAGGCGCAACCAAGCGCGGACAAGGGTTGGAAACTCAATGATGTGATCCGTGTTCCGAATGCCGCCTGCCCGGCACAGCAGGCGGTGGTGCGCGTATGGCGCCTTCCGGTGAACAACGCCCAGGCGCTGGATGGGCAGGGACAGTCGCGCATCTATCTGGAAGAAGCCAAGAAGCAGGCCGCCGCCGGCAAGATCCCGCAGGTGACGATGTTCGCCGCGCAGCTGCAGATGGAAGGCAAGGCCTGCAATTGAGGCTGAGCATCCACGCATGGCGTGGATCTACTGGGAGGGAGACCTGGGGTAGTGCCGGCCGCTGGCCGGCAACCCCGCGATCAATCCGCAAGCCTCGCTCCACGCGCCACCAGCAGCTCGCGCAGTGCCGATCTGTGGCACTGCGCCTCGTCCTCGCAATAGCAGCCCACCGCGATATCGCTGTGCTGCGATAGTGCGGCCAGCAGATCCAGCGCATGCGCCGCATCAGGCGCCTTCATCTCGGCTTTGTAGTGGCGGAAGAACGCATTCCAATCGGCAGCGGTCTTCGCCTCATGCGCCTGCTTCACCAGCTCCGCGCTGGGTGACAGCGTCGGGAACCACACGTCGTACCAGTCCTGCCGGGCAAATTCGCTGCGCGGCACACCGCGCGGCGGGCGCCGCACAGTGCCGATGCGCAGCCCCTCACCGGGCGCACGCGGTGTACCCAGTCGAACAACACGCAATGCCATGGCAGGCCTCCATAAAAAGGGGACGGAGGGGATTAAGTCGTATCCGGCCCATTGCTGACGCTGTTGGAGATGACGGAGGGGCAGATGCGACTTAATCCCCTCCGTCCCCTTTTTCGACTCAGCCCTCGAAGGCCGGCAGCTTCTGCTTCACCGCCACGTTTTTCAGCGTCACGTACTTCGGCAGGCCATCGGTGCCATACGGCAGCGGCGCTTCGCCCTTGATCAGCGGCGACAGGTAGGCGCGTGCCTTGGCGGTGATGCCGAAGCCATCGCGGCGGATGAAACCGGCGGGCATCTTCTTTTCATGGTTGGCGATCTTCGACAGCGGCGCCGCTTCGATCTTCCAGCGGTAGGGCGCATCACTGCTGCGCACGATCACCGGCATCACACCGTTCTGGCCCTTCAGTGCCAGCTGCACCGCGGCCTTGCCCACTGCCTGCGCTTGCTCCCAGTCGGTCTTGCTGGCCAGGTGGCGGGCCGAGCGCTGCAGGTAATCGGGCAGCGCCCAATGCACCTTCAGGCCCAATTGGTCCTTGACCCGGCCAGCCAGATGCGCGGCCACGCCGCCCAGCTGCGAGTGCCCGAACGAATCCTTGCCGCCACCGGCGTCGGCGACGAAGCGACCATCGGCGGTAGCGATGCCTTCCGAGGCCACCACCACGCAGTAGCCGACGCGGTCGACCACGGCCTTGACCTTGGCCAGGAACACCGCCTCGTCATAGGCGCGTTCGGGCAGCAGGATGATGTGCGGTGCTTCGTCATCGCCGTTGCCGGCCAGGCCAGCGGCCGCAGCCAGCCAGCCAGCGTGGCGGCCCATTGCCTCGTAGATGAAGACCCGGGTGGAGGTCTCGGCCATCGCCGCCACGTCCAGCGCCGCTTCGCGCACCGACACGGCGGTGTACTTGGCCGCCGAGCCGAAGCCGGGGCAGGTGTCGGTCACCGCCAGGTCGTTGTCGATGGTCTTGGGCACACCGATGCAGGTCAGGTCGTAGCCAGAGGCCTTGGCCAGCTGCGAGACCTTCAGCGCGGTATCGGCCGAGTCGTTGCCACCGTTGTAGAGGAACCAGCGCACGTCGTGTGCGCGCAGCACCTCCAGCAGGCGGTCGTAGCGGGCGCGGTCGGCGTCCAGCGATTTCAGCTTGACCCGGCATGAGCCGAAGGCGCCGCCCGGGGTATGGGCCAGCGCGCGGATGGCCGCGGCGCTCTCCTTGCTGGTGTCGATCAGCTCCTCGCGCAGGGCACCGAGGATGCCGTTGCGAGCAGCCAGGACCTTGATGCCCTTGGCCCGGGCCTGCTCGATCACCGCTGCGGCTGTGGCATTGATGACCGCGGTGACACCGCCGGACTGGGCATAAAGGAGAGTACCGTTGCGCATGCTTCTACCTGCTCGGGGGAGGGGACATTGCAGGGACATTACCCGTATGCGGTAAAGTGGCGCTATTGCGGTGCAGCGATACCGGACCGTCCGGGACGCGAACCTTCTTAATTTTCAACACGTTGGAGTCAGGTCAATGCGATTGGTTCTGTTGGGACCGCCCGGTTCGGGCAAGGGGACACAGGCGACGCGCCTGAAGGAAAAGCTGGGTATCGCCCACATTTCGACCGGTGACATGCTGCGCGCGGAAATCGCTGCCGGCTCCGAGCTGGGCAAGCAGGCCAAGGCGGTGATGGACGCCGGCAACCTGGTCTCGGACGACATCCTGCTGGGCATGCTGGAGTCGCGCCTGACCCAGGCCGATGTCGCCAAGGGCTTCATCCTGGATGGCTACCCGCGCAATGTGGCCCAGGCCAATGCGATGGACGGCCTGCTGGCCAAGATCGGCCAGCCGCTGGACGCGGTGGTGCAGCTGGACGTGGCCACCGAGCTGCTGGTCGACCGCATCGCCGGTCGTGCCAAGGAGCAGGGCCGCGCCGATGACAGTCCGGAAGCGGTGCGTCAGCGCCTGCAGGTCTACAACGACCAGACCGCCCCGGTGGTCGACTTCTATGCTGCCCGTGGCACCCTGGCCCGCGTCGACGGCGTCGGTGAGCTGGACGAGATCGAAGCCCGCATCCTGGCGGCGATCAAGGGTTGAACCGGCCGGGCCGGCACCTTGCCGGCCCCGGGCGCAATAAAACACAGGCCTGGTCCGCGAGGATCAGGCCTGTGTCGTTTCATAGGCGCCAGCAGAGGGCTTGCTCAGGGCCCCGCAGCATGAGCTCCCTTGGGGATGGCCTCTTGGGGAGTAGGACCGGTTCGGGTACTGCGGCTGGCAGTTCGAATTGTGTCCGGGTTCACAGAACATCGCTATCGGGATTTCCCTGACAGAAGATTGGAGTTTTCTCACATCCTGTGTAGGACTTGTCTTACCCCCGGTCGGACATTGGCCCTATACAGCCGTCATCAGTCACAATCCTCGGTCATGAGCAGCGTACATATCCTTGCAATCGCCGGCACCTTCATGGGCGGCGTGGCCGCCCTGGCGCGGGAACTGGGCCATACGGTCAGCGGCAGTGACCAGGCCATCTACCCGCCGATGTCGACCCAGCTCGAGCAGCTGGGCATCACCCTGGACCAGGGCTACCGCGCCGACAGCGTGCCGGCCGGCACCGGCCAGGTGGTGATCGGCAACGCGCTGTCGCGCGGCAACGCGGCCGTGGAGGCCGTGCTTGATGCCGGCCAGCGCTACATTTCCGGGGCGCAGTGGCTGTCCGAGCAGGTCCTGCCGGGGCGCGATACCCTGGCCGTCGCCGGCACCCACGGCAAGACCACCACCACCACCATCCTCACCTGGCTGCTGGAAAGCGCCGGCCGCTCGCCGGGTTTCCTGATCGGCGGCGTGGCCGAGGACTTCGGCGTTTCGGCCCGGCTGGGCAAGGGCCGCGAGTTCGTGGTCGAGGCCGATGAATACGACACCGCCTTCTTCGACAAGCGCAGCAAGTTCGTGCACTACCGGCCGCTGGTGGCCATTCTCAACAACCTCGAATACGACCACGCCGACATCTTTCCGGACGTGGCGGCGATCCAGCGCCAGTTCCACCACCTGGTGCGCACGGTGCCGGCTCGCGGCCGCTTGATCGTCAACGGCGAGGACCAGCACCTGGCTGAAGTACTGGCCATGGGCTGCTGGACCCCGGTGGAGCGTTTTGGTTTCGATCCCTCGCTGGAATGGCACGCCGAACTGCTGGCCGCCGATGGCAGCGCGTTCCGCGTGCACCATCGCGGGCAGGCACTGGGTGATGTGCAGTGGTCATTGCTGGGCCGCCACAACGTGCTCAACGGCCTGGCCGCACTGGCTGCCGCGCATGCGGTGGGCGTGGCCCCGGCCGAGGTGATTCCGGCGCTGGCGCACTTCCGCAGCGTCAAGCGCCGCATGGAAGTGATCGGCAGCCACGATGGCATCACCGTCTACGATGATTTCGCCCATCACCCGACTGCGATCGCCACCACGCTGGAAGGCCTGCGTGCCAAGGTCGGCGATGCGCGCATCGTGGTCGCGATGGAGCCACGCAGCAACTCGATGCGGCTGGGCGCGCATGCGCATGCGCTGGCCCCGTCGCTGGCGCTTGCCGATGAAGTGGTGTTCCTGCATCGTCCTGAGCTCGCGTGGGACGCGGCGGCAGTGATCGCCGCCGTGCGTGGTGAAGCGCATGCGGTGCCGGATACCGACGCACTGCTGGCGCAGCTGCAGTCCAGCGTGCGCAGCGGTGACCACGTGGTGTTCATGTCCAACGGTGGCTTCGACGGCGCGCCGCGGCGCTTCCTCGCCGCCCTGCAGGCCCGATGAGCGCCGACGATTCGCTGCCGCTGTTTCCGCTGCACACCACGCTGGTGCCGGGTGCAGCGGTGGGCCTGCGTGTGTTCGAGCGCCGCTACCTGGATCTGGTCCGCGACAGCGGCCGAAGCGGCGAGGGCTTTGGTGTCTGCCTGATCCTCGATGGCCAGGAAGTGGGGGCACCGGCGACGCCTGCGGCGTATGGCGTGCAGGTACGCATCGAAGACTTCGATGTCGGCGCCGACGGCGTGTTGCAGCTGCGCCTGCGCGGCACCCGCCGCTTCCATGTCGAGCGCACCCGCGTGCGCGACAACGGCCTGGTGGTGGCCGATGTGCATTGGTGCGAGGAAGATCCCGACGACGAACTGAAGCCGCAGCATGCGCTGCTGGCCACGGTGCTGGGGCACATCATCGAACAGGCGGGCGAGATCTATGCGCCCGCCAGCCCGGCACTGCTGGACCAGGCCAGCTGGGTCGGCTGGCGGCTGGCCGAACTGCTTCCGCTGAGCGAGCAGCAGCGCCTGCAGCTGCTGCAGATGGATGACCCGCACCAGCGGTTGCAGCAGTTGCTGGGCTGGATGCCGTAA
Organism: Stenotrophomonas sp. GW821-FHT09E08; assembly: GCF_059416125.1. Classification (NCBI taxonomy): domain Bacteria; kingdom Pseudomonadati; phylum Pseudomonadota; class Gammaproteobacteria; order Lysobacterales; family Lysobacteraceae; genus Stenotrophomonas; species Stenotrophomonas sp. GW821-FHT09E08. Next base: position 78,765 of record NZ_JBWKOO010000002.1, read on the forward strand.
CCGGAAAACGCCAACCAAGGTTGGCATCTGCCAGGGCGCGGCGGTAGCGCCGGGCCATGCCCGGCGGCTCCATCACGGCGTGGTCTTCAACCGCAGCACCGGCAGCCCGGTTTCGCTGTGCACGTCTTCGCGCTGCGGCAGGTCCTGCACGGCGTCCTTCACCGCGTTCAACGCCGGGTCGACGCCGCGCAGCGGGTGCCACATGCCGATCCACTCGAAGTGGCGCTCGTAGCGCAGGGTCTGCGCGCTGCCCAGCCACAACGGCGTGTTGCCCGGCTGCAGCTGTGCCGGTGCAGGCCACAGGCGCAGCACATAGCGCTCATCCGGCTTCGCACCCTGGCGCACCATCAGCAGTGCTTCCACGCGGGTGTCCAGCGTTGCCGGCAACACCGGCAGTTCATCTGCACCGATGTTCTTGTCCAGCATCAGCAGCGCCTGCTGCCAGCCGGCCTGTTCCTGCCGCTTCCAGCCGCGCGCTTCCAGCTGTGCCTGCAGCGGTGCCAGCGGCCCGGCCACCTGCACGTCAAGCGGCCAGCGCTGGTCGTCGTCGAATTCGTTGCGGCGCGCCGGCAGCGTGGACCAGTCGTGCTGCCACCAGGCCTGCGCATCCATCGCCTGCGGGGCCGGCAGGGTCGGCTCGAAGCGTTCCAGCTTCACCGGAATGTGGCGCGGCGCGTACCACATCGCCGCTACCGCGAACACGCCATAGAACAACCAGGCCACCGGCTTTACCCAGAACGAGCGGTTGAAGCGGCGGCGGTAGGCGATGCCCAGCACCAGCAGCCAGAACGTGCCGAACAGCATGCCGCCGATCACATCGCTCAGCCAATGCGCGCCCAGGTACAGGCGCGAGAAGCCGATCAGGCTGACCACGATGCCGGACACCAGGTACGGCCAGACGCGGGTTCGGCCGGGCATCTCGCGGGCGATCAGCACCGCGAAGAAACCGAAGGTGATGGTGGCCATGGTCACCGACACCGACGGGAAGCCGAAACCGCTGCTGGCATCGACCGGGCGCACCACATCCACGGTGGCGCCCAGCAGCATGGTCAGCGCCAGGCCGAAGGCGAGTGCGGCCAGCCAGTGCGCGGCTGCCATCCAGCGCCGGCGCCAGATCAGGTAGCCCATCGCCGCCGCCGTGGCCGGCAGCAGTACCTGCCAGGCGCCCAGCGAAGCCAGTGCTGCCATCGGGTAGTCGGCCAGCGGGTTGCGCAGCGCCAGCATGGCCTGGTGCACCAGCAGGTCGATCGCCAGCGGTTCACCGTGCGCGACCACCACGGTGAGCAGCGCGAACCAGCCCCAGCCCAGCACCAGCAGCATCAACGCCAGCATCGCCAGCGGCACCGATTCACGGCGCTTGGGATCCAGCACGCCGACGGTGTAGCGGCCCAGGGTCGGGTGGCGGTTGGACCAGTCCAGCAGGCGCGCCAGCCAGTTGTCCATGCGCGCGGCCGACCAGCGGTAGCCGTACAGCACAATGGCCCAGACCAGGCTGAGGATCACCGCCAGCAGGCCGACCACCACTACCAGACGCCCGGCCACCGCCGCGACTGCGTCATAGGCTTCGCCAAGAATCCAGCCCGGCGCCAGGAACAGCACCGCCCACGAAATGCTGGCGATGCCGCTGGCCTGCACGTAACGGCTGGCTGGCATCTTCATCATGCCGGCAATGGCTGGCACGAACGGGCGGATCGCGCCGACGTAGCGTGCGATCAGGATGCTCTTGAACGCATTGCGGCGGAACAGGTTCTCGCCGCGGTCGAGTAGCTGCGGGTAGCGGCTGAACGGCCAGACGCCGCGCAGGCGGTCACCCCAGCGGCGCCCGATCCAGTAGCTGATGCCGTCGCCGGCAAAGGCGCCCAGGGCTGCAGCCGCAACCGCGTACGGCCCGGAGATCTGGCCCAGGCCGATGAACACGCCCACCGCGAACAGCAACGGCAGCGCCGGCACGATGGCGCCAAGAATGATGACCGCATCGCAGAAGGCGATGAGGAAGATAACGGCACCCGCCAGCACGGGGTGAGCGGCAATCCACGCGAGCGTGGCGTCGATCCATGAAGAGTCCATTGCCCGATTATAGGGGCGTGAAGGTGACTGGTTCCCAGCCGCTTCGTGACCGTTTGCAACCGGCGCCATCGCCTAGAATGGGCCCATGCCGCATACGCCAGACGCTCCACCGCATGCTTTGAAGGCCGACAGTTTCGGCCAGATCCTTCTTGTGAAAGGGCCCGATGGCCCCTTCGTGCGCCGTGATCTGGGCGCCACACCGCTGTGGCTGCGGCTGCCGGCCTGGTGGCTGGCCCGCCGCGAGGCACGCGCGCTGCAGCACATCCACGGCATGGCCGATGTGCCGCAGCTGCTGGCCTGGAATGGCCGCCACCTGGACCGCAGTTTCATGGCCGGCGATGCCATGTACCAGCGTCCGCCGCGCGGCGATCTGGCCTGGTTCCGCTCGGCGCGTCGGCTGCTGCAGCAGCTGCATCGCAACGGCGTTGCCCACAACGACCTGGCCAAGGAAGCCAACTGGCTGGTCACCGAGGATGGTCGGCCGGCGTTGATCGACTTCCAGCTGGCGGTGATCGGCAACCCGCGCTCGCGCTGGATGCGGCTGCTGGCCCGCGAGGATCTGCGCCACCTGCTCAAGCACAAGCGCATGTACTGCCGCGAGTCGCTCACCCCGGTGGAGAAGCGCGTGCTCAAGCGCACCTCGTGGGTGCGCGAGCTGTGGTTCGCCACCGGCAAGCCGGTCTACCGCTTCGTTACCCGCCGCATCCTGCATTGGGAAGACAACGAAGGGCAGGGGCCGAAGCCGTGAGCCGTGCGCAGCTGTTGACCCGCCCCCCGAGTGCGGGCAGCGTCCTGCGCTCACAGCTGGCCGGTGCCGACTTCGTGCACGCCTGCCAGGCGACGACCCGTCGCGATGGACGCTCGGCCCTGCAGGCCTACCGCGATATGGCCACGACCATTCCCGGCTGGTTCGACGGGCTGATGGCGCTGCGCAACCACGGCATGCGTCTGCTCGGCATGAAGCATCTGGGTTCGTTGCGGGCAGTGCAGGTTGTTGCGGATCCTCAACCGGGCCAGCGGCTGGGCATCTTCACCCTGCAGTCGATGGATGACGATGCCATCGTGCTGGAAGACGACGACCGCCATCTGCGCGTGCAGCTGGCTCTGCAGTGGCAGGGTGACGTGCTGGAAGTGGCCACCGTGGTGCATACCCATAACGCGTTCGGCCGGGTCTACATGCTGCCGGTGGCGCCGGTACATCGATTGATCGTGCCGCACCTGCTGCAGAAGCAGGTACGCGCCTATCGGTAGCGCAGGGCCATGCCCGGCGGCATTGAGCGTTGTGTCCGCCGGGCATGGCCCGGTGCTACCTGCTTACGGCGTTGCCGGCACCACCTGCTGGCCGATGAAGTTACGCTTGGCGTCGAAGTCGTAGGCGATCTGCAACTGCCCCACATCCGGGCAGGCGTGGCAGTCGCGCAGCGGCGTGCGGTACAGCAGGCGGATGCCGCCGTTCTCCAGCGGCGAAGCACCGGCCGACTGTGCTGGCGCGAACGGCGTGGCCTGCGGGTTGGTCTTCAGCAGTTCCTGTACGGCAGGATCGGCGCGCAGCGTGTCGTCCAATTGCACGGCATCCACGTCGATGCGCTTGCCACCGGCATCGACCAGTCGCGTGCCTTCATTGGTGTTGGCGCGGAACGGATACTCGACCGTGGCAATGCCCAGTCCTTCGTTCTCGTGCCAGGCGGTCACATAGGCCAGCTCGCCGCCGGTGGACAACTGCTCGGCGGCGGTAATGGCATCGGCGCTGGCGCCACCGGCGCGCATCGCATCGCGCAGGCAATCCCGGGTGGCCGCATTCTCGCCCTGGCGGCAGGCGTTGAGATCGCCATCCCAGACCACCGCCTCGCTCCAGCGCATCTTGCCGTCGGCGGCGGCCTTCTCCGCACTGGGCGCGTCACCGGCGGGCGGCTCCTTGCCGGGTTCCGGCGAACGGCCCTGGCAGGCAGTCAGCAGGGCAAGCCCCAGGGCAGGCAGCAACAGGCGGGAACGGCGCATGGCGTGGACCTCGTGCGTTGTCTGGAGGCCCGAGTATCGTCAAGGCCGGGTGAACTCCGCGTCGGCGCGGCATACTAGCGACTCATTGCATACGCTGGAGTGTGGAACGTGGGCAGTCTGCAGGGCAAAACGCTTTTCATCACCGGTGCCTCGCGTGGCATCGGCCTGGCCATCGCACTGCGCGCCGCGCGCGACGGCGCCAACGTCGCCATCGCGGCCAAGTCATCGGTGCCGAATCCGAAGCTGCCGGGCACCATCCATAGCGCGGCCGAAGCGGTAACGGCGGCTGGTGGCCAGGGTCTGGCCCTGAAGTGCGACATCCGCGAGGAAGAGCAGGTGCAGGCGGCGGTGGCGGCCACGGTCGATACCTTCGGTGGCATCGACATCCTGATCAACAACGCCAGTGCGATCTGGCTGCGTGGCACGCTGGATACGCCAATGAAGCGTTTCGACCTGATGCAGCAGGTCAACTCGCGCGGCAGCTTCCTGTGCGCGCAGGCCTGCCTGCCTTACCTGCTGGAGGCGCCGAACCCGCACATCCTCACCCTCGCACCGCCGCCGAGCCTGGACCCAAAGTGGTGGGCACCACATACCGGCTACACGTTGGCGAAGATGGGCATGAGCTTCGTCACTCTGGGGCTGGCCGCGGAATTCGGTCAGCAGGGCGTGGCGGTGAATGCGCTGTGGCCGCGCACGGTCATCGCCACCGATGCTATCAATATGATTCCGGGCGTGGATGCGGCCGGCTGCCGCACGCCGCAGATCATGGCCGATGCCGCGCATGCGGTGCTGGTGCGCGAAGCGACGGGCTTCCACGGCCAGTTCCTGATCGATGATGAAGTGCTGGCGCAGGCCGGTATCACCGATCTTTCGGGTTACGCGGTGGATCCGTCGCGTCCGTTGTTGCCGGATCTGTTCCTGGATTGAGCCCGGTGCATCCACGCAGTGCGTGGATCTACCGGGTAATCAGGTAGCGCCGGGCCATGCCCGGCGAATACCTCAATGGTTGAACGCATCCGGCAGCTGGCCACCACACTTGCGGCAATGGCGCGCATCCGGTTCGTGCCCTTCCAGTCCGCAGTCCGGGCAGCCACGCGCATCACGGCGCGCGGCCAGCTCGGCCTCGCGCATGGTGCTGGCCAGTTCGGCGGTGTAGATGCCGGTGGGCACGGCGATGATGCTGTAACCGATCAGGATCAGCACTGACGTGACGAAGCGGCCGAGCACGGTCTGCGGAACGATGTCGCCGAAGCCGACCGTGGCCATCGTCACCACCGCCCAGTACATGCTGGTGGGGATGCTGGTGAAGCCATACTGCGGCCCCTCGATCACGTACATCAGCGCACCTGCGATGATGGTGATGGTGATCACCGTGAACAGGAACACCAGCACCTTGCGCCGGCTGCGCCACAGCGACGTCATCAGGACGCCGCTTTCCTCGATGTAGCGGGTCAGCTTGAGGATGCGGAACACGCGCAGGATGCGCAGCGCGCGCACCACCAGCAGGCTCTGCGCACCGGGAATGAACATCGACAGATAGGCGGGCAGGATCGACAGCAGGTCGATGATGCCCCAGATACTCGTCGCGTAGCGCAGCGGCCGTTTGACCACTGCCAGCCGCAGCAGGTACTCGGCAGTGAAGATGATCGTGAAGCCCCACTCAAGCACGTACAGCCACGTGGACCACTCGGCATGCAGGTGCTGCACGCTGTCGATCATCACCACCAGGATGCTGGCGATGATCGCCACCACCAGGATCAGGTCGAAATTACGCGAGGGACGGGTGTCGTGGCGGTAGATGATGTCGAACCACCGACGGCGCCAGCCGGTCTCGGTGGCAGGGTTCAGCTGGGGGGCGGAAAACGGTCGCATGGGCGCATTGTGCCGCAGGGTTTCCGGCGCGAGAATGGGGATTCCTGAACCCTGCCGACTGCCATGACCGCCGCTACCGATCCGCTGATCTCCCTTTCGCACTATTACCTGCCGGTCTACAAGCCCCGCCAGGTGGTACTGGAGCGAGGCCAGGGCGCCCGCGTGTGGGACAGCCAGGGCCGTGAGTTCATCGACCTGGCCGCCGGCATCGCCGTGTGCGGCCTGGGCCACAACGATCCGGACCTGGTCGCCGCACTGGTCGAGCAGGCCGGCAAGCTGTGGCACACCAGCAACGTGTTCTACAGCGCACCGCCGCTGCACCTGGCCGAGGAACTGGTGAAGGCCAGCCGCTTCGCCGAGCGCGTGTTCCTGTGCAACTCCGGCGCCGAAGCCAACGAAGTGGCGATCAAGATGGTCCGCAAATGGGCCTCCAGCCAGGGCCGCCCGGCCGACAAGCGGGTGATCATCACCTTCCGTGGCAGCTTCCACGGCCGCACCATGGGCGCGGTCACCGCGACTGCGCAGCCGAAGTACCAGGAAGGTTACGAGCCGCTGCCCGGTGGCTTCCGCTACATCGATTTCAACGATGAGGTGCAGCTGGAAACCGCGATGGCCGCCGGCGACGTGGCGGCGGTGATGCTGGAACCGATCCAGGGCGAGGGCGGCGTGATGCCGGCCAAGTCCGGTTTCCTCAAGCGCGTGCGCGAACTGTGCGACCAGCACAACGCACTGCTGGTGCTGGACGAGATCCAGGCCGGCATGGGCCGCACCGGCACACTGTTCGCGCACTGGCAGGACGACGTGGTGCCGGACATGGTCACCCTGGCCAAGGCGCTGGGCGGTGGCTTCCCGATCGGCGCGATGCTGGCCGGCCCCAAGGTCGCTGAAACCATGCAGTTTGGCGCGCACGGCACCACCTTCGGTGGCAATCCGCTGGCTGCCGCCGTCGCGCGTGTGGCACTGCGCAAGCTGGCCTCGGCGGAGATCGCCGCCAACGTCAGCCGCCAGTCGAAGGCGCTGCGCGATGGCTTCGCCCGCATCAACGACGAGTTTGGCGTGTTCAGCGACGTGCGTGGCCGGGGCCTGATGCTGGGCGCGGTGCTGAGCAAGGACTTCGCCGGCCAGGCTGGTGCGATCCTCGATCACGCTGCCGAGCAGGGCCTGCTGACCCTGCAGGCAGGCCCGGACGTGCTGCGCTTCGTGCCGTCGCTGAACATCACCGACGAAGAAGTGGCCGAAGGCCTCAAGCGCCTGCGCGCAGCGATTGCTGCGTTCATCGCCGCGCGCTGAAGCCAGCGGCGATAACTATAGAGCCGAGCCCATGCTCGGCTCTACATTGGTTCACGCAATCTGGTAACGCTTCAACACCTTGCCCAACCCACGGCCATCGCGCACGGTTTCCGCGTGCAGGCCGGCGGCACGTGCGCCGCGCACGTTGGCGAACAGATCATCGACGAACAGCGTGCGCGCAGGCGCCACGTCCAGTGCTTCCAGCGTGCGCAGGAATACCGCAGGCGCCGGTTTGCGCAGACCGAAATCCGCGCTGCAGAACACGCGGCCCTGCAGGGCCGGGAACAGTTCCGGCAGCAGGCTGGGCAACGCCTGTACCATCAGCGCGCCATTGTTGGTCAGTACGGCCAGCGGCAGCTGCAGGGCCTGCAGCCGCTGCAGTACCGCGTGCTGCGGATGGCTGGCGGCCTGGCGCGCGGCAGTCCATGTCGCCACATCGACGGTGCTGCCCAGCAGCGTGCCCAGCCGTGCCAGATAGGCCGGACCGTCCAGCGTGCCATTGTCATGCGCGGCTTCCAGCCCGCTGTCGTACAGCGCGGCCTGCACGGTTTCCGGCGCGACATCCAGCACCCGCGCCAGATGCAGCACGCGCTGCGCGCGCTGGTATTGCACCAGCACGCCATCCACATCCAGCAGCAACAGGTCGATCCGCATTGGCCGAGCATGCCATTGCAGTGAACACGCGGGAAACCCTGGACCAGTCATGCGACAGACGGTCGCAGACGGGGCCGCAGGCGCCTGCCTAGAATGGCGCTTGAATCCGCAGGAGATGCAACGATGAAGGCTTGGATGGTGGTAGTGGGACTGGGCGCGCTGATGCTGGCGCCGTCGGCGATGGCGCGGGTGTGCGCGGTGAGCATCGACAGCACCGACCAGATGAGCTTCAGCAGCCGCGAGATCAAGGTGGCGGCCGACTGCACCGCCGTCGACCTGACCCTGCGCCACACCGGCAAGCTGGCCACTACCGCGATGGGCCACAACTGGGTGCTGACCCGCAGCGCCGACTACCAGCCGGTAGCAATGGCGGGCATGCGCATGACCTTGGCCGACAGCTACCTGCCGAAGGCCGACAAGCGTGTGCTGGCACACACCAAGGTGATCGGCGGCGGCGAAACCACGCGCGTGCGCTTCTCTACCCAGGGGCTGCAGAAGGGGGGCGACTACACCTTCTTCTGCTCGTTCCCCGGCCACTTCGCGATGATGAAGGGCAAGTTCGTCTTCGGTTGATGCCTTATGTAGAGTCGAGCCATGCTCGACTGCTCCGTGCCAACCAAGGTTGGCACCTACCAGATGCGGCAGTGCCAACCAAGGTTGGCACCTGCCAGAGCGAGGCTCAGCCCTTGGCGGCCTTGAACGCCACGCGCGCAGCGGCCAGCGTCGCTTCGATCACCGCATCATCGTGCGCGCTGGACAGGAAGCCGGCTTCGTACGCCGACGGTGCGAGGAACACGCCCTGGTCCAGCATCGCGTGGAAGAAGCGGTTGAACGCCGGGATGTCACAGGCGGTGGCCTGCGCATAGGTCTCCACCTTCTCGCTGGTGAAGAACAGGCCGAACATGGCGCCCACGCAGGTGGTGGTCACGGCCACGCCGGCTTCGGCGGCGGCCGCTTCCAGGCCGGCACACAGGCGCGCGGTGCGCTCGGCCAGGTCGGCGTGGAAACCCGGTTGCTGGATCAGCTCCAGCATCGCCAGGCCGGCGGCCATCGCCACCGGGTTGCCGCTCAGCGTACCGGCCTGGTAGATCGGGCCGGCCGGGGCGATCTGCTGCATCAGTTCGCGACGGCCGCCGTAGGCGCCCACCGGCATGCCGCCGCCGATGATCTTGCCGAAGGTGGTCAGATCCGGGGTGATGCCGTAATGCGCCTGTGCACCGCCGAGGGCGACGCGGAAGCCGGTCATCACTTCGTCGAAGATCAGCAGCGTGCCGTGCTTCGTGCACAGTTCGCGCAGGTGCTGCAGGTAGCCTTCGCGTGGCGGAATACAGTTGGCGTTGCCGACCACCGGTTCGATGATCAGGCCGGCAATGTCGTCACCCTGCTGCTCGAACAGGGCAGTGGCCGCTTCGAAGTCGTTGTAGGGCAGGGTCAGGGTCAGTTCGCTCAGGCCGGCTGGCACGCCCGGTGAGGTTGGCACGCCCAGGGTCAGCATGCCGCTGCCGGCCTTGACCAGGAACGAATCGCCATGGCCGTGGTAGCAGCCCTCGAACTTGACGATGCGGTTGCGGCCGGTGGCGCCACGGGCCAGGCGGATGGCCGACAGCGTGGCCTCGGTGCCGGAGTTGACCATGCGCACCATCTCGCAGGACGGCACCAGGCGGGTGATGGTCTCGGCCATGGTCACTTCCGCTGCGCACGGCGCACCGAAGGACAGGCCGTTGTCGATCGCCTTCTTAACCGCCTGGCGTACGGCGGTGTGGTTGTGGCCGACGATCATCGGGCCCCACGATCCCACGTAGTCGATATAGCGGTTGCCGTCGACGTCGTACAGGTAGGCGCCATCAGCGCGTTCGACGAAGAAGGGTTCGCCGCCGACCGACTTGAACGCGCGCACCGGTGAATTGACGCCGCCCGGCAGCAGCTGCTGGGCGCGGGAGAACAAGGCGTGGGACTGGTCGTGGTTCATGCGGATTTCCTGGGCATTACGCGAACTGGGCGAGGTAGGCGCGCTGGGTCGCCACCGGGTCTTCGGCGGCGAACACGCTGCTGACCACGGCGACCAGATCGGCGCCGGCGTCGATGATGGGACCGACATTGTCCGGCGTCAGGCCGCCGATCGCCACCCGTGGCACGCCCAGTGCGGCGCTTTGCCGCAGCAGGTCGGTATGGGCGCGGCTGTTGGTGACCTTGGTGGTGGTCGGGAAGAACGCGCCGAAGGCCACGTAGCTGGCGCCGGCGGCCACGGCCTTCTCGGCGTTGGCCAGCTGGTCGTAGCAGGACGCGCCGATGATGGCGTCCGCGCCGAGCAGGGCGCGCGCGCTGGGGATGTCGACATCGGTGCCGCCCAGATGCACGCCGGCGGCGCCGACCGCCTTGGCCAGCGCCGGGTCGTCGTTGACGATCAGCGGCACGCCGTGTTCCGCGCACAGCGCCTGCAGGGCGGTGGCCTGCTCCAGTCGCAGCGCGTCGCTGGCGGTCTTGTTGCGGTACTGCAGCCAGGTGGCTCCAGCGGCCAGCAACGGCGCGGTGCGGGCCAGCAGGCGCGCGGTATCGGGCTCGTCCGGGGTGATCAGGTAGACGCCGCGGGGCGCCGGGGAAGCAGAAGTCATCGATGGCTACCGGTGAGTGGGCCGCGATGGGACAATGGCGGCCCGTGAATCCAGCCCCGATTATCCGATGAGCGACGCCACCCCCACCACCTTGCGTACCTGGATGTGCGTGGTCTGCGGCTTTCTTTACAGCGAAGCGGAAGGCTTGCCGGAAGAGGGCATCGCGCCGGGGACGCGCTGGGAAGACATTCCCGAGACCTGGACCTGCCCGGACTGCGGGGTGACCAAGGCCGATTTCGAGATGGTCGAGGTCGATTGATTGCAATGGCCGCCGGGCATGGCCCGGCGCTACCGGTGGGTGCGGACCGTTGGTCCGCACATCGGCCACCCTCAATGCAGCCGCGGCACCGGCCCACCCAGGTCGATCAGCTTTTCGCGCAGCCACTGCGCATCGCTGGCCTCGGGATTACGCTTCAGGTACTGCCCCAGATCGTGCCGGGCACCGGCCAGATACTCCAGCTGCAGGTAGGCCAGGCCACGGTCGCGCAGGGCGTCGTCCTGCTCCGGGGCCAGTTTCAGCAGGCGGTCGGCACTGCGCGCAGCGCGGTCCCATTCGCCCGCTTCGGCATACACGCCGTGCAGGTTGCGCAGCATCCGCATCAGGATCGCGCGCGCAGGGGCCGGGTCGAGGATCTGCGCCAGCACCTGGTCGTCGGGCATCTGCCCACCCAGGTGTGACTTGGCCCGCTCGCGCAGTTCGTCCACGTCCAGCGGGCGGCCGCCATTGAACGGGTCCATCACCAGCACGCCGTCGTCCACCGGCAGGCGCACCAGGAAGTGCCCGGGGAAGGACACGCCGTCGAGCGGGATTCCCAGCCGGCGCGCGACTTCCATCTGCACCAGCGCCAGCGAGATCGGGTTGCCCAGGCGGCGCTCGAATACCTGGTTGAGGTAGCTGTTGCGCGGGTCGTAGTACTCGTCGTGGTCGCCGCTGTAGCCCAGCTCGTCGAACAGGTGGCGGTTGATCGCCGCCATCTTCAGCGGGCTGTTGTCGATGCTGTCCACTTCCGAGCGGAGGTGATCGACGTGGCTCTGGATCAGCGCGTCGTAGGTGGACGGCTGCAGATCGGGGTATTCGTCGCGCGCGATCAGCAGCGCGGTCGGCAACAGTGGCAGCGCCTCGTCTTCGAGGTCGGCCAGTGCATCCCAGTCGGGGAGTGAGATCCGGTCCTGCATGACCACAGACTGGCGTCATTCGCAGGCGGTTTCAAGCGGTACCGCGTGAAAAGAACATCGTCTTGGAACTGTCGTGTCGACCAAGGTCGACACCTACCAACAGCCGCCGGCCAACTGTCAGAGGTGGGGCGCTGTGGGCTTGCAGGACCGCAGGCGCCATGGATGGCGCCTACGAGCCCCCAGGGATGGGTTTACGGCGTGTCCTGCAGGCCCACACCGCCCCGCCATCTCTCGGTAGCCAGCTTTTGCCTTTGATGTTGATTCGGCGGATGCCGGGCGCAGCCCGGCAGAACCCTGTTACTCGATGCCCGGGCCGAAGGTCAGCTCAGTGCCGTCCTTCAGCTTGAGTTTCTCCGCCTGGCCGGCATTGAGCTCCAGCACATAGCGCGCCGGGCCTCCGCTGGGGTAGGGCGGGCACATGTCCCCGGCCGAGCACGGCGGCACATCGCGCTGCTGGCTGACCAGCTTGCGCTCGCTGTCGAAGTACAGGATGTCCAGCGCAAGCTTGGTGTTCTTCATCCAGTACGCCTGCATTTCCTCGCGGTCGTGGATGAACAACATGCCGTGGTCAGCGGCCATCTGGTCGCGGAACATCAGTCCGCGCGCGCGGGTTTCATCGTTGGTGGCCAGCTCTACCTGGTAGCGCGCACCATCCAGCTCGACCCAGTGGCGGGCCGCATCGGTGGCGCAGCCGGCCAGGGCCAGCAGCGGAAGCATCAGCAGCGAACGCAACAGCGACATCGTCAGGATCCTTGCAAAGGTCAGAGCACGACCGGCGGCTCGCCGCCGACGATCACCACATCGGCGCGACGGCGTGCGAACAGGCCGACGCAGACCACGCCCGGCAGCTGGTTGAGCTCGCGCTCCAGCTTTTCCGGATCGGTGATCTGCAGGTTGTGGATGTCCAGGATCTGGTTGCCGTTGTCGGTCACCACGCCTTCGCGCCAGGTCGGCTGGCCGCCGGTCATGTCGCGGATCTGGCGGGCGATCAGGCTGCGCGCCATCGGAATCACCTCCACCGGCAGCGGGAATCTGCCCAGCACCGGCACCTGCTTGCTCGGGTCGACGATGCAGATGAAGCGCTCGCTGGCCTCGGCGATGATCTTCTCGCGGGTCAGCGCGGCACCGCCGCCCTTGATCAGGCACTTGTTGGCATCGCACTCATCGGCGCCGTCCACGTACAGCGACAGGTTGCCGCTGTGGTTCAGCTCGATCACCTCGATGCCGTGCTGCTTCAGGCGCGCGGTGCTCTGTTCGGAGCTGGACACGGCGCCCTTGATGCGGTGCTGGATGCGGGCCAGGGCATCGATGAAATAGGCCACGGTGGAACCGGTGCCGACACCGACGATCATGCCGTCTTCAACGTACTCGATGGCTTTCTCGGCGGCCAGGCGCTTGGCTTCGGACATGGGAGAACTCTCAGGCAGGGAATCAGGATTTCTTTTCCAGCGACAGCAGCAGCTTCCACTGCGCAGCCGTCACCGGGAACACCGACAGGCGGTTGCCCTTGGCAACCAGCGGGAAGCCTTCGCCCAGCGCTTCGGCGTGCAGCTTGATCTCGTCCAGCGCGATCACCTGCTTGAGCTTGCGGTCGAAGGCCACGTCCACCAGCATCCAGCGCGGGTTCTCGCGCGTGCTCTTGGGGTCGTGGTAGTCGGATTTCGGGTCGAACTGGGTGTCGTCCGGGTAGGCCGTGCTGGCCACCGTGGCCAGGCCGACGATGCCCGGCACCTTGGTGTTGGAGTGGTAGAACAGGATGCCGTCGCCCACCTGCATGCCATCGCGCATGAAATTGCGCGCCTGGTAGTTGCGCACCCCGTTCCAGGGTTCGACCTTGACCTTGGCCAGGTCATCGATGGAGAAGGCGTCCGGTTCGGACTTCATCAGCCAGTAGCGCTTGCGGGCGGTCATGCGTTCACGGGGGCAGCGGAGGGGAACAGGGTGCCGTCTTCGGTGCAGATCGCATCCACCGGCACGTCCCACGACGCCACCGGCAAGGACTCGACCTGCTGCACCGCGAACGCCGCGCCGACCAGCCAAGGCGGCGCCGGCCGGTCGTGGCGGAAGGCGAAGCTGCGATCATACCAGCCGCCCCCCATGCCCAGCCGTCGGCACTGTGTGTCGAATCCCACCAGCGGGGTTACCACCAGCGCCATCTGCGCCGGTTCCAGGGTGTCTTCCACGGCTACATCCGGCTCGGGGATGCCGTAACGGTTGCTGGTCAGCGGTTGTCCGGGCCGCCACGGCGCGAAGCGCAGCGTGTCGCCTGCCAGAATCGGCAGGCAGTAGGTCAGTGTGTCGGGTAGCTGCAACTGCCATCGGTGCAGGGCGATTTCGCCATCCAGCGCCCAGTAGCCGGCCACCGCACCTTTGCGCGGGGCGAAGGGCAGGGCCAGCAGGGCATCGGCGAGGGATTCGGCGGCGGCGATGCGCTCACCGGCGGAAAGGTCGCGGCGGCGTTGCCGCAGGTCGTGGCGCAGGGCCTGGCGCGGGTCGGTCATGGCAGCGTGCGGCAAGGATCAGCCGTCATTGTGCCGGAAAGAACAAGGGCGACGCCCGAAGACGCCGCCCTTGCTGGAATATTGCATTCTCCGCAATGTCGATGCATGCGAAACGACCTTGAACCCGGGGGCTCAAGTGGGAACGCTGGAGAACCATCGGGCTTCCCGCTACAAGGCGGACCTGCACTCCCGGCGCTGTCGCGCTCCCGGTGTCGTTCTTAAGGGACAAGGCGAATGTTTGCACATGCCGTCGAGTACCGCAGAGAACGCGTGGCCATTATAGCCAGCACACAGGATCTGGATAGGCCGTTCGTCGGCAACAGTCCGTGCCAATTCAGATATGAGAAGACGCGTTATGCGCGTTTCTCACGCACCGCCGTCAATCGCACGGTCCAGGCGCCGGTTCAGGTCGGCCAGCGTCTGCTGCAGCGCCACCGCCTGGCGGGCGTTCTCGTCGCGCAGCAGCTGCAGTTCGTGGGCCAGGTTCAGCGCGGCCAGCACTGCAACGCGGTCCACCGCAGCCATGCGGTTGCTGCCACGGATCTCGCGCATGCGTGCATCGAGCAGGCGTGCGGCCGCCATCAGGCTGTCGCGTTCATCACCGCCGACACCCACGGTGTATTCACGATCGAGGATGCGGACACTGACCGGTTCGGCGCTCATGTGTGCTGCTCCAGGGATTTGAGCCGGCTGATCATTGCTTCCACCCGCGAGCGCGCCTGTTCGTTCTTGGCCAGCAGCGTGGAGCGCTCGGCCACCAGTTGTTCCTGCTGGTGGCGCAGGCTGCGGTTCTCCTCGGCCAGCCGCTGGTTGCGTTCAAGCAACGCTTCCACGCGGGCGGCGAAGTCCTGCAGCTGGGCAAGGGGATCGGCGGGTTCCATGCGGGCACGATAGGCAAGCGGGGCAAGGGCGGTCAAGCGCTGTCGCAGCAAGGCCCGGCGGCCACGGGGAGGAGGCCGTCAGGTTGCTACACTAGGCGGTCTCACGGGCGCGCGCGTGCGCGCTCCTGGTTTCCTTATCCGAACGAGCCGCACGATGACCGAACTTCCCTCCGTCGACGACGTTTCCCGCGCCAGCCAGGCGCTGGGCCTGGGTGCCACCGCTGCCGAGCTGCACGGTGCGCTGTGTGGCTGGCTGGCCGCTGGCGGCGCCCCCGGCAATGACTGGCCGGCGCGAGTGCTGGCCGACGACAATCTGGCCCCGGTGGCCGCCGACAGCGTGCTGGCTCAGCTGCTGCAGGCCACCATCAAGCAGCTGGAAGACCGCGACTTCGCCTTCGAGCTGCTGCTGACCGACAACGACGACGTGGCCGCGCAGGCCGATGCCATGTTCGCCTGGACCCGCAGCTTCCTCGGCGGCTTCGGCCTGGGCAGTGGCGGCCATCGCCCGGCGCTGTCGGAAGAGGGCGAGGAAGCGCTGAACGACATGGCCAGCCTGGCCCGCGCCTCCAGCGAGGATTTCGAGGCCGGTGGTGACGATGACGACGAAGCACTGTCGGAGATCGAGGAGTTCATCCGCGTGGCGGTGCTGTTGCTGCACGGTGACGTGGTGCTGGCCTCGCGCCACCGGCAGCGGCTGAATTGATGGATATCAAGCAGCGCACCGGCATCGCGGCCGGCGAGTACAAGCGTCGCCGCCGCCAGCTGATGGACATGGCCGGCGAGGACGCGATCCTGGTGCTGCCCGCCGCGGCCGAGAAGGTGCGCAGCCTGGATACCCATTACCCGTTCCGGCAGGATTCGGACTTCCAGTACCTGAGTGGCTTCCCGGAACCGGAAGCGGTGCTGGTGCTGATTCCCGGTCGCCGCCATGGCGAGGCGATCCTGTTCTGCCGCGAGCGCGACGCCGAGCGCGAAGCCTGGGACGGTGGCCGTGCCGGCCAGGAAGGCGCGGTGGCGCAGTACGGCATGGACGATGCCTATCCGATCGATGATCTGGACGAGATCCTGCCGGGCCTGCTGGAAGGGCGTTCGCGCGTCTATTACCACTTCGGCCGCGATGCCGACTTCGACCTGAAGCTGATCGGCTGGGTCAACCGTGTTCGTTCGCAGGTGCGCCACGGCGCGCAACCGCCGCATGAGTTCCTGGAGCTGGGCCATCTGCTGCACGAGCAGCGCCTGTTCAAGTCCGGTTCGGAAGTGGCGCTGATGCACCATGCCGCGCAGATCAGCGTGCGCGCGCACCTGGCGGCGATGAAGGCAGCGAGGGCGGGCATCCACGAGTACGAACTGCAGGCCGAACTGGAGCGGGTGTTCCGTGCCAGCGATGCGGTGCCGGCGTACTGCAGCATTGTCGGTGCCGGCCGCAACGGTTGCATCCTGCATTACCGCGACAACAACGCACGTTCGCGCGACGGCGAACTGGTGCTGATCGATGCCGGTGCCGAGTACCGTGGCTATGCCAGCGACATCACCCGCACCTTCCCGGTGAACGGCCGCTTCAGTGCCGAACAGCGCGCGCTGCACGACCTGGTTGGTGATGCACAGGCCGCGGCACTGGCCCAGGCCAAGCCGGGCGTGGCCTACGAGATGGGGCACCTGGCGGCGGTGCAGACCCTGACCGAAGGCCTGCTGCGGCTGGGCCTGCTGAAGGGCACGCTGGAAAAGAACCTGTCCGAGGGCCTGTACCAGCGCTTCTACCGGCACAAGACCGGGCACTGGATCGGCATGGACGTGCACGACGTGGGCGACTACCGCCTGGCCGGCGATTCGCGCCTGCTGGAGCCGGGCATGGCGTTCACCATCGAGCCGGGGCTGTACATCGGCGTGGACGACACGACGGTGGAACCGCGCTGGCGCGGTATCGGCATCCGCACCGAGGACGATGTGCTGATCACCGATGACGGCCATCGCGTGCTGACCGAGGGCCTGGCGCGCAGCGCCGACGAGATCGAAGCGGTGATGGCGGGGTAAGGGGTTTCGGCAGGGCTTGCAGCCCTGCACCCGCTGCAATCAACGGCAACTGCCAATGCCAGAGCGGCATTCCGTGGGATGGCGGGGCGGTGTGGGTGGTCAGGACACGCCGTAAACCCATCCGTGGGGGCTCGATGGCGCCATCCATGGCGCCAACGGTCCTGACCACCCACACCGCCCCACCTCTGACAGATTCCTGCGGCTGTTGGTAACGGCGGTTGCTGGAACGAACGACGATTGGTAGGTGTCGACCTTGGTCGACACAGAGCGAGCGCAGCGAGCGACCCGCTTTTGCTTTTCTTTTTTCTTTTCCGTGGGTGAACGCGCGCAGGAAACTGTCAGAGGTGGGGCGGGGTGGGTTCGCGGCCAAGCCTCCAGGGATGGATTCACGGCGTCCCCCGCGAACCCACCCCGCCCCGCCAAGCGCGGCTTTTGATTTCAGCGACCAACCACGAGGGGCTCAGCCGTTGGCCGCCGCAAACTCCGGCCGCGTCAGATTGTCCGCTTCGCCCTCGGTGCAGAGCACTTCGTCTTCGATGCGGATGCCGCCGTACGGACGGAAGAAGTCCACACGGTCCCAGTTGATCGCATCGCCATGGCCGGCGTCCTTTACTTCATTCAACAGCATGTCGATGAAGTACAGGCCGGGTTCGATGGTCACCACCATGCCCGGTTCCAGCACGCGGGTCAGGCGCAGGTACGGGTGGCCGGCCGGGCGCTCGATGCGGCCGCCTTCATCGCTGGCCGCGAAACCGGCCACGTCGTGTACCTGCAGGCCGATCAGGTGGCCGATGCCGTGCGGGAAGAACGCGGCGCTGACGCCGGTCTCCAGTGCGGTCTGCGGCGAGACCTTGATCACGCCGAAGTCCTTCAGCACGCCCATCAGCGAAAGATGCGCGTCCACGTGCAGCTGCTTGTAGTCGAAGCCCGGGCGCACCGCCGCGCACATCTGCTGCTGCGCGGCATCGACGGCAGCGATCATCGCCGCGAACTCGTCGTGGCCGTGTGCGGCGTAGGTACGGGTGATGTCGCTGGCATAGCCGTGCGCGCTGGCGCCGGCATCGATCAGGAAGCTGCGCAGCGGCTGCGGCGCCTTGCGGCCCAGCTCGGTGTAATGCAGCACGGCGGCGTGTTCGTTCAGCGCCACGATGTTGCCGTACGGCAGCTCGGTGGCATCCTGGCCCACGGCCTGGCAGTACGCCATGTGGATGCTGAACTCGTCGGCGCCGTTGCGGAACGCGGCTTCGGCGGCGCGATGGCCGCGCACGCCCAGCACCTGCGCCCGGCGCATCAACGCGATTTCATACGGCGTCTTGCTGCCGCGGTGCCATTCCAGGTAGTTCACCACCGGTGCCGGGTTGTTCGGCACGTAACTGCCCAGCGCGCTCTGCGGCTCGCCGAGGATCGCGCAGCGCGACGGGTCGGCCGGCAGCAGCGCCAGCGCCTCTTCGGGCTTGCGGATGATGTGGATGTCGAAGTGCTCCACCCACCAGCCGCTGGGTGCGTCCGGTACCACGTGCCAGTAATCGAACGGCTGGTGGAAAATCACCGCCGGGCGCTTGCCGGGGGTGAACACGATCCAGCTGTTGGGCACGCGGGTCAGCGGCAGCCAGGCCTTGAACTGCGGGTTCACCGCGTACGGGTAGTCGCGGTCGTCGAACACCTGGTAGTGCAGGGTGCCGCTGGGCACCACCAGATGGTCGAGGCTGCCGCGGGCCAGCGCCTGTTCGGCGCGTCGGCACAGCACGGCCAGGTGGTCGGAATACAGGGCGCCGGGGTCTTGCTGGATCATTGCGGTGGCTCGACACGGAAAACGGCCCTAGATTCTGCCGCATACCGCGAAAAACCGCTGTGCCGGAACCGGCACTCAGGCCGTCGAAACCGGTCCCTCGTCGCTGTCCTCGCCTACCCATTGGCGCAGCAGCTGCCGATGTTCGCGTGACAGGGTCAGGAAGCGGAAGCCGGTCCAGCTCTGCCCGGGCGCGTGCGCCGGCTCGCTCCACAGCAGATGCACGCCGACGTCGATCGCTTCCTGGCGACCATCACCCATCGGCAGCGGGAAGCGCAGCTGGTACAGCGCATCTTCGCGCAGCGGGGCGCTGGCCAGCATCAGCATGCCGGTCTCGGAGACATTGCCGAGCCGGCCGACCACGCATTCGCGCATCTGGTCGGTGACCGGCACCAGGTCCGAGACTTGGCGGCGCGGTGCGCGGCGCGTGTCCTGCGGCGGGACGGGTTTCATGCGTGGGTCTCCTGCGTGCGATCAGCGGCCAGTGCGCGCAATGCACCAAGGCTGGCCTGCCAGGCGCGGTCGACCAGCCGGCCCTTGTCCTCGGTGACCAGTTGCGCATGGCCAGCGCTGATCTGCCGGGCCAGCGTATCCAGGTCGGTGTCGGCGATCTTCTGCCCGCGTGCGTTGACCAGCAGCGCGTGGCCAGTCAGCAGGCTGTACCAGGACAGTCGCTGGCGGCGCAGCGTGCCGTCGTCGTTGGCGATATCGAACCAGCTGCCGAACGGCAGCGTCGACAGCTGCTGGTATGCCGCTTCTTCTGCACTGTTGCGCGGTGCGGTCGCCGCGGTACCGGCAGTCGTGCCGGCATGTTCACCCAGGCGTGCGCGCGCCTTCAGGCGAGCGCTCAGTTCGGTACGCGAGGTGCTGTCATCCTCACCACCGGGCGTGGCCAGGCGACGGGCGACGGCAGCAGCTTCCTCGGCGTGGTAACCAACCTGCAGCAAGGCCGCTTCGACCTCGGCGGCCAGTACCGTATCGGTGCCGGCAGCGGCACCCACCGGCTGTGCGGTCACCGCGGCGATGCGTTGGGTCTGCTGCAGGCGCTCCTGCCACTGTGGTGAGTCGTCGCCATGGCGCAGCCGGGTCAGGGTCAGGGCATCGGCCCAGGCCTGGCGCAACAGGGTCTGCACGAAGCGCGGTGGGTCCTGCGCATCGCAGCACTGATCGATGCGGGCGCTGGCCTGGCGCCGGGCCAGTTCCAGCCGTTCCTTGCCGCGTGCGGCTTCCACGTGGCGGCGCTCGGCCAGTTCGGCACGATGCGCGGCGGCACGCTGGTGCTGCTGCACATCTTCATTGGCAGCGGCGAAGGCTTCCGGCGCGCGTGCATCCTGTCCAAGCAGGCCCTGCACGCTCTGCGCCATGCGCTGCAGCAGCTGCGGGTCGACATCATCGTCGCCCAGCCAGTTGGCACCGACTTCGGCGATCTGGTTGAGCAGCTCGCGCGCGGGATGTTCGTCGCGTACGAAGAAGCCCGGGTCGGCCATCGCAGCCCGCGCCAGCGGTACCTGCAGGCGCGCCAGCAGGGCAGCGGGTACCGGGTCGGGGCGCTGTTGCTGCTGCACCTGCTGCATCAGCATGCGCAGCAGGTCGAGGTTGTCGCGGTCGTGGCTGCCCAACTGGGCCTGCGCGCCGTGTTCGCTGCGCAGTTGGGCGACAACTGCGGCCTGCAGGTCGGCCACGCCGGTGGCGGAACTGGACTGGGCCTGCAGGCGCGCGAGTACGGCGTCCACCGCAGCGCTGGATACGGCATTGCTGTCCGCGGGTGCGGCGCTGGCATGGCGTGCCTGCTGCAACAGCTCATGCAGTGCGCTGCCGGTGGACGAGGTCAGTCCCGGCGTGGCGGCGGGGCCGGCAGCGCCGCCCTCGTTGAAGGCGTCCTGTACCAGGCTTGACCAGGAGCCCGAAGGGGCCGAACCGTTCCAGCCGGTCAGGGGCGCAGCGGCGCGTTTGGCAGGCTGCGTGGTGCGGCCGCCACCTACCGACTGGGTGATGATCCGCCGCGTGCTCGAGGAACGCGCCAGATAGGGGGTGTAGACCAGCCCCGGCAGCACGCCGTGCTGGGCCAGCAGTGCATTGGCGCGGTCGAGTACATCGCCCAGCCGCTCCAGCACCTGCCGTTCAAAGCTGCGGTAAAGCGCCAGCTGCACCTCGGCGCCAAGCGCATCCTGTTCGGCCAGTCTGCGCACCATCGCGCACAGCGCCTGCGGCGCCAGTGGCAGGGTGTCGGCTTCGAAAGCCGGCGCTGCGGCCAGCACGCCCAGGCGTTGGCCCAGCAGGTTCAGCGTGTTGGTCGAACGCAGGGTTTCCCGCCGCACCATCTCGGTCAGCAGCAGGTCGCGGTCGACATCATGCTCGGCTACCAGTGACAGCCCCAGCATGCCCGGCAGCGGTGGCGGAGCCGCGCTGGTCGTGGCGCCGGTGGGCGGCTCGCGCAGGCGTGCCAGTGCGTCGGCAACGGCATCGAGCATGCGGTCGGCGAAGTGACCGGAGAAGGTGTGCAGCTGGTCGCGCTGGGCCATCAGTTCAGATTGCTGCTGCGGATTGCGTGCACGGTCGGCGTCGTGCAGCAGGGTCTGCTCCAGTGCTTCGACGGTCAGGATCAGCGGCGCGGCCAGCGTTTGCCGGCACAGGCCGATCAACGCGCCCAGCAGTTCGCGCACCCGCGGTGGCAGGTCGCTCGCGGCCAGGCGGGCTTTGTCGGCAGGGGTGATGGAAAAGACAGCTGACATCGGCAGGCGGTACCCGGATTCCCGCGGATCGATCTGGTGAATCTACCGTGTCGGCCGCTGTCGGCGCTACTTTAGGGTGAATGTGCATCCCGTTCGCCAGGCATCGCCCGGCGGATGAACGGTAGTGCCGGCCACTGGCCGGCAACTCTGTCTTTACCGGACTGCCGGCCAGCGGCCGGCACTACCCATTACTCCAGGAAGCTCATTCCTCCAGGAACAGGCTCACCACATCGTTGGTGAAGCGCCGGCCCAGTTCGGTCGGCTGCACATGGCCATTGGTCACGTCCAGCCAGCCGCGCTGCACGGCCTCGGCCAGCGGTGCATCGAGCACGCTGCGTGGCAGCCCGGTGCGCGACTCGAAATCGCGCAGGCCAAAGCCTTCATGCAGGCGCAGCAGGTTCAGCATGTATTCGAAGGGCAGCCGCTCGGGTGCGATCACCTCGTCACCGCCGAACGAGGCTGGCGTGCCCGCGCTGTCCAGGTAGGCCTGCGGATGCTTGAGTTTCCAGCGCCGCAGCACGTGTTCCTCTGCACCGGAGCTGATCTTGCCGTGCGCGCCGGCACCGATGCCGAGATAGTCGCCGAAGCGCCAGTAGTTCAGGTTGTGCGCACTCTGCCGGCCGGGTCGGGCGTAGGCGCTCACCTCGTACTGGCCGAAGCCGGCCTGCGCCAGCAGCGCCTGGCAGTGCTCCTGCATGTCCCAGGCGTTGTCTTCGTCGGGAATGCCCTGCGGCGGTCGTGCGAAGAACACCGTGTTCGGTTCCAGCGTCAGCTGGTAATGCGAGATGTGCGCCGGCTGCAGCGCGAACGCACGTTCCAGGTCGGCCTCGGCACCGGCCAGGGTCTGTTCCGGCAGCGCGTACATCAGGTCGATGTTGAAGTTGTCATAGCCCGCGTCCTGCGCCATTTTCGCGGCGCGTTCGGCCTCGCCGCTGTCATGGATGCGGCCCAGGCGCTTGAGCATCGCATCGTCGAAACTCTGGATGCCGAAGCTGAGGCGGTTCACGCCGGCCGCGCGGTAACGGTCGAAGCGGCCATGCTCGGCGGTGCCCGGGTTGGTTTCCAGGGTGATTTCGGCATTGGGCGCGAAGCGCAGGCGCGCGCTGGCCTGCTGCAGGAAGCGGTCGATCGCTTCCGGCGGGAACAGGCTGGGCGTGCCGCCGCCGAAGAACACGCTGTGTACCACCCGGCCCCAGACCAGCGGCAGGTCCTGGTCGAGATCGCGCAGCAGTGCGTCGATGTAGGCGTCGAACGGCAGTTCGCCCTTGGCCTGGTGCGAATTGAAATCGCAGTACGGGCATTTGCGCACGCACCACGGCAGGTGCACGTACAGCGACAGCGGCGGCGGCACCAGTCGCGGCGGGCTGTCGTGGTCAGCGGAGCAGGCTTCGCCGGGCAGGTGGTTGCAGTGGTCGTGGGCGTGCGGCATGGGTTTCTTCGGTAGTGCCGGCCGCTGGCCGGCTTCCCTGGGGAATCAGTAAGGCGTCAAAGCCAGGTGGCCAGCTGCTGCTTGAGCTGCTGCAGGGCGAGGGCACGGTGGCTGATGGCGTTTTTCAGGGCCGGCTCCATCTCCGCGGCAGTCAGGCCGTGGGTGGTATCCAGGAACACCGGGTTGTAGCCGAAACCATTCGTGCCACGCAGTTCGCGGATGATCTGCCCCTCCCAACGGCCTTCACAGATCAACGGCTGCGGGTCGGTGGCGTGACGCAGCAGCACGATCACCGCATAGAAGCGGGCGTCGCGCTGGCCATCGGGAATGTCCGCCATTGCCTCCAGCAGCTTGGCATTGTTGGCTGCGGCGTTGGTCGGGTGGCCGGCATAGCGCGCGCTGTACAGGCCCGGTGCACCGCCGAGGGCATCGACGATCAGGCCCGAATCATCGGCCAGCGCCGGCAGGCCGGTGGCTTCGCAGGCTGCGCGCGCCTTCAGCAGCGCGTTCTCGACGAAGGTCAGGCCGGTCTCTTCCACGTCGCCCAGACCCAGCTCGGCGGCCGAGGTGATCTGCAGCGGCAGGTCGGCGAGGATCTCCTGCATCTCCACCAGTTTGCCGGCGTTGTGGCTGGCCAGTACCAGTTTCTTCATTGACGTGGCTCCAGCAGGTCCCAGGTGTTGCCATACAGGTCGCGGAACACCGCCACCGTTGCATAGGGTTCTTCGCGCGGCGCTTCCAGGAACTCGACACCAGCGGCCAGCATTGCCGCGTGGTCGCGGTGGAAGTCGTCGGTGTTGAGGAAGAAGGCGACGCGGCCACCGGTCTGGTTGCCGATGCGGCTGCGCTGTTCCTCGTCGCTGGCGCGTGCCAGCAGCAGGGCGGCGGCGTTGCCGTCGGACGGACCGACCACCACCCAGCGCTTGTGGCCCTGGTCGATGTCTTCCAGCAGCGCGAAGCCGAGCTTGCCGGTGTACCAGGCGATGGCTTCGTCGTAGTCGGCCACCACCAGCGTGGTCAGGGCAAGGCGCCGCTTCATGCCGACAGTGCCGACTGCTGCGCGTCCAGCAGCTCGCGCACGCCCTTCTCGGCCAGGCCCAGCAGCGCATCCAGTTCATCGCGACGGAAGGCATGGCCTTCGGCGGTGCCCTGCAGTTCGATGAAGCCACCGCCGTCGTTCATCACCACGTTCATGTCGGTGTCGCAGTCGCTGTCTTCAGCGTAGTCCAGGTCCAGCACCGGGGTGCCGCGGTAGACGCCCACCGACACGGCGGCCACCGCGCCCAGGATCGGGTTGCGCTTGATGTCGCCGCGCTTCATCAGCACGTTCACCGCATCGACCAGGGCCACGTAGGCGCCGGTGATGGCGGCGGTGCGGGTGCCGCCATCGGCCTGCAGCACATCGCAATCCAGGGTGATGGTGCGTTCGCCCAGCGCGTTGCGGTCCACGCAGGCGCGCAGGCTGCGGCCGATCAGGCGCTGGATCTCCAGCGTGCGGCCGCCCTGCTTGCCACGGGCCGCTTCACGGTCACTGCGGGTGTGGGTGGCGCGCGGCAGCATGCCGTATTCGGCGGTGACCCAGCCTTCGCCCTTGCCACGCAGGAAGCCCGGCACGCGGTTCTCGACGCTGGCGGTGCACAGCACGCGGGTTTCACCGAAGCACACCAGCACCGAACCTTCGGCGTGGCGGGTGAAGCCGCGTTGGATGACGACCGGGCGGAGCTGGTCGGGCTGGCGGCCGCTGGGGCGGGAATCGGACATGGTGCGGGTTCCGTAATGGCGAGGGAGTACGCCGCCACGCCCGCGGCCTTCACGGGGCGGGCAAGGGGGCTCTGGTGAGGGCGCTAGGGTACCATTCCCCCTTTGCACGCACCGGACACAATCCATGATTCGAAGCATGACCGCCTACGCCGGCGGCGAGCGGGTCACCCCGTGGGGCACGCTGGGCTGCGAGCTGCGCTCGGTCAACCACCGCTTCCTGGAGGTCGGCACGCGCCTGCCCGATGAACTGCGGGCGCTGGAACCGCAGCTGCGCGAGCGCATTGCCGCACGCCTGAGCCGCGGCAAGCTGGATCTGGTGATGCGCCTGCGCGCGCCGGAAGCCGCCGCCAACCTGCAGGTGGACGAGGCCCTCCTGGGCCAGCTGGGTCGCCTGGCGCACCGCCTGACCTCCGATTTCCCCAACCTGCAGGTCAGCTTTACCGATCTGCTGCAGCTGCCGGGTGTCACCCGTGGCGAGGCCACCGATGCCGCTGCCCTGCAGGCAGAGGCACTGGCCCTGCTGGACCAGGTGCTGGACGGCTTCGTCGAGGCCCGCGAGCGTGAAGGCAGCAAGTTGTCCGCGGCCATCAGCGAGCGCGTGGACGGCATCGAGCGCATTGCAACGGAAGTGCGCACCCTGATTCCGGCCATTCGCGACGGCCAGCGCGCCAAGCTGGCTGCCCGACTGGCCGACCTGCCGCACCCGGTCGACCCGGGTCGTGCCGAGCAGGAACTGGTGCTGTGGCTGCAGAAGCTGGACGTGGATGAAGAACTGGACCGGCTGGGCAGCCACATTGTCGAGATCCGCCGCGTGCTCAAGCAGCGCGAGCCGGTCGGCCGCCGCCTGGACTTCCTGCTGCAGGAGTTCAACCGCGAAGCCAATACGCTGGGCTCGAAGTCGGTGGACAGCCGCACGTCCAATGCCGCGGTGGAGCTGAAGGTGCTGATCGACCAGATCCGCGAACAGGTGCAGAACATCGAGTGATGTTGCATCCAGTGATACAGCAGGGGCGCCTTCGGGCGCCCTTGTCGTTTCAGCGCATCAGCGCACGCTGACGCCCGCCGCTCCCTCGCTCAACCGCCCCACCACGGCCGCCTGGCCGAACCCCGCATCGCGGAAGCAGGCCAGCACCGCATCCACCGCTTGCGGGGCACAGGACACCAGCAGGCCGCCGCTGGTCTGCGGGTCGGTCAGCAGTGGCTGCCAATGGGCCGCCAGGCCCTCGGCGAAGCGCACCTCGGCGCCATACGAGGCCCAGTTGCGGTTGGAGGCGCCGGTCACGCAGCCACGCTGCAGCAACTCCAGCGCCTGTGGCAGCAGCGGGACCTGCGCACTGTCTACCTCGGCAGCCACGCCACTGGCGCGGCACGCTTCCAGCAGGTGGCCGAGCAGGCCGAAACCGGTGACGTCGGTCATGGCATGCACGCCGTCCAGCGCGGC
The DNA here is from genome assembly GCF_059416125.1 of Stenotrophomonas sp. GW821-FHT09E08. Classification (NCBI taxonomy): domain Bacteria; kingdom Pseudomonadati; phylum Pseudomonadota; class Gammaproteobacteria; order Lysobacterales; family Lysobacteraceae; genus Stenotrophomonas; species Stenotrophomonas sp. GW821-FHT09E08. The sequence continues at coordinate 104,999 of NZ_JBWKOO010000002.1, forward strand.
AAGGGGCACGCCCACGCTGTTCAGGCGGGTGGTCGACTCGATCATCTGCTGGTAGCCGTCGGCGTCCAGGACTTCTTTCTTCAGGGCTGACGAGTACACGCCCACGCCCAACGGCTTGCCCAGCACCAGCGCATCGCCGGGGCGGGCATCGGCATTGCGCTTGAGTCGTTGCGGGTCGAGCACGCCGATCGCGGCCAGGCCATAGATGGGTTCCACCGAATCGATGCTGTGGCCACCAGCCACCACGATGCCGGCGTCGGCGCAGGCGCGTTCGCCGCCCTGCAGGATGCCGCGGATGGTGTCCTGCGGCAGGGTATTGATCGGCATGCCGACGATGGCCAGCGCGAACAGCGGCCGCGCGCCCATTGCGTACAGATCCGACAATGCGTTGGTGGCAGCGATGCGACCGAAGTCGAACGGGTCGTCGACGATCGGCATGAAGAAGTCGGTGGTGGCGACGATCGCCTGATGGTCATCCAGGCGGTACACCGCGGCATCATCGCTGGTCTCGCGGCCGACCAGCAGTTCGGCCGGTGCGGGAAGTGCGGGAACCCCACGCAACAGCTCGGTCAGCACGCCTGGCGCGATCTTGCAGCCGCAGCCACCGCCATGCGCGAGAGACGTCAGTCGTTGCGGGGCATCGGCCGTTGAAGGAGCGGGGGACTGCACGTGCGTGGCCATGCCGACATCTCCTGCGGAAACACGAATGGCGGAAGGCAGCAGGAGTCGAACCTACCAGGGAACGATCGACGCCCCCTACTGGGTTTGAAGCCCAGCCGCATGCCCGGATGCGCATGCCTTCCGAAAGTACGGCAATGCCGGTGGGCTCAGTCGCGGGCTGCATTCCACTGCAGGTCGCCGCGCGGCCGATGCTGGTCACCGACGCGTCGAGTGTAGCCAACGCGATTGAAGAACTCCAAGATCTGGATGCTGCGCTTGCGGCCGAGGCCGATGGCATCGCGGAACGCCGCCGCATCCACCGTGCCGCTGGCCTGTGACAGCTGCGCGACGATCGCGGCCAGCTCGGCGATGCGGGCCGGTGCATAGAACAGGTCGGGCACCACCTGGAACAGTTCACCACGCGCGGCAGCGCGGCGCAGGACCGCGCGGACCTCATCCTCGGGCAGGCCGATGTCGGCCGCCAGGGTACGTACCCACGGCGGATCGAAACCGCCCGCGTGCAGTTGCGGCAGCACGCGTTCGAGCAGCAGGCGTTCGCGTTCCGGCGGTGCGTGATCGTGGCCGGGCAAGCGCCACCATGCACCCGCGCGCTGCACGCTGCCATCGTCGAGCAGGTCCTGCAGCAGGGCGTTCCACAGGCTGGTTGCCAGCGCAGGCAGGGTGCTGCGCTGCAGGCGTCCACTGTCGACGCCGGGTTCGTCGGGGCGGCGCTCATGCCAGCCGCGCAGCGAGGTGAGCACCTGTTCGCGCAGCGCCTGCCAGTGCGGGGCAAGAATGATCACCGTGTCTTCGCGGGTAGTGATGCGGCGCGCGTCGTCGGGCAGGTCGATCCGGTCGGCGGCACGCCGGCAGTAGCGCTGCAGGGCGCCGAGGGGAATGCCGGCGGGTGCCTGCTGCAGCAGCGGGCCAAATCCAGCGGCGGCCGCCAGTTGCTCCAGCGCACCCAGCCACGCGAGCCGCGCCGGGCTGCGCCGACGCCGCTGCGGGGGATCTGGATCGAGCACGACACCACCGCCCAGGGTACGGGTCGCGCCCGAATCGCGGGCAATGAAGCGGTCGCCGCACATCGCGCAGACTGGTGCGTCGAACACCAGCTGCACCAACTGACCATCGCCGTGGTCATGGTCCTCCAGCAGCACCACGTGGGCCTGCCGGTGCATCGTGCCCCAGTGGATATGCAGTGGCGCCCAGTCGCGCAGAGGGGCTTCCCGCGCGGAAAGCCGCAGGCGCACATCGACACGGGTGGTGGCCAGCATCGCGCGCGGGTCGGCGATCCAGTCGCCGCGCGTGATGTCGTTGCGGGCGATGGCGGCCAGGTTCAGCGCGCAGCGCTGCCCAGTCACCGCCTGTTCGCTGGCCTGGTTCTGCGCGTGGATGCTGCGCACGCGAACTTCAGTGGCGGCCGGCATCAGCTGCAGATGTTCGCCAACAGTAGCCACGCCGCCATGCACTGCGCCGGTCACCAGCGTGCCGTGGCCGGCCAGTGAGAACACGCGATCCACCGGCATGCGGAACAGTTCGCTGCGCAGCCCGGCCTGGCGCATGCTGGCACCATCCGCGGCCCATGCGTGCAGTCGGGTACGCAGCGCGCTGACGCCTGCGTCTTCGGGTGACGTGCTGTTGCAGGCGAACACAGAGGCGTCCTGCAGCGGCGTGCCGGCCAGCAATGCAGCGATCTCGATTTCGACCCGAGCGAGGCGTGCGGCATCCACGCGGTCGATCTTGGTCAGCGCCACCGCGCCACGGTCTACGCCCAACAGCTGCAGGATCGCCAGATGTTCGCGGGTCTGCGGCATCACACCGTCGTCGGCGGCAATTACCAGCAATGCGACGTCGATGCCGGTGGCGCCGGCCACCATGGTGTGTACGAAGCGCTCGTGGCCGGGCACATCGACGAAGCCAAGCGTGGCTGCTGGTCCTTCTCCGGCGGCGGCTTCAACGGGCACATAGGCGTAGCCCAGCTCAATCGATATGCCGCGCGTGCGCTCTTCCTGCAGGCGGTCGGTATCGATGCCGGTCAGCGCCCGCACCAGGCTGGTCTTGCCATGGTCGATATGCCCGGCGGTGCCGACGATCATGCCTGCAGCGTGCTCCATTGCGCGAGGAAGGCGGCTTCGTCAGCAGGCTCGAGACAGCGCAGGTCCAGCCACAATGCGTCATCTGCGATGCGGCCCAGTACCGGCTGTGGCAGCTGGCGCAGGCGCTTGGCCAGGCGATCCAGTCCGCCACGGCGTGTACTGGTGACGCGCAGTCCGGCACTGGCCAGCTGTGCCTGCGGTTGCGCACCGCTGCCGATCTGGCTGTGCATCGCCGCGCGTTCAAGGCTGTGCTCCGAGGCCAGCCCGTCGCGCATCGGTTGCAACAGACGCTGTGCCTGCGCATCGATGTCGTCCTGCGTGCGCGACAGGGTGCGCAGGGTCGGCAGCCTGTGCGCCAGCAGCTCCGGCTCGCGGTACAGGGCCAGTACCGCTTCCAGCGCGGCCAGCCCCATCTTGTCCATGCGCAGCGCGCGCTTCAGCGGGTTGCGGTTGATCCGTGCGATCAGATCGGCGCGGCCGGCGATGATGCCGGCCTGCGGTCCGCCCAGCAGCTTGTCACCGCTGAACGAGACCAGGTCGGCGCCGGCCGCCAGCGTTTCCTGTACGGTCGGCTCGTGCGGCAGGCCGAACAGGGCCAGATCACACAGGCTGCCGCTGCCCAGGTCCACCACCAGCGGCAGGCCATGCTCGTGCGCGATCGCCGCCATCTTCGCGGTCTCGACCTTGGCGGTGAAACCGGTGATCGCGTAGTTGCTGGCGTGAACCTCCATCAGCAGCGCAGTGCGCGCGCCGATGGCGTTGGCGAAGTCGGCCGGATGAGTGCGGTTGGTGGTACCCACTTCCAGCAACCGCGCGCCGGCGCTGCGCATCACATCGGGAATGCGGAAGGCACCGCCGATCTCCACCAGTTCGCCGCGCGACACCACCACGTCGCGCCGGTTGGCCAGGCTGTTGAGCAGCAGCAGGACCGCCGCCGCATTGTTGTTGACCACGGTTGCGGCTTCGGCGCCGGTCAATTCGCAGACAAGCGCCTGCACCCGTGCATCGCGGTCGCCGCGGCGGCCCCGGCTGATGTCGAATTCCAGATCGACCGGTGCGGTCATCGCACGCGCCACCGCCTGTACCGCAGTCTCGGGCAGCAGGGCGCGGCCCAGATTGGTGTGCAGCACGGTGCCGGTCAGGTTGTACATCGGCTGCAGGTCCAGCCGCGCATCGGTGGCGAGCGCTGCATCGAGTGCGGCGACCAGCACCGGGCCGTCAATGGCCTGCTGCAGTGCCTCGACCGAGAGCTGCGCGGCACCGATGCGCTCACGCAGCGCCTGCAGATGCACGCGCAGCAGCTGGGTGACGCGGCTGCGCCCATGACTTTCAATCAGTTCGGACAACGCCGGCAGTCGCAGCAGTCGATCCAGCGAGGGCAGGGCAGCGGCTGATGCCGGAGCAGGAGGCGTGCGTGACATCGGTCAGTCGCCGTCGGATTGCCACAGCAGCGGGTTCTGGCTGGCGCGCGCATAGCCTTCCTCGGCCAGCAGCAGGTCCAGTGCGAGGGTGCCCAGATCGTCGGCCACCGGCTCCAGCATCGGGTCTTTTTCCAGGTACAGGATCTTGCGGTAACTGTGGCAGTGGTCGCAGGTCTCGGCGCGCACCGCGCTCTCGCGCACGGCGTGGCCGGCATCGCCATCCAGATCGGCCAAGGCACGGTAGGCGATGTCCTTGCCGGCGGTGCCGCATTGACTGCACTGCACGCGCACGTAATGCCACTGGCAGGCGCACAACGCGCACGACAGGTAGCGATAGGACGCATAGGGTGGGCGTGCCTGCACCACGCTCACCACCGGCAGGGTGCCGCACAGCGGGCACAGCCCGGGTGCATCGGCCAGCGGCTTCAGATCGGCCGGGCGGAAGCTCTCGGCCAATACCGCCCAGTACACCTGCAGTGCCGTCATCACCAGCAGCGCAGCCACCGCATCAAGCGACGGCGCGTCGTCCCGCTCCAGTACCGCGTGCGCCTGCGCATCCAGCCACGCGTCATCGGCAGCGGCAACGCGTTGCAGTTCCTGGCGAGTTTCCGCCGGCAGGCCGGATTCATCGGCACAGTGTTGGCAAAGCGTGCGCAACCAACCGCGCCAGCGGTCATCGAGCTGCAGGGTGTTGGCGGGACGCAGCGGCATGCCGGCGCCGGCCGCAGCGCTCGACTGTTGCGCGCGCGCCTGTACCTGCAGCGCTTCACGTTGCTGCGGCGTCAATTCATCCAGCAGCGCCTGCTGCGCATCGGCCAACGCCGCCAGCAACTGCAGGTAACCGCCGATGGCACTGTGCGTGGCCAGGCTGCGGAGGCGGGCCGCGCGATCGGCGAACAGGGACGCAGCATCGGGCAGGATGATGCGCGGAACATCGCGCGAGGCCAGCGTCTCGATTTCACCGGGTTCAAGGATGCGTTGCGCCATGCAGGGCCAGCCGGAAGAACCAGCCTCCATCCTCGCCGTTGTCGGCGCTGGCGTCCAGCGTGTTCGAGGCAAAGCAGTCGAGCATGGCTTGACTCTACAAAAGTCGGTTTCGATCATTGCCGTGTTCATTGTGTCGACCAAGGTCGACACCCACCAACAGCAACGCAGAACGCCGTCCCGACAGATCGCAGAACTCTGTCGAAGGCGGGGTGGGTCCGGTTGCGGGGGTGTCTGCGGCATGGATGCCGCGGCCAAGCCCCCATGGAAGGGTTTACGGCGTCCCCCGCAACCGGACCCATCCCGCCATCCCACGGATAGCCGCTGTTGCTGTTGACTTGGCTTGAAGCGGGTGCAGGGCCGCAGGCCCTGCCGTCAACCCTCTCCCCGTCGCCCGCGCAGGATGTCCCGGAACCACTGCCGGTGGTGCTTGTACGCCCACCCATAGGTCACCTTGCCCTGGGTCATCGCCCGCACCGAGCCCTTGATCCAGATCGCCGCGTAGATGTGCACCACGATCGCGCACACCAGCACCCAGCCGAACAGCGCATGGGCAAGTACCGAGAAGCGGATCACCCCGATCGGGAAGAAGTGGCTGAAGTACTGCCGCCAGATCACGAAGCCGGTCAGCAGCAGCGCCGACAGGCAACCGATGATGGCCCAGAACAGCAGCTTCTGGCCGGCATTGAAGCGCCCCACCGGCGGCAGCTTCTCGTCCTCGTTGCGCAGCACATCGCGCATGCCACGCATCCACTTGCCGTCGTCGGCGGTCGGCAGGTTGTCGCGCCACATGCGGAACGCCAGCAAGGCGAAGCCCACCACCATCGCCAGGCCGATGAACGGGTGCAGGATGCGCGTCCACGGCCCGCCGCCGAACAGCTGGGTCAGCGGGAACAGGGCAGGGTGGAACAAGGCCAGCCCGGACAGCGCGGTCAGCACGAAGCAGATCGCCACGATCCAGTGGTTGATGCGGGTCGGTGCGCGGTAGCGCACGATCTGCCGCGGGTGCGGGGCGTACTTCATGGCCGCTGCTCCTCTTCGATCTTCTTCGCCTCGTGCTCGGCCTCTTCTTCTTCCTCATCGTTCACCGTGTTGCGGCCGATGCCGATGTAATGCAGGAAGCCGGCGAAGGCGGTGGCGGCGATCGCCAGAACGCCCAGCGGCTTGGCCACGCCCTTCCACACCTCCACCATCGGGCTGATGCGCGGGTCCTTGGGCAGGTCGGCGTACAGCTCGGGCTTGTCCACGTGCTGCAGCACATACATCACGTGGGTTCCGCCGACGCCCTGCGGGTCGTACAGGCCAGCGTTTTCGTAGCCACGCGATTTCAGGTCTTCCACGCGCCCCGCGGCATGCTCGGTCATCGCCTGCTTGCTGCCGAAGGTGATCGCACCGGTCGGGCAGGTCTTCACGCAGGCCGGTTCCTGGCCCACCGCCACCCTGTCCGAACACAGCGTGCACTTGTAGGCCTTGTGGTCCTTCTTGGAAATGCGCGGCACGTCGAACGGGCAGCCGGTCACGCAGTAGCCGCAGCCGATGCAGTTCTCTTCCTGGAAGTCGACGATACCGTTGGCGTACTGGATGATCGCACCCGGTGACGGGCAGGCCTTCAGGCATCCCGGGTCGGCGCAGTGCATGCAGCCTTCCTTGCGGATCAGCCACTCCAGCTTGCCTTTCTCGTCCTCGTACTCGCGGAACTTCATCACCGTCCACGACTGGTCGCTCAGGTCGGGCGGGTTGTCATAGCTGCCAACGCAGCTGCCGACCTCGTCGCGCAGGTCGTTCCACTCCATGCAGGCGACCTGGCAGGCCTTGCAGCCGATGCACTTGCTCACATCGATCAGCTTGGCGACCTGGCCGGTGTGCGCACCACGTGCCTCCGGCGAGGGCGTGGTGGTGGCCGAGCGGCGGATGATATCCAGCGATTGCAGTGACATGGCGTGTCTCCTACACCTTCTCGACCTTGACCAGGATGCACTTCGATTCAGGCGTCTGCGAGTTGCCGTCACCGATGGCGTTGGTCAGCGTATTGGCGATGTATCCGGGCTTGGCCGCACCGAGGAAGCCCCAGTGGATCGGCACGCCCACCTGGTGCACGGTTTTGCCATCAATCTGCAGGGCCTTGATGCGCTTGGTCACCATCGCCACCGCTTCGATGTGGCCGCGCTTGGAACTGACCCGCACGCGGCTGCCGTTGTTGATGCCCAGCTCGTCGGCCAATGCCGCGCCGATCTCGACGAACTGCTCGGGCTGGATGATGGCGTTGAGCTTGCCGTGCTTGGTCCAGAAGTGGAAATGCTCGGTCAACCGGTAAGTGGTGGCCACATGCGGGAACTCATCCGGCGAACCGATCTGTGCACGATCGCTGTCGAACACGCGGGCCGCCGGGTTGTTCAGCGTCAGTGCCTGGCCGGGGCTGAGCGGGTTGCTGCGCAGCGGTGTATCGAAAGGTTCGTAGTGCTCCGGGAACGGGCCCTCGGCCATGCCTGCCTTGGCGAAGAAGCGGGCGATGCCTTCCGGGTTCATGATGAACGGACCCATGCCGCCGGCGGGATCTTCGTCGGCCTTGAAGTCCGGCACGTCCACGCTGCCCCAGTTCCTGCCGTTCCAGGCGAGCAGTGTGCGCCGCGGATCGAACGGCTGGCCGGCCACGTCGCACGAGGCGCGGTTGTACATCACGCGGCGGTTGGCAGGCCACGCCCAGGCCCAGCCCAGCGTGTTGCCGATGCCGGTGGGGTCGCTGTTGTCACGCCGCGCCATCATGTTGCCGGTCGGGCCCCAGGCGCCGATGTAGATCCAGCAGCCGGAGGAGGTGCTGCCGTCGTCGCGCAGGTCGCCGAACGCGGCCAGCTGCTCGCCGGCCCTGCGCACCAGTTTGGTCGGGTCCTTCGGATCGAACACGTCGGCCAGCGCCTTGCCGTTGTATTCCATCGCCAGTTCTTCCGGCGTCGGCAGCGCCGGGTTGGAATACTTCCAGGCCAGGTCGCGCACCGGCTCCCACCACGCACCGCCGTCCTTCTCGTACATCGCTTTGATGCGATGGAACAGCTCGGACATGATCTCGATGTCGCTGCGTGCTTCGCCCGGCGGATTGGCGCCCTTCCAGTGCCACTGCAGCCAGCGTGAGGAGTTCACCACCGCGCCGTTTTCCTCGGCGAACGAGGTGGTCGGCAGGCGGAACACTTCGGTCTGGATCGTGCCCGGGTCGACGTCGTTCAACGCGCCGTGGTTCTGCCAGAACGCGATGGTCTCGGTTTCCAGCGGGTCCATGCTGACCATGAACTTGAGCTTGGAGAACGCGCTGATCAGCTTGCCCTTGTTCGGCGCCGAGGCCAGCGGATTGAAGCCCTGGCAGATGTAGCCGTGGATCTTGCCTTCGTTCATCAGCTCGTACGCCTGCAGCATGTCGTACGGTTTGTCGAGCTTGGGCAGATGGTCGAAGCACCAGTTGTTGTCGGCGGTGGCGGCGTCGCCCCACCACGACTTCATCAGGCTGACGTGGAACTTCGGGTAGTTCTGCCAGAACGACATCTGGTTGGCGCGCAGGGGCTTCTGCGTGCGCTTGGCGATGTAGGCGTCGTAGTCCTGCTCGTCCTGCTTCGGCAGGGTCAGGTAGCCGGGCAGCAGGTCGGACATCAGGCCGATGTCGGTCAGGCCCTGGATGTTGGAATGCCCGCGCAGCGCGTTCATCCCACCGCCGGCCACGCCGATGTTGCCCAGCAGCAGCTGCACCATGGTGCCGGCACGCACGTTCTGTGCGCCTACCGAGTGCTGCGTCCAGCCCAGCGCGTACAGGATGGTCATCGCCTTGTCCTTGCCGGCGGTGGACGCGATCATGTCCCAGACTTGGCGGATGCTGTCGGCCGGCGTGCCGCAGATACGTTCGACCATCTCCACGGTGTAGCGCGCGTAGTGCTGCTTGAGCAGGGTGTAGACGCAGCGCGGGTCCTTCAGCGTCGGGTCGCTGCGCACGAAACCGTCATCGCCGTACACGTAGTCCCAGCTGGAACGGTCGTAGCTGCGCTTCTCCTCGTTGTAGCCCGAATACAGGCCGTCCTTGAAGGCGAACTCGTCCTTCACCAGGAACGACATGTCGGTGTAGTTCAGCACGTACTCGTGCTGGATGCGGTCTTCTGTCAACAGATAGTTGATCAGGCCGCCCAGGAACACGATGTCGGTGCCGGTGCGGATCGGCGCGTATACGTCGGCCACCGCGGCCGAGCGGTTGAAACGCGGATCGACCACGATCAGGCGTGCCTTGTTGTGGGCCTTGGCCTCGGTCACCCATTTGAAACCGCACGGGTGTGCCTCGGCGGCATTGCCACCCATGATCAGCACCAGGTCGGCATTCTTGATGTCGACCCAGTGATTCGTCATCGCACCACGGCCTAGCGTCGGGGCAAGACCTGCCACCGTCGGGCCGTGTCAGACACGTGCCTGGTTGTCGAATGCCAACATGCCAAGGGAGCGCACGACCTTGTGGGTCAGCACCGCGGTTTCATTGCTGGTGGCCGAGGCGGCCAGCATGCCGGTGGTCAGCCAGCGGTTGACCGTCTGCCCGGCCTCGTTCTTCTGCACGAAGTTGGCATCGCGGTCTTCCTTCATCAGCCGGGCGATGCGGTCCAGCGCATCGTCCCAGCTCAGCCGCTTCCACTCGTTCGAGCCCGGCGCGCGGTACTCGGGGTAGAGCAGGCGCGACTTGCTGTGGATGATGTCGGCCAGGCCGGCACCCTTCGGGCACAGCGTGCCGCGGTTGACCGGATGGTCCGGGTCGCCCTCGATATGGAAGATGCTCGGCTCGGCGTTCTTGGCGCCATCGCCGAGGCTGTACATCAGGATGCCGCAGGCCACCGAACAGTACGTACAGGTGTTGCGGGTCTCGGTCGCGCGGGTCAGCTTGTACTGCCTGACCTCCGCGAGCGCGATGCCGGGCGCGAAGCCCATCAATGCCAGACTGGAGCCGACCAGGGTTGTCCCGGTCACTTTCAGGAACTGGCGGCGGCTCATCGAGGGCATGCCGTTCTCCTGGGATGGCGAGGAGGCGCAGGCCTCCGGGCTGTCGGTGGGTACGGCCCGGTTATAGCACAGGCCCCCGCACGCCCATGTGGCACAGGGCCCTGCACCCTGCTGGCCGGGCGCGGAAAGGGGCGCCTCTGCTAAAGTTGCGTGCCCGCACCCCGGGGAGCCGTCTGCCGGGCCTGGTTCCAGGATGTTCCGCGCAGCCCCCGCCGTCCTGGCGCGATCCTCCGCGCCGGATCTGGAACACTGAGGAAAAATTTTGCGAAATCAACCAGTTGGGTTCCGCGCATGAGCGCCCCGTCGAAGCCGTCGGACGCCGTTGCGCGCGGCACGCTGTACATCGTTGCCGCCCCCTCCGGTGCCGGCAAGAGCAGCATCGTCAATGCCACCCTGGCGCGTGATCCGCAGATCGCCCTGTCGATCTCCTTCACTTCGCGCGCGATGCGCCCGGGTGAAGTGAACGGCCAGCACTACCACTTCGTCAGTGCCGAGAAGTTCGAGCAGATGATCGCTGCCGGCGACTTCTTCGAGCATGCCTGGGTGCACGGCGACTGGAAGGGCACCGCCCGCCAGTCGGTGGAACCGCAGCTGGCTGCCGGCCAGGACGTGCTGCTGGAAATCGACTGGCAGGGCGCGCAGCAGGTACGCCAGCTGGTGCCGGGCACGGTCACCGTTTTCATCCTGCCGCCGTCCAAGCAGGCCCTGCAGGACCGCATGCGCAAGCGCGGCCAGGACACCGAGGCGGTCATCGCCCAGCGCCTGGATGCTGCCCGCGATGAGATGCTGCACTTCAACGAGTTCGACTACGTCATCGTCAACGAGGTGTTTGACACCGCCGTGGACGAGCTGTGTGCCATCTTCACCGCCAGCCGCCTGCGCCGGGAGGCCCAGAAGGTCCGCCACGCCGGCCTGATCCAGGCGCTGCTGACCCCTGATCCGGGCGCAACTGACTGATTCCAAAAGAATCGGGTAGGGGTTGGCTTGATTTTGTCCAGCCCCTGCCAGTACACTCCGTCCCCTTTCCCTCATTCGACTGAGCGGCCGACCGGTCGCCGGGAGCCCGTATGGCCCGCATCACCGTAGAAGATTGCCTGGAAGTCGTTAACAACCGTTTCGAACTGGTCATGATGGCTTCCAAGCGTGCCCGCCAGCTCGCCAACGGCGTGCAGGCCACGCTGGACAACAGCGAGACCGAGGACAAGCCGACCGTGCTGGCACTGCGCGAAATCGCCGCCCGCAAGATCGACAACGCGCTGATCGACGAAGTCGAGAAGGCCGAGCGTGAGCGCGCCGAGCGCGAAGCGCTGGAGTGGGCCGCCGCCGAAGTGGTCGCCGACGAAGACATGTCCAAGAACGACGATTGATCGCATCGATCAAGGTCATTGCTGGATACGCCGAACAGCCCGCCCCGTGCGGGCTGTTTCGCATTCAGGATTTGCCGTAAACGGCGCACTGGCATAGGCTTCGGGCATGAACCCAGGCCCCACTGCCAAGGTCGCCGCAGTCCCCGCTGCCGCCGTACCCGACTACGTCCTCCAGCTTGAACGCGCCGCCCACTACCTGCCGCCCGAGCAGCTGCCGCTGCTGCGCCGCGCCTGGGAAGTTGGAGCCGCCGCGCATGCTGGGCAGACGCGCAAGTCGGGCGAGCCCTATATCACCCATCCGGTGGCCGTGGCCCAGGTGCTGGCCGAGCTGGGCCTGGACGTGGAAGCGCTGATCGCCGCGATCCTGCACGACACCATCGAAGACACCCCCCTGACCCGTGAGGCGCTGGCGGCCGAGTTCGGTGAGGCCGTGGCCGAGCTGGTCGACGGCGTGACCAAGCTGGACAAGCTGAAGTTCCGCGACCGCCAGGAGGCTGCCGCCGAGAGCTTCCGCAAGATGCTGCTGGCGATGTCGCGCGACCTGCGCGTGATCATGATCAAGCTGGCCGACCGCCTGCACAACATGCGCACGCTGGGCGCGCAGAGCCGCGAGGCACGTGGCCGCATTGCCCGCGAGACGCTGGAGATCTACGCGCCCATCGCCCAGCGCCTGGGCATGAGCCTGGTCAAGAGCGAACTGCAGAACCTCGGGTTCAAGGCGCTGTATCCGTGGCGCCATGCCATCCTGGAAAAGCACATCCGCAGTCAGCCGGTGGTGCGCCGCGAGGCGCTGGCGCAGGTGGAAGTGCAGTTGTCGCAGCGCCTGGCCAAGGAGGGCATCGAGCACCGCCTGGTCAGCCGCATCAAGACGCCGTGGAGCATCTACAACAAGATGCACGAAGAGAACAAATCCTTCGATCAGGTGATGGATGTGTTCGGTTTCCGCCTGGTCGTGCGCAGCGTGCCCAGCTGCTACCACGCGCTGGGTTCGGTGCACGCTACCTTCAAGCCGCTGGATGGGCGCTTCCGCGACTTCATCGCCATTCCCAAGGCCAACGGCTACCAGTCGCTGCACACGGTGCTGTTCGGGCCGTATGGCTCGCCGATCGAAGTGCAGATCCGTACCGAGGAAATGGACCTGATCGCCGAACGCGGTGTGGCCGCGCACTGGACCTACAAGTTCGGTGGTGATTCGCCCAACAGCGCACAGAGCCGCGCACATGCCTGGATCGTCGAACTGATCGACTCGCAGCGCGCTGCCGGTTCCTCGCTGGAGTTCCTCGACAACGTGAAGGTCGACCTGTTCCCGGACGAGGTCTACCTTTTCACCCCGAAGGGCAAGATCCTGGCGTTGCCGCGCAACTCCACCGCGCTCGACTTCGCCTACGCCGTGCATACCGACGTCGGCAACATGGCCGTGGCCTCGCGCGTGGACAAGAAACTGGTGCCGTTGCGGACCAAGCTGGTGTCGGGCCAGTCGGTAGAGATCATCACCGCGCGCTCGGCCACGCCGAAACCGCAGTGGCTGGAATTCGTGGTCACCAGCAAGGCACGCACCGCCATCCGCCACCAGCTCAAGCAGCTGGAGCACGAAGACGCCGTGCAGCTGGGGCACCGCATGCTCGACCGCGCGCTGGAAGCGATGGACAGCTCGCTGGAGCGGCTGCCGAAGGGACGCCTGGATGCGTTCCTGGCCGAGCACCGGTTCCCGCGCCTGGAGGCGCTGCTGGCCGAAGTCGCGCTGGGCAACTGGATGCCGACCCAGGCCGCACAGGCGCTGATGGCCTACGCCGAACTGCGGGGCGGCCCGCATTCGCGCCACCACTCGCAGGAGAAGATCCTGATCAACGGCAGCGAACGCGGCGTGGTCACCTTCGCCGGCTGCTGCCAGCCGATTCCCGGCGACGAGATCATGGGCTACCACACCGCCGGCAAGGGCATCGTGGTGCACCGCATGGACTGCCCGAACCTGGCCGAACTGCGCAAGTCACCCGAGCGCTGGGTGCCGATCGGCTGGGATACCACCGTTTCCGGGGACTACGACACCTCGCTGGTGGTGGAAGTGGAGAACGGCACCGGCGTGCTGGCGCAGCTGGCCGCGGCCATCGCGCAGAGCCACTCCAACATCGAGCGCGTGGACTACCTGGACCGCGACTTCAACGCCGCCGTGCTGGCGTTCAACATCCAGGTACGCGACCGCAACCACCTGGCCGAAGTGATGCGCCGCCTGCGCCGCCTGTCGGTCGTGCAGGCCGTGCGCCGGCAGTAACGCGAACCCGGGGTCGGATCCCTCTCCAACGGAGAGGGCTCTGACCCCATTGAATCCCGCTGCAGGTCCACGCCATTCGTGGATGCTTCCGGTAGTGCCGGTCGCTGGCCGGCAACTTCGCGGTGCTTCCGACGTTCATGAGGTTGCCGGCCAGCGGCCGGCACTACCGAAGCGGCGCGGTAGATCCACGCCATTCGTGGATGCGCGCCCACCCGGTACAATCACCGCTCTGTTTTCCCCCAAAAGCACCGGAGCGACCCATGTCCCGCCAGATCATCAACACCGAAAAGGCCCCGGCCGCCATCGGCCCGTACTCGCAGGCCGTGCGCGCCGGCAACACCGTGTATTTCTCCGGCCAGATTCCGCTCGACCCGGCCACCGGCGACATCGTCGGCGCCGGTGACGTCGAAGCGCAGGCCCGCCGCGCCTTCGACAACCTCAAGGCTGTGGCCGAAGCCGCTGGCGGCTCGCTGGACAAGGTCGTGCGTCTGGGCCTGTACCTGACCGATCTGGGCGAGTTCGCCAAGGTCAACGCGGTGATGCAGGACTACTTCCAGGCCCCGTTCCCGGCCCGTTCCACCATCGAAGTCTCCGGCCTGCCGAAGGGTGCCAACTTCGAGGTTGACGCGGTGATGGTCATCGACTGACCACCACGTGGCACGCAAGGCGGCGGTCACCCCGGTCCTGTCACCGTCCGGCGAAGCATCGCTTGCGATGCTCGCCGGCGTCGGTCCGGCCGTGGCCGCCAAACTGCAGACACGTGGCCTGGCCACCCTGCAGGATCTCTGGCTTCATCTGCCGCTGCGCTATGAAGACCGCACCCGGCTGACCCGCATCGAAGACCTGCGCAACGGCGTGCCGGCGCAGGTGGAAGGGCGGGTGGTCGCGGTCGAGCGCGGCATGCGCTACCGGCCGATGCTGAAAGTGGCGGTGGAAGACGAAGGGCAGGGCACCCTGGTGCTGCGCTTCTTCCACTTCCGCCAGCAGCAGGTCGGACAGTTCGCGGTCGGCAACCGGCTGCGCTGCTTCGGCACGCCCAAACCCGGCCATCTCGGCCTGGAAATCGTCCATCCCAGCTACCAGGTGCTGGGCCGCAACGACGATCCCGAACTCGGCGACCGCCTCGACCCGGTGTATCCCACCGTCGAAGGCGTTGGCCCGATGACCATGCGCAAGCTGATCGGCCAGGCGCTGGACCGCCTGCCCGAGGAAAGCACGTTGGAACTGCTGCCCAGTGGCTGGCTGGATGGCCTGGGCCTGCCGTCACTGCGCAGCGCGCTGCTGACCGTGCACCGGCCGCCGCCGGATGCCGACCTGGCTGCACTGGCCGCCGGGACGCATCCGGCGCAGCGCCGGCTGGCGATGGAAGAACTGCTGGCCCACCACCTCAGCCTGCGTCGCCAGCGCATTGCCCTGCAGGCACACCATGCCCCGCCGCTGGCCGGCCCCGGAAAACTGGCCAAGGCGCTGCTGAAGCAGTTGCCGTTCGCGCTGACCGGCGCACAGACGCGCGTGTTCAAGCAGATCCGCGAGGACCTCGCACGGCCCAGCCCGATGCTGCGGCTGGTGCAGGGCGATGTCGGCTCCGGCAAGACCGTGGTCGCCGCGCTGGCTGCCATGCTGGCGGTGGAGCAGGGCAAGCAGGTGGCACTGGCTGCCCCCACCGAACTGCTGGCTGAGCAGCATCTCAACAACCTGCGCGGCTGGCTGGAACCGCTCGGCGTGCACATCGCGTGGCTGGCCGGCAAGGTCACCGGCAAGGCGCGCGCCAAGGTGATGGAACAGGTCGCCACCGGCGAAGCGCAGGTGGTGGTGGGCACCCATGCGCTGATGCAGGAGGCGGTGGTGTTCCAGGATCTGGCCCTGGCCATCGTCGACGAGCAGCACCGCTTCGGCGTGCACCAGCGGTTGGCGCTGCGCGACAAGGGCGCGGGCGGCAACAGCGTGCCGCACCAGCTGGTGATGACCGCCACGCCGATTCCGCGGACGCTGGCGATGTCCGAATACGCCGATCTGGATGTCTCGGCCATCGATGAACTGCCGCCGGGCCGCACACCGGTGCAGACCGTCGCATTGAACAACGATCGCCGCCCGGAACTGATCGAGCGCATCGCCCTGGCCTGCCAGGAAGGGCGGCAGGTGTACTGGGTGTGCACGCTCATCGAGGAAAGCGAAGAGCTCGACGCCACGCCGGCGCAGGCCACCTACGAATCGCTGCAGGCGCTGCTGCCGGGCGTGCGCGTCGGCCTGGTGCATGGCCGGCTGAAGGCGGCGGAAAAGCTGGCCACGATGGTCGCGTTCAAGGCCGGCGAGATCGACCTGCTGGTCGCCACCACCGTGATTGAAGTGGGCGTGGATGTGCCCAATGCTTCGCTGATGGTGATCGAGAATGCCGAGCGCCTGGGCCTGGCGCAGCTGCATCAGCTGCGCGGCCGCGTCGGTCGTGGCTCGGCGGTCTCGCGCTGCGTGCTGCTGTACCGGGCCCCCCTCTCGCAGATGGCGCGCGAGCGCCTGCAGACCATGCGCGAAACCAACGATGGTTTCGTCATCGCCGAGAAAGATCTGGAACTGCGCGGCCCCGGCGAACTACTCGGCACCCGCCAGACCGGCCTGGCCGGTTTCCGCATTGCTGATCTCGCGCGCGACGCCGGCCTGCTGCCGGGCGTGCATGAGCTGGCTGAGCGCCTGCTGGCGCAGCAGCCCGCGCTGGCCGATCGTGTGGTGCAGCGCTGGATCGGCACCGCCGTGCGTTACGCCTCGGCCTAATGCCGCCTTGGTGGGTGTGGACCTTGGTCCACACATCCACGCATGGCGTAGATCTACATCGCGCTGCGCGCGGGAGTCGAGCAAGGCTCGACTCTACAGACAGCGCTTTCGATCATTTCCATGTTCATCCACGCATTGCGTGGATGTGTCGACCAAGGTCGACACCTACCAACATCCGCCGTTCCGACAGACCGCGGAAATCTGTCGAAGGCGGGGTGGGTCCGGTTGCGGGGGTGTCCGCGGCATGGATGCCGCGGCCAAGCCCCCAAGGACGGGTTTACGGCGTCCCCCGCAACCGGACCCACCCCGCCATCCCCCAGAAAACCAGCTTTTGACGTTGCCGTTGCCGTTGCCGTTGCTCCTGCCTCTGCGGGTGCAGGGCGCAGCCCTGCCGACCCCCGTACTTGCAACGGTCATCATCCCGGTCCACACTTCGTTGCCGATCTGAAGACGGCAACGATGACCCACAAGATCCCCCTGTTGATCGACACCGACCCTGGTGTGGACGACGCCCTGGCCCTGCTGATGGCCTTTGCCGATGAACGGCATGACGTGGTCGCCCTGACCATCGCCGCCGGCAATGTCGGCCTGCAGTACACGGTCCGCAACGCCCTCAAGCTCTGCGACATCGTCGGCCGCGCCGACGTGCCGGTGTTTGCCGGCAGCCCGGATCCGCTGCTGCATCCGTCCGTCGACGCCGCCCACGTGCATGGCCGTGATGGTTATGGCGATGTGGACCTGCCACCGCCGAGCCGCCAGGCTGAAGCCGAACACGCCGCGCTGGCGATCCTGCGCCTGTCGCACGAACACGCCGGCGAACTGATGCTGGTGATGCTCGGCCCGCTGACCAACCTGGCGCTGGCGCTGAAGCTGGATCCGACCCTGCCTGAGCGCATCAAGCGCATCGTGGTGATGGGCGGCGCGGTCACCTGCCACGGCAACATCACCCCGGCGGCCGAATTCAATATCGCCTTCGATCCGGAAGCGGCGCACGTGGTGTTCACCACCTTCAAGCACCTGCTGGTGTCCGACTGGGAGGCCACTGTCGCCCACGGCCTGCCGCTGCAGGAGGCTGAGAAGTGGCTGCAGGCCGATTCCGATCGCGCCCGCTTCTACGAGCTGATCTCGCGCAAGACCCGCGGCCTGTCCGAAGACAGCAAGGGCGGCCGTTGGTACACCGCCGACGCACTGGCCATGGCCTGGGCGCTGAACCCGGAAGGGCAGCAGCAGGTCGAGTCGCGGCCGCTGAATGTGGAGCTGAACGGTACGTTCAGCCGCGGTGCCACCATCGTCGACTGGAACCGCCAGACCGGCCAGCCGGACAACTGCGATCTGCTGATGGCCTACGACCAAGGGCGTTTCGAGGCCCTGGTGCGCCAGGCGTTGGGCGCCGCCTGAGCCGGATGCCGGCAACCGGTTGCCCCGAGGGGCAACCGGTGCTTATAATGCCGCTCTTGACCACCAGCCCATTTACGGTGTGAGCCCATGAAGGCCGATATCCATCCGAACTACCGCGACGTCGTCTTCCATGACGTCACCTCCGATTTCAAGATCCTGACCCGCTCGACCATGAGCACGAAGGAAACCATCAAGTGGGAAGACGGCAACGACTACCCGCTGGTGAAGGTTGAAATTTCCTCTGCTTCGCACCCGTTCTACACGGGCAAGCACAAGGTCATCGATACCTCGGGCCGCATCGACAAGTTCCAGAAGCGCTACGCGCGCTGATCTGTCGATCCAGCTTCGAACCGACGGCCGCGCTCTGCGCGGCCGTTTGTTTTTCCCCGGCGCCTGCCCAACGGGCGTTTGGATGGACGGAACACTGCGTTCGGGTGACAACGCTTTTGCCGATCCGGGCCGCTCAACGGCCGGCGTCTGGCCGCCTGTCGTCTACGACTTCTGTCTAGCGCCGGGCAAATGCTGCTGTGCGATAATGGCGTGATCCCCGGCACAGGCCGAGGACGTCATTCACGTGCCTGACCAATGCGCTTGGGCAGGCGCCTTCCCATGAAGGAGCGCACACAGTGTCCGATCTTGATCAGGTCACGCTCAACGCCGGCGATAAGTCGGTCGTTCTGCCCGTCATCAAACCCACCCTTGGCAACGATTGCGTCGACATCGCGAAGCTGACCAAGGAAACGGGGTACTTCACCTACGATTCCGGTTTCACCGCGACGGCCAGCTGCAAGTCCGCCATCACCTACATCGACGGCGACAAGGGCGTGCTGCTGTACCGCGGCTACCCGATCGAACAGTTGTCGGAAAAGTCGAGCTACGTCGAAGTGGCCTACCTGCTGATCAACGGCGAGCGCCCGAGCGCCGAGCAGCTGAAGGCCTTCACCGACGAGCTGGCTGCCGAAGCCAACGTCGATGAGTCGATCAACACCCTGATCGGCAGCTTCGCCAAGGATGCCCATCCGATGGCGATCCTGACCGCCGCCATCGCGCAGCTGTCGGGCATCTACCACGCCTCGCTGGACCTGGCCGACGCCGAACAGCGCCGCCAGGCTGCCGTGCGCCTGATCGCCAAGGTGCCGACCCTGTCGGCGCTGATCTACCGCCACGGCAAGGGCCTGCCGGCCAACAAGCCGGACACCTCGCTGGACTACGTCAGCCGCTTCCTGAAGCAGACCTTCGAGTCGGCTGATGGCCAGTACGATCTGAACCCGGACGTGGTCAAGGCGCTGGACCTGCTGTTCATCCTGCACGCCGACCACGAGCAGAACGCCTCGACCTCGACCGTGCGCCTGGTCGGTTCGACCGGTGCCAACCCGTACGCGTCGGTCGCCGCTGGCGTCACCGCGCTGTGGGGTCCGGCCCACGGCGGCGCCAACGAAGCCGTGCTGAAGATGCTGGAAGAGATCGGCAGCGCCGACAACGTCGAGTCCGCCGTGGTCAAGGCCAAGGACAAGACCTCCGGCTTCCGCCTGATGGGCTTCGGCCACCGCGTCTACAAGAACTTCGATCCGCGCGCCAAGGTCATCGGTGAGATGACCAGCAAGGTGCTCAAGCAGCTGGGCGTGCAGGATCCGCTGCTGGACGTGGCCGTCAAGCTGGAACAGGCCGCGCTGCAGGACGAGTACTTCGTCGCCCGCAAGCTGTACCCGAACGTCGATTTCTACAGCGGCATCATCTACAAGGCGCTGCAGATCCCGACCGAGATGTTCACCGTCATGTTCGCCCTCGGCCGCACCTCCGGCTGGGTGTCGCATTGGCTGGAACAGCAGGTCGACCCGGAAATGAAGATCGGCCGTCCGCGCCAGGTCTACACCGGCAGCGACGTGCGCGACTACCAGGGCTGATCGCCCGCGTAGGTTGTGCCGAGAACGCCCCGCATCCGCGGGGCGTTTTTTTTTTGCTTCGGCTCTGGTGGATGCCAACCTTGGTTGGCACGCTCTTCACCGCGCCAAGACCGCGTGATTCAAGGGTCTCGCCAGCTTCACAAGCGCTCGCGCAGCCTCAGGACGCCAGCTGCACCCGCAGCACTGATACGGAGCATCCACCCCATGAGTACCCGATTCGATCCACCCGAGCGCGGCCCGCTCGGTCCCGACGTCGCCGCTGTCGTTACCGCACCCATCGTGCCGCCCACCAGCGAAAGCGCAGTGTCCTGGGGCGCGATCCTGGCCGGCGCCGTTGCCGCCGCTGCACTGTCCCTCATCCTGCTCATCCTGGGTGTAGGCCTTGGTCTGTCCTCGGTGTCACCGTGGTCGTTCGAAGGCGTCAGCAAGGAAACCTTCGGCTGGTCCAGCATCATCTGGCTCACCTTCACCGCGCTGGCCGCTTCCGGCCTGGGTGGTTATCTGGCCGGTCGCCTGCGCACCAAGTGGACGCAGCTGCACGGCGATGAAACCTACTTCCGCGACACCGCGCACGGCTTCGTGTCCTGGGCTGTGGCGACTCTGCTCACTGCTGGCCTGTTGACCTCGGCCATCGGTGGCGTGCTGGGCGCCGGCGCAAAGGTTGCCGGCGCGACCGCAGGCGCCGCTGCCACCACTGCCGGTGCTGCCGTGGCCGGAGCTGGCAGCGCTGCTGCAGGCGCACCGGAGAGCGACCTCAACTACTGGGTGGATTCGCTGTTCCGCAGTGCCACCACGGCGGGCCCGGACGCTGCCGGCGCACCTCCGGTTGCGCCGGCAGCGGGCGCAGCGCCGGGTACCAGCCCGATGGACCCTGCCGCACCGCCGCCGCCCCCGGCCGCCGCCAGCGTTGGCCCACGTGACGCCCGCACGGCCCCGCCGCCGCCGCGACCGATGCCGGGCAATGGCCCGATGGGCGACCGCCGCGAAGTCCGTGCCGAAGTGAACCGCATCATCGTCAACAGTCTGCAGGGGGATGGCCTGGACCCGGCCGATACCCACAGTACCTGTCGCAGCTGATCGCACGCGAGACGGGCATGAGCCCGGCTGAAGCGCAGGCCCGTGTGACCGACGTGCAGACCCGCATGCGTGCTGCGCTGGAAAAGGCCAAGAACACCGCCACGCAAGCTGCCGATGACGCGCGAAAGGCAACGGCCTATGCCGCACTGTGGCTGTTCATCACCCTGCTGATCGGCGCGTTCTTCGCCAGCCTCAGCGCCACCTGGGGCGGCCGTCGCCGCGACCTGTAACCCGCATCTGATGCAAGGAGACCTGCCATGAAAACGCTTCTGCTCTGGTTCTTGGGCGTGCCGATTCCGCTGTTGATCCTGTACGCGATCTTCTTCTGAGATCGTGTCGTTGAGTGTGATCCATCAGGCCGCCGCGAGGCGGCCTGATGCCATCCAGTTGCGCATGGACATTTACAGCGTCGAGCCACGCTCGACCCACGCGCGCAGCGCACACAACAGCCAATCACCGGCCCAGTACTACGCCTCTGCGTACCGGCTCGGCGAACACCCCAGCACACGCCGGAAGGCAGCGGAAAACGCGCTCGGGCTTGCATAGCCCAGGTCCAATGCCACACGCGTCACCGCCTGGCCCTGTCCCAGCCGCTCGATGGCCACCAGCAGGCACACCTGCTGCCGCCACTCGGCAAAACCCACCCCGGTATCGGCGCGGAACAGGCGCGTGAACGTGCGCCGGCTCATGCCTGCTTCGGCAGCAACGTCATCGAGGCGGGCTGTCAGCGAAGGAACGTCGAGCAATGCGCGGCAGACACGTGCGAGACGTGCATCGGCGGGCAGCGGTGCATGCAGGGAAAGTGTCGGCATCGATGCGATTTCCGCCACCAGCAACTGCATCAGTTTGCCTGCGCGCCCGTCCTCGTCGTACAGCGGGGGCAGGTCCACCGCCGCCTCCAGCAGCTGCTGCAACAGCGGAGAGACCGCGTACACCCGGCAGTGCTCCGGCAGCGCCACTGCGTCGGCCGCCTCGGCGGAGAGAAAGGCGTTGAGCATCGTCACTGGCCCGCGCATGGTCATCTCATGCGCCAGGCCTGCAGGCACCCAGCAGGCGCGCTGTGGGGGAACCAGCCACCGCCCCTGCGGCGTAGCCACACTGATGGTGCCGCGCGCAGCGAACGCGAACTGCCCGCGCCGATGGGCATGGCGGGGAAACGTGAACTCGGCTGCGTAGTCGTTCGAGGTAACCACGACATCGCGTGGCAGGTCTTCGTAGGGATCAAGCAGCGAATTGCGCATGGCCCGGATTCTATAGCGATTGACCCGTCATCGACGGTGGGCCGGATCCGCGCTGCCTAGCATCAACGCTCCCCTCAGCTGTAATGGAACCACATGACCAATACTTTCCATCGCGTGGGACACGGACCCCATGCTGTCCTGATGCTGCACGGCTGGTTCGGCGACGCGCATGCGTTCGAGCCCATCGAGCCATGGCTGTCGCGCGACGACTTCAGCTATGTCTTCATGGACTGCCGTGGCTACGGCGGCATGCGCGATGTACGGGGGGCCTATACCATCGGCGAGATTGCGTCCGATGCATTGGATCTGATGACCGCCCTGGGCCACGAGCGCTTCAGCGTGGCAGGTCATTCGATGGGCGGCGTGGCCATTGAACGCATGGCCGTGCTTGCGCCGGATCGGGTACGCGGCATGGTGGCCATTGCGCCGGTGCCCTGCGGCGGCATTGCCTATGACGCCGCGACGCGAAGCCTGCTTGAAACGGCAGCCGGGGACGTAGGCGTGCGTCGGACCATCATCGATCGCAGTACCGGCGGACGGCTGCCGGCGCAATGGCTTGACTGGAAGGCCGCGTATTCGGCGGCACATGCTTCACCTGCAGCATTTGCCGCCTATCTTCCAGCATGGGCGGATACCGATTTCAGCAATGAGATCGTCGGCAAGCATCGGTTGAAGGTGCTGGTGGGTGGGCACGATCCCACCTTCAACCGCGCACTGATGGAGCGCACCTATCTGCGCCGCTACCGGCAGGTCACGATGGAGGTCCTGGAGGATGCCGGGCATTACCCGATGAACGAAACGCCGCTGGCCCTGGTGGCGGCCATGGAATCGTTCCTGAAAGAGGTGTCGGTTCCGGGATGAATGGTTTCTGGCAGGGGATGTCGTTTTCACATCTTTTCGGATCTATTGCATGGGCATCACATTCGAGGCGATAGAAGCTGAGGGCACATATCCCTGCATGGAGACCCCCATGAACCGACGACTCACCCTTGCGCTCATCGCCACCTCCTTGAGCCTGCCCAGCGCTGGCGCCTTCGCCCAGTACACCGGCCCGGGCGCCACCAGTGCTGTCACCACGGTTGCCGAGGCGCGCGACCAGCCTGACGATCAGCCGGTGGTGCTGCAGGGCACGCTGGTGGCCAAGATCGGCCACGAGCGCTACCGCTTCAAGGACGCAACCGGCGAGATCGATGTGGAAATCGACGACAAGGATCTGCCCAGCCACCAGGCCGTCAGCGCGACCACCGTGGTGGAACTGCACGGTGAAGTGGATACGCACCGCTTCAAGCCCACCGACATCGACGTGGATCATGTGCGGATCGTCAGCACGCGTTGAGGCGGCGGTAGTGCACGCGTGCGTCGAGCATTGTGCACTTCTACAAAGGGCATCTCCCGCAATGAGGGTTGTTGCAAACGCGGTATGAGGAAGATTGCATAACCCCTAAACATTGAGTGACTTCAAGGATTCTTCTTAACGTTCAGTTATTTAGGAATCCTTGAATGGTCAGCGTGCGGTAGGCCTACCTACCATTCTCTCCGTCGCCCGTGACCACCTCCACGGGCGGCGCTTCCCTCCCTTACTCCTTGGGAGGGGGGCTCTACATATTCCCCCTGTCCGAGAGAGACACACATGCATGCCATTCTCAAGAAGGCCGCGCTCGCTGCAGCGCTGGCCACCGCTTCGCTGTCCGCGAATGCCGCCGAATCCCACATCAAGGTCTACACCAACGTCGACCTGTCGCTGGCCCTGCTGAAGGCTGATGGCAGCCCGCTGCCCGACATGATGGAAATGACGCATATCCCGGGTGATGGCCTGGCCGCTGTCAGAGAGCGCGTTCGTGTGTTCACCAACGACGAGACCAAGGACATTGAAGTCAATGTGATGCATGACCCGATGCTCGTCATCAAGACCGGTACTGCACCAGCGGTCCCGTTGACCGTCAGCCTCAACAAGACACCGTTGACCGTGGCGCCGAAGGACTTCCTGGCCTCGGAGATCTTCGACGGTGCGCTGCCGGGCGCCTCGTTCATCATGGACCTGGATATCGCCCAGGCCACCAAGGCCCCGCTGACCGTCGCCGGTGCCTACGAGGGCATCGTCAGCATCGCCATGAAGCAGAAGACCGCTTCGCCGTAACACCCCGCGCCGGCCCGGCAACGGGCCGGCCGCTTCAGGCATGACACCCATGAAAGTTCCTGTACCGGCCGTCACTCGGCTGGCGGTCGCGCTCGCCTTGTCGTTGGCCATGCCCCTGGTCGCGGCACGCGGCGTTCCGCCCGGCTTCGAGGATCTGGTTGAAGGCCGGATCGAACAACTCGATGTGCGCCTGTTTGCTCGCTCGGCCGGGCTTTCGCCGGTGCGCGTGACCCTGGAACAGGTGCAGCTGGAAGACCCCGCGCGCGTGCTGCAGGCGCTGGATCTTTCCCCCGAGGCGCAGGCGGCGTTGCTGCCCGCGCTGTCGCAGCCCTTGCCGCGCAACAGCCATATCGCCTGCCGCTATGGCGGGGGCAGTGCCGGCTGTGGCTATCTCGATCCCCCCGAGGACTCCAACACCGTGCGTGCCCTCTATGACGAAGGCGAGGGCGCGGTGCGCCTGTTCGTCGCCCGCCAGTGGATCGCGGCCGAGCCGGCCGCCGAGCGCTTCCATCAGGTCAGCAACAACGCCGAGAACGCGTTCCTGCACCAGCAGACCCTCAATTTCAGCGGTGGCCGCGGCTACCAGGCACTGACCGCCCAAGGCGCGGGTGCGCTGGGCGTGCTGCAACGTGGCCACCTCGCCGTGGACTGGAACTTCAACAGCCAGCAGTACCGCGGTGGCCGCCGCCACGATGATTTCCAGTTCGACAACGCCTATTACCGCCATGACCTGGGCCAGCAGCATTATCTACAGGCCGGGCGCATGGACCGCCGCAACCTGTCCAGCCCGCAGGGCGGCACCTTCAGTTTCAGCATGCTGCCGATGGATCGCTTCGCCGGCTTGCGCGTGGGTACCACCCAGGCCTACGTGGATGCCGATGCCGCCGTGCAGGCGCTGCCACTGACGGTGCTGCTGGCGCGCGATGCCCGGGTGGACGCCTTCGATGGCGAGCGCCTGCTGCAGACCTTCTACCTGCAGGCTGGCATCAACGAGCTCGACACCCGCCGGTTCCCGTTCGGCAACTACACCGTCACCCTGCGCGTCTACGAAGATGGCCAGCTGGTGCGCAGCGAGGACGCGCCATTCGACAAGGGCGGCGACTGGACCAACAGCAGCGTGCAGTGGTTCCTGCAGGGCGGCCGCCGCAACGAGCGCCGCAGCGACCGCTTCGACGGCGAGATGGCCGCCATGGCCGGCCTGCGCGTGCCACTGGGCCGCACCACGGCGGTCACCGCCGGCGTCGCCGACCTCGGCGGCTTCAGCTATGGCGAGCTGCGTGTGGACCTGCGCCATGCCTTCGCCACCCAGGATATCCGTGCCACCTTCAGTGGCCTGCAGGGCAGCGACGGCAGCAGCGGCCAGCAGCACCAGCTCTCCTATCGCCGCCACGCCTCGTGGAATCTCTATCAGCAGCGGGTACGCGGCAAGGCCTGTGTGTTCGAGGATGATGCGCGCGACCGCTTGGGCTGCGCCGATTCGCTGAGCGCCTCTGTCGCGCTGCCGGTTGCCGGTGGCAGCGCCTACATGGCCTATACCCGCCGCCAGACCTGGAGCCGTGGCTCGCTGCTGCCGGGCGACATCGACGATCCGATGGCCGGGCTCGACCCGCTGCTGCCCCCGTGGCAGCAGCGCTACACGCGCGAGCCGCAGCTCAGCCGCACCTGGCAGGCCAGCTACAGCCGCGTGCAGCGCTGGCAGCAGTTCAGTGTCTCCACCCGGCTCGGCCTGTGGCAGCAGGATACGCGCAGCAGCCTGCGCGACGGCCGCGACCGCGGTATCTACCTCAACGTGAGCCTGACCCGCCTGCAACGCGGCGAGCGCGGCAGTTCGCAACGCCGCTATGGCATCGACTTCCGGCAGCCGCAGCACCTGCGGCCGGACGTCAACTACAGCGCCGGCCAGACCGTCCGCCAGGAAATGGATACGCAGTACCGCGAGGCCTCGCTGGACCTGCGCGGCAACAACAACGACCGCTACAGTGCCGCGCTCAGTGCCCAGCTGCAGAACAGCATCGGCCACACCGGCGCCACTCTCGCGCACTACCAGCAGCGCGGTGGCAACGAGATGGCCTATAGCGCCACGCACAGCTCCGGGCTGGCCCTGGGCCGCCGCGGCTTCTACTGGGGCGGCGGCCTGGGCGCCGACGCCGGCCTGGCCGTACAGGTGGATGACACCGACGACCTGGAACTGACCGGCGTGGCCGCCGAGCTGCAGGTGGGCGGGTTGCGCCGGCAGCGCCTGGCGCTGGGCGAGCGCCGCCTGCTGCCGCTGCCGGCCTACCAGACCCACCGCGCCGAAGTTCAGGATGCGAGCGCGCTGACCAGCGATGCCGCCATCCGCGTGACCGGGGTGGGCGGCGCACGGCCATTGTTCCTCTCTCCCGGCCGGCTGGTGCAGATGCCGGTACCGATCGAGGTGACCTACACCTTCATCGGCAGCGCCCGCGACATCGCCGGCGCGCCACTGCGCGGCGCCCGCATCCTCAACGCGCCGGTGCCCGGTACCGGCGCCAACGGCGGCTTCGTCGCCGATTTCCCGCGCCGCGAACGCACCCTGTACCTGCTGAAGGACGACAACCTGCTGCAGTGCCCGCTGGAGGTTCGTGAGCGCCGCAATGTCGTGATGCTGGTGGGCCAGGTGGAGTGCGCGCCGTTGAACGTCGCCCAGCTGCCCGCCGATATCCGCCAGCAGGCCCGGGTCACCCGCCTGTTGCAGGAACAGGCCCTGATCGCCGTCGTGCCGCAGACCGCAGCCGCTGGAGGTACGCCATGAACTGGCGTGGCGTGTGGACGGTGATGCTGGTGATGGCGTCGCTGCTGGTGATGCCGAATGCGTGGGGGCAGCGGCCGCCGGAAACCCACCCGGTGAGTGCCACGCAGAACATCGTGATGACGTGGGATCGTTCGGCGATGCCTGGGGATATGTCGCTCTGGCTTCCCGAGTTCGTTCTCGGTTACAGCGTGGATAGGTCACTGAAGTACGGACAACTACATCTGACATGCGCGTCATCCAGCGACTCCGCCACGGGTGCGTGCCCTACAAGCGGGATATCCGCCATTGGCGACGGCCCAGGGCTCATCTCCGTTCAAGCGCGGGAACGGCGCTCGGGCATGACCACGAACATAAGCGTGCGCGGGTGGATTAATCGCGCGATGGACACGCGCGTATGTGGAACGTACTGGCTTTCACCCATTCGTCCGCCTTGGATAGCGGTGGGAGATGCCTGCGGGGGCGACCCCACAGTTGGAACACGCGTTGGTTTGGTCTTGCCGGAGAACGAGCTTTCTCGGCTGGTGGCTGGTCACTGGGACGCCGTTCTGGTGATGACCTTGCATGACGAACCCGATGGAGGATCAGTCGCGACCTATCGCTTTAACTTCGACTTCACCATCACTGATCGAAACGCCGTCTCGATCTACTTCCCCGCATTTCACAACGTTAGTCCGCTGGTACAGCTCAACGCTGCCTACGATCCCATCGGGCAGACCGTGGGCGGACGCACGGTGCTGGAGATGTGCCTGTACGACGGCCTCGGTTCGCAGGCGCAGTATCTCGGCGTGACGGTCCGCGATCGTGGCGGGCATCCCCCTGGTCCCAGCGGCTATTCGCTCTGGCACACCGATGGCGGTACCGACGATACACGGCGCCTGGACTACACCGTCAGCCTCGCCCATAGCGGCGCGACGGTGCGGATGCCCAACGGCGTGGAACAGCAACTGCACGGCATCGACAGCGCCCAGCTGCGCCTGGTGATCCTGCCGGGCATGAGCCAGCCGGTGTTCTGTGTGCCCACGCCGATCACCTTCGATATTCCCCGCGTTCCCATTTCCACCCGGCAGGCCGGCACTTACTTCGGCGAGCTGCAGGTGGAGCTGCGTGTGCCCACCACCACCCCCTGATCCCCCCAGGAAGCCGCATGAAACGACTCGCCGCCTGCCTCATTCCGTTGACGCTGCTGCTGGCGTTGCCAGCCCAGGCCAATCTCACCGTGCATCCGATGCGCGCCTCGGTGGATGACAAGCGCAGCACCCAGATGCGCATCTATTCACAGTCCACCCAACCGCAGTACATCCAGGCCTCGCTGCGGCGGATCGTAGATCCTGCCAGCGACCAGGAGCACGAGGTGGAGGTCGAGCCGGGCGAGGCGGCCATCGCCATCACACCCGGGAAATTCGCCCTCGCGGGCGGCGGCAACCGGTTGATCCGGTTGATTCCGCTGCAGCCCGTCGAGGCCGAGACAGCCTACCGCGTCTACTTCGAAGGGGTGCGTGGACCCGAGGAAACCAGCATCGAGGGCGGTGACGGTGCGCAGGCCAGTATCGGTGTGAATCTGGTCTGGGGTGCGCTGGTCAATGTGCTGCCGGCCGAAGGCACCGTGCAGCCGCGGGTGCAGGGCGATGCGCTGTACAACGACGGCACCCTGCGCCTGGGCATCACCAGCATCGCCGATTGCGAGGGCAGCCGCTGCACCGCTCATGACGTATCGCACAGCCTGTACCCCGGCAGTTCCCTTGCGCTGCCCTTCACGGTGGTGCCCGGCCACGCCGTGCAGCTGCGCTATCGGCTCACGCGCGATGGCTATCGCGAACACGTGACCACCCTCACGCCCTGATTTTTCCACGCCCGCCACGCAGATTCCCGTGGCGGGTGCGTTGTTGACATCGTTGTTAAGGAGAGTTCGATGAACAAGATCTACCGTCGCCTATGGTCCACCGCACGGCAATGCTGGGTGGTGGCCAGTGAACTGACTTCGCCACGCGGTAAGCCGGCCTCATCGGTCGGAGCGGCAGTGCTGATCGTGACTGCGTCGCTCGTACCCGGTGCGGGTGTGGGAACCGCCGGGGCGGTCACCTATCACGCGTGCCAGAACCCCGAGCAGATCATCCTCAACTGCGTGCCGTTCATGGCCCATGTTCCGAGCATGGCCCAAAACACGCTTGGTCCAAACACCAGTTCATACATGATGCTGGGTGCTGGAAGCCATATGCAGGGCAAGTACTCCTCGTTGTTCGGGAGCTGGTCGAGTTCGGTAGGTGACAACAATGCCGTGTTCGGATTCGATGCTCGCGCCAGGCAGGGGGGAAGCGCCGTATTTGGTGCGCGATCGGTAGCCGACGGATTTGGCGCGGTGGCGGTTGGGACCTATGCGCGTGCATCCGGCCAATACGGAATTGCCATGGGCTTTGCGGCCACAACGGCGGACAACAGTGGCGGTATTTCCCGGATCGCCATCGGCAATGATTCCTACGCTGGTACACCGGGTTGGACGGGCGCCATCGCGTTAGGTGGTCGTGCTCGTGCGGAATACGACGGTGTGGCGCTTGGCTATGAGGCGCAGGCAAAGGGCGCCGGCTCGGTGGCATTGGGGCGCGGTGCAGTAGCTACGGAGAGCTATGTGGTCTCCGTAGGCAATGCCGCTGCGCCACGCAGGGTCGTTTATGTCGCTGACGGCAATGTCAGTCAGCACAGCATGGACGCCGTGAACGGGCGCCAGCTGCTCGGTGTAAAGGAGACGGCGGAGCGCGCGTTGGACAACAGCAAGCTGGTCACGCAGACATCTGCCAGCGGGCAGATCCGCGTTGGCGCTGAGAACAGCGGCACCGTCCTGGACGTGCGTAACCGGTCGAACGCCAATCGAAAGATCAGCGGCGTAGCCGACGCAGCATTGAGCACCAGCAGCACCGAAGCTGTCACCGGCAAGCAGCTGTATGCCACCAACCAGAGCGTGAGCACTGCCACCAGCACCGCCAATGCCGCAAAAGCATCGGCGGATGCTGCCGTAGGCCGTATCGGCGCTGCAGCTGTCGCCCTGGGTCAAGCGGCGGTGGCTGAAGGCAGTGGAAGCACGGCCAGCGCCGCACTGGGTTCGGCGGCCAAGGCGTACAACGGCAATGGTGTGGCGATGGGTGCAGACGCACGTGCCGGTGTGAATGACAAGGGCGAGAAAAGCACCGCCGCCACTGGCGCAGTCGCTATTGGCGCACTCAGCCGCAGCGGCAATGGCGCGGTCGCCGCCGGCTTGCGTGCGAGCGCCATTGGCGATCGCGCAGTGGCGCTGGGCAACGATGCTAACGCAGCGGCCACCCACGCAACAGCAGCAGGCTACAAAGCTACCGCCAGCGCCAACCAAGCGACGGCCGTTGGTCGTGAAGCATCGGCATCCGGCACGTTCTCCACCGCGCTGGGCAATCTGGCCAGCGCCCGCGCGGAGAGCGCCGTGGCGCTGGGTGACCGCGCCATAGCGGCCCACACCGACAGCGTGGCGCTGGGCAATGGCTCCCAGACCACCGCAGGGAACCAGATCTCGGTGGGCAACGACACGCTGAAGCGGAAAATCGTCAACGTCGCCGATGGCGCGCTCAACACGAGCAGCGCCGAGGCCGTGACCGGCAAGCAGCTCAATGCGACCAACGTCGAGGTAGCCTCGGTCCGCACCACCGCAGCCAGCGCCCAGACGACAGCGGGCGCAGCAAAGACCGCCGCCGACGATGCGTTGGCCAAGGCCAATGCTCTGGGCGGGCTGGTCGGTCAAACCTCAGTGACCGGCAACGTACGCCTGGGTAGCGAAAACACCGGTACCGTGCTGGATGTACGCAACAAGTCCAATGCCAGCCGCAAGGTGACAGGCGTGGCTGACGCAACGCTCAGCACCAGCAGCACCGAGGCGGTGAGCGGCAAGCAGCTCAATGCGACGAACACGGAAGTGGCCTCGGTTCGAAGTGCCGCCGCCAACGCCCAGACTACCGCAAACGTTGCGCAGACTACCGCGGACAGCGCCTTCGCCAAAGCACGCGCCACTGGTAACGCAGTGGCCACTGCCGCTGATGTCAACGACGCGAACAAAGCCACCGCGACGGGGCACCTGGCCATGGCCATGGGCAATGTCGCCAAGGCCAGCGGCGTGGCGACCGTTGCCGTGGGCAACAACGCCAATGCCGTTGGCACCAATGCGATCTCGATCGGTAGCGCCTCCGGTGCGACGAGCCAGTTCGCGCTTGCACTGGGTGGAAACGCGAAGGCGACGCACGAAAATGCGGTGGCATTGGGCGAAAAGTCGGTGACCGGCGGCACCAATCAGGTCTCTATTGGCAACGCAACACTCAAGCGCAAGCTGGTGAACGTGGCTGATGCCACGTTGAGCAGCACCAGCACCGATGCGGTAACGGGCAAACAAGTATTCGCCGTCGATCAGAAAGTCACTGCGAATCAGTCTCTGCTGACCAGCCACGCCACCGAGCTGACTGGACACGAGGCCCGTATCGCCGGCAACCGGCGGGAGCTGGATGACCTGCGTACCGAGTTTGACAACTTCGACCCCGACCTGGAAGGCGTGGTCCGTTACGCAGCCGACGGTTCGGTCGATATGGACGGCGGCAAGGTACGGGGCGTGGCAGCGGGCGATATCAGTTCGGCGGGGAGTACCGATGCTGTGAACGGTGGGCAGTTGTTCGTCACCAATCAGCGTCTGTCACAGGTTGAAGAGACGGCTAGGTACATAGCTATCGGGCACGATGACGAAAGTATTGACGCCAAGGCAGGAGAGTTCTCAGTAGCCATTGGTGATGGTGCTGAGGCTGGTGAAGGCACTGATGGAGCAACTGCCATAGGAGCTTTCTCCAGAGCTCGAGGAAAGGGATCGGTCGCCTTAGGGCGCGCGTCGTTCGTCGATAGCTCCGCGGAAAATGGGTTTGCTCTGGGTACCGGGTCATCGGTTCATAGCAAGGAAGGCGTGGCGCTCGGCGGATTTGCCAGAATTGAGTCGGGTGCAGAGTATTCAGTTGCATTGGGGGCATCATCGACGGCGACCGAAGAGAATGTGGTTTCTGTTGGAAACCTGACTAGGAAACGACGAATCGTCAATCTGGCTCGGGGGCGCGGGGCTGAAGACGCCGTCACTGTTGGGCAGCTCGGGGACTCATTGGCTGCACTGGGAGGGGGTGCGGGCATTGACCCGGGCGGAAACATTATCCTTCCTACGTACAAAATACAGGGCGGAAGCCAGAACAACGTTGAAGACGCCCTCAATGTTCTCGATGGTGCTGTCGTAGCTGGAAAGAATCGGGCCGATCGGATCGAAAACCAACTACGCTCGGTCTTCCAGGACAGCCCTGCCACCCACAGCGATGGTCTGGGCCAGCTCAACCTCGCCGGCGCCAACGGCATGGTGCTGGGCAACGTGGCCAACGGCCTGATTGCACCGGGCAGCCGCGATGCGGTCAACGGCGGTCAGCTCTACGCTGCCGAACAGAAGATCGAGCGCAATCGAAATGATCTCGATGGACTGAGAGAGAAGTTAGTTGGGGGCGCTGAAATGCAAGTCAGCGATGCCGCTGGCCTGGTCGATTTTGCTGGCGCACGCTTGACCGGAGTCGCCGACGGAGAGCTGAATCCCGGTAGTAGTGACGTCGTCACTGGCAGGCAGCTGTACGATACGAATCGAAGTGTTGAGCGTTTGGCTGAAAACAGCAACTTCCTGAAGTTCGGCGATTCAATTGATAGAGTGCCCGCAAGGGCGGGGAGATTCGCCATCGCCATGGGTGACTCTGCAGAGGCCTCCCTGGATACAGAGGGAGCCGTGGCGTTAGGCGCGTATGCAGTCGCTTCCGGCACAAATTCAGTGGCGCTGGGGCGAGCTGCGCACGTTCATGAAGGCGCGGCCAGAGGCTTTGCGCTCGGCACTGAATCTCAAGTTGCTGAATCCGGTGCAATCGCGATTGGCGCTGCGAGTGCCGTACTAAAGGGGGCTGTGGAGTCTGTAGCAATTGGCGCGCAGTCTGTGGCAAGAGAATCACATACTGTTTCCTTTGGTAATGACGGAATGCAGCGCCGTTTGGTGAATGTTGCCCGCGGCCGCAACGCCAACGACGCGGCCACCGTCGGTCAGCTCCGCGGCGCACTAGCAACCCTGGGTAGTGATGTCGATGCCAACGGCAACATCGCCGGTCCCACCTTCAATGTTCAGGGTGGCTCGCAGCACACCCTGGGTGATGCCCTCAATGCGCTCGACGGCGCAGTGATCACCGCTGGCACCCGGGTTGATCGGGTCGAAAACCAACTGCGCTCGGTGTTCCAGGACAGCCCCGTCACCCGCAGCGATGGTCTGGGTCAGCTCAACCTCGCCGGCGCCAACGGCATGGTGCTGGGCAACGTGGCCAACGGCCTGATTGCACCGGGCAGCCGCGATGCGGTCAACGGCGGTCAGCTGCATGCCATG
The DNA here is from genome assembly GCF_059416125.1 of Stenotrophomonas sp. GW821-FHT09E08. NCBI lineage: Bacteria > Pseudomonadati > Pseudomonadota > Gammaproteobacteria > Lysobacterales > Lysobacteraceae > Stenotrophomonas > Stenotrophomonas sp. GW821-FHT09E08. Next base: position 138,553 of record NZ_JBWKOO010000002.1, read on the forward strand.
GAGCAGCGCCTGGACGGTCGCATCGATGGGCTGGAACAGCGCGTTGATGCCACGCCGGAGGGCAGGGCGCTGGCGTCGGCCAGTGCACCCACGCCGCCGGCCGCTCCGGAGGCCGAGGGTCCCGCCGGCGCATCGGGTGAACCGGCAGCGGCTTCCGCAGGCCGTGCCGGTGGCGGCATCGCCAGTGCTGACGGCGGTGGCACGCCTGCGCCGGCCGACGCGCCGGCGCCGACCCCGCAGGTTGATACCGCCGAGCTGGAAAAAATGCTGGCCCGCGCCAACGAGTACACCGATGGGGCGATCAGCAACTTCGAGCGCCGCCTGGACAAGATGGACAAGCGCTTCAACCGCATGGCGGCGATGAGCAGTGCGCAGACGGCCATGGCCATGAACACCGCTGGCCTGGCCACCTACAACCGCCTTGGCGCGGGCGTGGGCTACGCCGAGGGCGAGTCGGCCATGGCGGTGGGTTACCAGCGCGTACTCAACGACAAGGGCTCAGCCACCTTCAGCCTCAATGGTGCCTTCACCAACAGCGGTGAACGCAGCATGGGCGTGGGTGTGGGCATCGGCTGGTAAGCCATGGCGCCCCGGCGTGGTGCGCGTAACGAGCCCCGCCGCGCCGGGGTCCTTGCCGAGGAGATGGCAATGTACCGATGGGTGAGTCGATTCATCAGCTACCGCACGTTCTACGTTTGGCGGGCACGGTTTTACTACCACACCCGGCATCTGGACGTCTGGATGCTTGCCAGCGTGCTGTGCTTCCTGGGGGTAGTGGCGTTGCTCTGGTACTACTGGCGGTTCACCAATGTGCCGCTTCCGCGCATGCATCCGCAGGTAGCTGCGCTACGGGTGGAGGGCATCACCAACGAGGCGATCCACAGGATTGTTCTGGTGCGCCATGGTGGTACTCCCCCCGGCAAGCCGTTCTCCACGCCGGAGGAGATCCGGGCCAGCACGGTGCGTACGATGCGGGTGCGGCAAGTGCTGGATGGCGAGGTGGCATGGCGGCTGAAGGCGAACCTGCTGGCGGATATCGCCGATTACATCGAGGCGACCGCGGGCTGCGTGCCGTATCAATGCACACGGGTGCAGGCGCACGTCAGCCAGCTGCGTGAGGCCGCGACGGAGAACGCGGGCATCAACAGGGCGTTGCAACCCATTCTGGATGGCCCGCGTGATCTGGTGCCCGGTCTCACGAGCGTCGATCGCCAACGGGTGAAGAGCGGCTGGTCGGATTCGTTCAGTGACATCTTTCACCAGGTATGGCTGTTGAACGATCTGCAGACCATGCACGCGCGGATGATGGCGGAGTACCCCAAGCGCGCACCCGCACCGTGGTTGCCGGAGTGGTTGATTGGCCCGGAGCCGACGACCGGTAATGGCATGCCACTGTAGAGCACTGCCATGCTAGGTGGCGCCCGCGGATGCCACGCTCCCTGTAGAGCCGAGCCCACGCTCGGCTGCTCTTCAGTCAGATATCCGGAAGTCTGAAATGCAGTGCGGACCAACAGTCCGCACCCACCAAGACTGGCGCTACCGTCACCCGCCGATATACGCGGTGATCTCCGCCTCGGCCAGCACCTGCCGCAACTGCGCCACGGACGCGCGCCGCATCGGCTTCTCATCCACCGGCGACAGCGGCGCTTGGCGCAGGGCGTCGTAGGGCAGCACGGCCAGGTCGAAGGTCAGCTCTTCGGCACTGAACACCCACACCGGCACGTCCAGGCAGCGTTCGCGGTCCATGCGCAGACGACGTGTCCGTGATTCGGCGGGGATGCCATGTTCGTCCAGGAAGCGATGCACGGCTTCCGGGTCGTCACTGTGCAGGTGCAGCTGCACGGGGCTGTTGGCGTCGGCGGTGCCATCCAGTACCGGGCCGACCAGGCGTGGGGCGAAGCCGTGCAGGAACTCCAGGGCGCGCATTGCGGCTTCGCGGCGGCGCTGCAGTTCGTTGCCATGCTGGGGCCCGGAGAACAACCGCTGGTACTCGCGCAGGGCGTCTTCAATCTCGGTGTTGCGGGGCAGGGAGGCATCGTCGTGGATGCCGAGCCGGGTGGCGGCCTTCAACTTGGCCTGGTGGTAGTCGCGGATGCCGCCTTCGGCCATCAGGCGCGCGGCTTCGTGGGCGAGACGGTGACGACGCTCGCGGGTCTGGCTGGCAGCATGCTGACGGGCGCGATGCATGCGATGACTCCCTGTTGCGACCTGGCTACAGACTAGCGCACGGATGTGACATCTGCGTGGGTATTTCGCGGAGGCGCCAGCCAACGGTTGGCACCCATCGCCCCCTTCCTCAGAAGATATCGAAAGCGGCGGCGTCGGCCTGCGGCGTATTGAGGTTCAGGTCGTAGTCGGTCAGGCGGTCCATGTCTTCCACCTTCACCCACTCGGTGGCGCCATTGAGGGTGGCCTGCACCATGCCGCTGGGCGGGTCGTTCTGCGCGATCGGGGTGTCCTTCAGCGCGGTGCGCATGTAGTCGATCCAGATCGGCAGGGCGGCCTTGCCACCGTATTCGCGGTAGCCCAGCGAGCGGAAGTCGTCGCGGCCCACCCACACGGTGGTCACGTACGGGCCGCCGAAGCCGGAGAACCAGGCATCGCGGTGGTCGTTGGTGGAGCCGGTCTTGCCGCCTACGTCCTCGCGGCCGAGTACCTTGGCCTGAGCACCGGTACCGCGCTGGACCACGTCGCGCATCATCGACACCAGCTGGTAGGCGGTGCGGGCGTCGATCGCGCGCGGGGCGGTGCGTGCATCCGGGTTGACCGGTGCGGCCGGGGTTTCGGGCTTGGCTTCGGCCTTTGCCGCAGCGGCCGGGTCCACCTTCGGGGCCGGGGCGCCGAAGTTGAAGCCGTCCACCACCTGGTTGACCGGCTGGCCGCTGCTGCCGGCGCAGTCGCGGCATGCCATTGCCGGGCTTTCCTTGAACACCAGATTGCCGTCGCGGTCGTTCACCTGGTCGATCAGCCAGGTGTCCACGCGCGAGCCGCCGTTGGCGAACACGGCATAGCCACGGGCTACCGACAGCGGAGTCAGCGAGGCGGTACCCAGCGACATCGACAGGTTCGGCGGCAGCTCCGACTCGGCAAAACCAAATTCACTGATGTACTTGCGCGCGTAATCCACGCCCATGCCATCGAGCAGGCGCACCGAAACCAGGTTGCGTGACTGCACCAGCGCTTCGCGCAGGCGCATCGGGCCGCGGAAGCCGCCGCCGTCGTTCTGCGGGGCCCAGGTCTTGCCGCGGCGGTCGCGGAACACGACCGGGGCGTCGAGCACGATCGAGGCCGGGTTGTAGCCCTTGTCGAAGGCGGCCGCATAAACGAACGGCTTGAAGCTCGAACCCGGTTGGCGCCGGGCCTGGGTGGCGCGGTTGAACTTGTTGCCGGAGAAGCTGAAGCCACCGACCAGCGCTTTCAGCGCGCCGCTGTGGGCATCCAGCGAAACCAGCGCGGACTGGCCGCGCGGCAGCTGGTCCAGCAGCCATTCGCCCTCCTTGGCACCGGCGCGCACGCGCACGATGTCGCCGCGCTGCACCAGCTTGGCCGGGCTCTTGTTGGCCCACTTGGCGGCGCCGGCCGGCAGCACGATCTCGCTGCGATTGGCCAGCACCACGGTGGCGCTGCCGTCGGCGCCGGTGCTGGCAACGATGGCCGGCAGCAGGCCGGCCTGGCCGAACATGCCGCGCAGGTGCTCGGCCAGGGCCGCGGCGTCTTCGCTGGCCCCTACCTGGACCTGCTTCTCCACGCCGTGCCAGCCATGGCGGTGGTCGTACAGCAGCAGGCCGTCGCGCACCGACTGGTTGGCGGCGGTCTGCAGGGTCGCATCGATGGTGGTGGTGACGTGGTAACCCTTGTTGACCACATCGCCGCCGAAGCGGGCGATCATTTCCTGGCGCACCAGCTCGGCCACGTACGGGGCATCGACCTGGACCGGCGGCTCATGCGCGGTGGCGTGCATCGGCACGGCCTTCGCCGCATCGGCCTCGGCCTGGCTGACGAACTTCAGGTCGGCCATGCGCTGCAGCACGTAGTTGTCGCGGCGCTGGCGGGCACGTTCCGGGTTGGAGATCGGGTTGCCCGAAGACGGGAACTTGGGGATGCCGGCCAGCGAGGCCATTTCATCCAGGTCCAGCTCGTTGAGCTTCTTGCCGTAGTAGAACTCGGCGGCGGCGGCCACACCGTAGGCGCGGTTGCCGAAGAAGCTCTTGTTCAGGTACAGCTCGAAGATCTCGTCCTTGCTCAGCTCGGACTCGATCTTCCGTGCCAGCAGGATCTCGGCCAGCTTGCGGGTGTAGCTGTACTCGGAGCTGAGGAAGAACTGGCGGGCGACCTGCTGGGTGATGGTGGAGCCACCGGGTACGCGCTTGTCGCTGGTGGTGGCCAGCAGCCATACGGCACGGCCGATGCCCATGTAGTCGACGCCGCCATGCTCGTAGAAGCGGGCATCCTCGGTGGCCAGGAACGCCTGCTTCAGGCGCTCGGGCACATCCTTCATGGTGATCGGGGTGCGCCGGGTCTCGCCGAACACCGCCATCAGCTTGCCGTCGGCAGCGTAGACGTACATCGGCTCCTGCATTTCCACGTCGCGCAGGGTCTGCACGTCGGGAAGCTTGGAGGAAACGGCATAGTACAGACCGCCTACGGCGGCCGCGCCGATCAGCGCCAGGACCAGGACAATCAGGAAGATCCAGCGCAGCCAGCGGCGGAGTCGAGTCATCGGGTTCAGATTCCGATTGCGAATTTCGTGGTCGCAGAGTATAGATTACGCAAGGTGGCGGCTGGGGTCGTCGCCGGGGAGCGCAAAGGGAACAGTCAGGGGCTGCATGGTGAATCCGTGAGGGACTTCACAGCAGGGCCGTTGCCATTTGCTAAGAATACGTTATTAATGCTCGGGCGCAGGTCTTGCGTCCAAGTGCCCGTCGGCAGGGGAGAAACCGTGGGGCTCATCCCAAAAAGTCAGTCGCCGCTTGTAGGCGTCGACATCAGTTCGACTGCGGTAAAGCTTTTGCAGCTGTCCCGCAGTGGCAACCGTTTTCGTGTGGAACATTACGCTGTGGAACCTCTTCCGCCGAATGCGGTGGTGGAGAAGAACATCGTGGAAGTGGAGGCCGTGGGTGAGGCCATCCGCCGTGCGATGAACCGCTCGGGGAGCAAGGCCAAGCTGGCCGCTGCCGCCGTCGCTGGGTCGGCGGTGATCACCAAGGTGATCCCGATGCCGGCCGAGCTCGACGAAAACGACATGGAAGCCCAGATCGAGCTGGAAGCGGTCAACTACATTCCGTACCCGATCGAGGAAGTGAACCTGGACTTCGAGGTGATCGGGGCGATCCCGAACAACCCGGAGATGGTCCAGGTGCTGCTGGCCGCGTCGCGTTCGGAAAACGTGGAACTGCGCCAGTCCGCGCTGGAACTGGGTGGCCTGCAGGCCAAGGTGATGGACGTGGAGGCCTTCGCGGTCGAGAACGCCTATGCCCTGGTCGCCAGCGAGCTGCCGGTGTCCATCGAGGGCGTGGTCGCGCTGGTCGACATCGGCGCCACCATGACCACCCTCAATGTCCTGCGCGGTGGCCGCAGCCTGTACAGCCGCGAACAGGTGTTTGGTGGCAAGCAGCTGACCGACGAGATCATGCGCCGCTACGGCCTGAGCTACGAGGAAGCGGGCCTGGCCAAGCGCCAGGGCGGGCTGCCGGAAAGCTACGAGATGGAAGTGCTGGAGCCGTTCAAGGAAGCCACGGTCCAGCAGATCAGCCGTTTGCTGCAGTTCTTCTATGCGGGCAGTGAGTTCAACCGCGTCGATCACATCGTGCTGGCCGGTGGCTGCGCCGTGTTGGGTGGCCTGCCGGAAATGGTCGAAGAGCAGCTGGGCGTGCCGACCGTGATCGCCAACCCGCTGGCACAGATGACCCTGGGCCCGAAGGTGAACGCGCATGCGCTGGCCCAGGATGCCCCCGCGCTGATGATCGCCACCGGTCTGGCGCTGAGGAGCTTCGACTGATGGCGCGCATCAATCTATTGCCCTGGCGCGCCGAGCGGCGCAAGCAACGCCAGCGCGAGTTCTACGCAATGCTGGGCATGGCCGCGATCGGTGGCCTGCTGTTGTCGCTGGTGATCTGGTTCTACTACGACCGCCAGGTGAGCGGCCAGATGGACCGCAACGCCTATCTGGAAGCCGAGATCGAGAAGGTCAAGGAACAGAACAAGGAGATCGACCGCCTCGACGCCCAGAAGGACCGCCTGCTGGCGCGCAAGAAGGTGATCGAGGAACTGCAGGCCAAGCGCTCGCAGATGGTCCACCTGTTCGACGCGCTGGTGCGCACCATTCCTGACGGCGTGGTACTGACCGCGCTGCAGCAGGAGGGCGACATGCTCACCCTTGAGGGCCGGACCCAGTCCAATGCACGCGTGTCGGCGTACATGCGCAACCTGGAAACCTCCGGCTGGATGACCAATCCGGAACTGTCGATCATCCAGGCCAGTGCTGCGGACAAGAACGCGACCGGCCCGGTGTCTGACATCAAGGCGCTGCCGTACATGTTCAAGGTCACGGTGAAGCTGCCTGCGCAGAGCGAAGAGACCGGCACGCCCGGCTTGAATGCCGATGGCAGCGTGGCGGCCGCACCAGCGGCAGTGCCTGCCGTGGCACCGCTTGCTGCAGGCCCGGACGCGGCAGCTTCGGCCGCAGCACCGGCAGCAGCCCAGCCGGCCCCGGCCACTGCACCGACCCCGGCCCAACCGGCCCCGGCGGCTGCACCGGCCGCCGCGCCGGCCAAGCCGAACCAGCCGGCCGCGCCGGCACCGGCCAAGCCTGAGGGCAGTCGCCTTGCGCAGCCGCCGCAGGCCTCCAACGCCCCGTTGCAGGGGGACCGCGCATGAGCCAGAAAATCGATCTGAAGAACCTGGATTTCAACGACATCGGCAACTGGCCGCAGAAGGCCAAGATCGTCTTCTGCTCGTTGCTGGCGCTGGTCATCATGTTCGTCGCCTGGATGCTGCTGATCAGCGGCAAGCGCGACGAACTGTCCAGCCTGGAATCGAAGGAGGGCGACCTGCGCACCGAGTTCACCAAGCAGCAGGAACGCGCGGTGAACCTGGGCCCGCTCAAGCAGCAGCTGGCACAGATGGAGCAGGTGCTGCAGCAGATGTTGCGGCAGCTGCCGAGCAAGACCGAAATGCCGGACCTGATCATCGACATCTCGCAGACGGCGCTGTCCAGCGGCCTGACCAGCCAGCTGTTCGAGCCGGAGCAGGAGCAGGTGAAGGAGTTCTACGCCGAGAAGCCGATCAAGCTGAAGATGGTGGGCAGCTACCACCAGTTCGGTGCCTTCGTCAGTGGCGTGGCATCGTTGCCGCGGGTGGTGATCCTGACCATGCACGACATCAACCTGAAACCTGCGGACAAGACCGGTGGCGGTGCCCGTGCGGGTGCGCTGGAACTGTCCGGCACGGTCAAGACCTATCGCTACCTGGACGAGACCGAGGTCCAGGAACAGCAGAAGGCTGAAGCCGGCAAGGAGGACAAGAAGTGACGCGTTCCTTCTTTGCACGCTGTGGGATGGTTGCCGCGGTGCTGCTGCTGGCGGCCTGTGGCCGTGGCGTGACCAGCACGCCGGGCGATGCGCCGAACCTGGAAAAGTGGGTGGAGGGCGAGCGTGCCCGGCCGGCACAGCCGCTGGAGCCGCTGCCGGTGATGCAGCAGTTCGAGACCTTCGAGTACTCCGCGCAGGGCCTGCGCGATCCGTTTACCGATGCCTGGACCAATCCGCAGGGGAGCGGTGGGTTGCGGCCGGATCCGAACCGGCGCAAGGAGCCGCTGGAAGGCTTCCCGCTGGACGCGCTGGACATGGTCGGTACCATCGGCACCGGCAGCGGTACCGTTGCGCTGGTGATGGGGCCGGACAAGGTGACCTACCGGGTGCGCCCGGGTGGCTACCTGGGGCAGAGCGACGGACGCGCCACGGCGGTCTTCGAGGACCGCGTGGAGCTGATCGAACTGGTGCCGGATGGCGCGGGTGGCTGGCTGGAACGGCCGGCAACGCTCTCGCTTGAAGATCAATGATCGTTTACTGGGGATAGCACGATGACCTTTCACCAAGCCAAGGGGCTGCGTCCCATCCGGCGCTCTACCTTGAACCGTGTCAGCGCGTTGGGAGTCGCGCTGATGCTGGCCTGCGCTCCGGCGCTGGCCGCCGCACCGGCGGAGAAGCCGGTGGGCACCACCGTGGCACCGGCCGCCGCGCCGGCCGGCCTGTCGGTGGCCAAGATCGATTTCAAGCGGGGCGATGATGGCGCGGGGCGCCTGATCGTCCAGTTCGATGGCCAGGGCGCGATCCCAGACCTGCGTACGCAGGGCAACAGCGTGGTGGTCGATGTCGGCAATGCCCGCCTGCCGGCCAACCTGCAGAAGCCGATGAACGTCATCGACTTTGCTACGCCGGTACAGCGCATCGACGCCAAGCCATCCGGGGCCGGTACCCAGCTGGTGCTGAGCACCGGCGGTGCGGTCGAATCGCTGGCCTACCAGAGCGGCAACGAGTACGTGGTCGAGATCAGCCCGCGGCAGGCCCCGGCCGCCGTCGGTGCGGTTACTGCCGGCAGCGTGACCCAGGCCGCCAAGGCCGTCGGCCAGCGCGGTTTCACTGGCAAGCCGGTGACCTTCAACTTCCAGGACGTGCCGGTGCGCACCGTGCTGCAGTTGATCGCCGAAGAGTCCAACCTCAACGTGGTGGCGTCCGATTCGGTGCTGGGCAATGTGACCCTGCGCCTGGTGAATGTGCCGTGGGACCAGGCGCTGGACATCGTGCTGCGCGCCAAGGGCCTGGACAAGCGTCGCGACGGCAGCGTGATCTGGGTGGCGCCGCAGGCCGAACTGGCCAAGTTCGAGCAGGAGAAGGAAGACGCGCGCATCGCCATCGAGAACCGCGAGGACCTGGTTACCGACTACGTCCAGATCAACTACCACAGCGCCACCCAGATCTTCAAAGCACTGACCGAAGCCAAGGGCATCGGCGGTGGCGGTGGTGCGGGTGGTGGTGGTGGGTCGTCGCAGGAGGAGAGTGGCTTCCTGTCCGGGCGTGGCCGCATCGTCGCCGACGAGCGCACCAACACGCTGATGATCAGCGACATTCCGAAGAAGATCGCGCGGATGCGTGAGCTGATCAGCGTGATCGACCGCCCGGTCGACCAGGTGCTGATCGAAAGCCGCATTGTCATCGCCACCGATACCTTCGCCCGCGAGCTGGGCGCAAAGTTCGGCATCAGCGGCAGCCGTGACAATGTGTACTTCAGCGGAAGCCTGGATGCCAACGAGGCTACCCGCAATTCGCAGGTGGATACGGCATTGGCCAACGCCAAGGCGGTCCGTGAATGGCAGGCCGGTGGCAGTGTCGGTCCGGCCCCGATTCCGGGTAGCCCGACGATCAAGCGCGGCCTGAACTGGAATCTGCCGGTGGCAGCGGCCAACAACCCCGGCTCGCTGGCGCTGTCGATCCTCAACGCAGGCTACCTGCTGGACGTGGAGCTGTCGGCCATGCAGGAAGAGTCACGTGGTGAAGTGATCTCCAACCCGCGCGTGGTCACCACCAACCAGCGCGAGGCGATGATCAAGCAGGGCAAGGAAATCGGCTACGTCACCATCAGCGGCGCCGGTGCTGCCGGTGGCGCCGGTTCCACCCCAAACGTGCAGTTCAAGGAAGTGGTGCTGGAACTGCGGGTGACCCCCACCATCACCAACGACAACCGCGTGTTCCTCAACATGCAGGTGAAAAAGGACGAAGTCGACCGCCTGATCGAACTGCAGGGCTACGGCACGGTGCCGTCGATCAACCGCCGCGAGGTCAATACCGCGGTGCTGGTCGAGGATGGGCAGACCGTGGTCATCGGTGGCGTGTATGAGTTCACCGACCGCAGCAGCATCAGCAAGGTGCCGTTCCTGGGCGACGTGCCGTTCCTGGGTAACCTGTTCAAAAAGCGCGGCCGCAACAAGGACAAGGCCGAGCTGCTGGTGTTCGTCACCCCGAAGGTGCTGCGCGTGGCCAAGCAGAACTGAGCCCGCGTCACCCGCGAAACGCAGAAGGGCCGCCATGCGCGGCCCTTCTGCGTTTGTGCCGGTAGAACCACACCATGCGCGGATGGGCCGTTCAGCCGTTCTTGATGCCATTCGCAGGGCACCCTGCGATGATGTCGGGAACCCGTGCCGTCCTGCGCCGGTCAAAGGCCCCCATGAACCTGCCACCGCCGATGCCCGAAACCGTCTCGCCGCCGCCCGCGCCGGCCATCTCCCGCCTGCATGCCGCTTTCAGCCAGCTGCGCGACGCATTGTCGGCCGAGATCGTCGGCCAGGCCGCGCTGGTCGAACGCCTGTTGATCGCGCTGCTGGCCGACGGTCACCTGCTGGTGGAAGGCGCCCCCGGTCTGGCCAAGACCACTGCCATCCGCGCGCTGGCCGCGCGCCTGGAAGCCGACTTCGCCCGCGTACAGTTCACCCCGGACCTGTTGCCGGCCGACCTGACCGGCACCGAGATCTGGCGCCCGCAGGAAGGCCGCTTCGAATTCGTGCCCGGCCCGATCTTCCACCCGATCCTGCTGGCCGATGAAATCAACCGCGCACCGGCCAAGGTGCAGTCGGCATTGCTGGAAGCGATGGGTGAGCGTCAGGTCACCGTGGGCCGCCACACCTACGCGTTGCCGTCTCTGTTCCTGGTGATGGCCACGCAGAACCCGATCGAGCAGGAAGGCACCTTCCCGCTGCCAGAAGCACAGCTGGATCGCTTCCTGATGCACGTGCGCATCGGCTACCCGGACCAGGCAGCTGAGTCGGAGATCCTGCGCCTGGCTCGCGAGCGTGCCCGTGGCGCGTTGGGTGAAGCCGCACCGGCGCCGGAGAAGCTGCCGATGCAGGATGTGTTCGATGCCCGCCGTGAAGTGCTGGACCTGCACATGGCGCCGGCGCTGGAACGCTACCTGATCGAGCTGGTGCTGGCCTCGCGTGATCCTTCGCGCTATGACGCCGGCCTCGGCCGCCGCATCGCCTGGGGTGCGAGCCCGCGTGGCTCCATCGCACTGGAGCGCTGCGCGCGTGCGCGCGCCTGGTTGGCGGGCCGCGACTTCGTCACCCCCGATGATGTGCGCGCGGTGGCCGCCGACGTGCTGCGCCATCGCGTGCTGCCCAGCTACGAAGCCACCGCAGAAGGCTGGGACGGCGAACGCCTGGTGCAGGAACTGCTGGCCCGGGTGCCGGCACCCTGAGCCTGCGCATGACCGATCCATCCCTGGAACCCACATCCAACGTCAGCGATGGCGACGGGCTGCGGCCGCAGCTGTCCGAGCTGGTGGCGATGCGCCGCCTTGCGCAGCGGCCCCCGCCGCCGCGCCGTGGCCGCGCCGGCAATGCAGGCCAGGCGCCGTCACCGCTGCGCGGACGTGGCATGGAATATGCCGAGTCACGCGAGTACGTGGCCGGTGACGACGCGCGGCATATCGACTGGCGCGTGACCGCGCGCACCGGCCGTGCCCACACCAAGCTGTTCCAGGCCGAGCGCGAACGGGTCAGCCTGATCGTGGCCGATACTTCACCGGCGTTGTATTTCGGCACCCGCGTACGCTTCAAGTCGGTGCAGGCCGCACGTGCCGGGGCTGTCGCCGCGTGGTCGGCGCAGCGTCGCGGCGACCGCGTGGGTGCCCTGCGTGGCAGTGATCATGAGCCGCCCATCGCACCCGCAGGCGGGCCGCGCGGCGTGCTGCGCGTGCTCGATGCGCTTACCCGCTGGTATGCGCAACCACCCCCGGATGATCTCGGCCTGGAGCGCGCGCTGGATCATGCGGCGCGCGTGCTGCGCCCGGGTGCGCGCATGCTGGTGCTGGCCGATCCGCAGCAGGCCATCCGTATTCCGCCAGCGCGCTGGAGCGCGCTGGCCCAGCATCACGACCTCAGCCTGGTGCTGCTGGTCGATCCGCTGGAGCTGCAGCCGCCATCGGCCGCGCTGCAGTTCCAGACGCTGCAGCAGCGCATTGGCCTCGACCTGCGCCGCAGCGAGGTACAGGCGCATTGGCAGGCCCATTTCGTTGAACCGCTGCAGGAACTGCGGCGTCAGCTCGGTGCGCGCCGTGTCGACGTGCAGGTGCTGTCCACCGATGCGCCCAGCGATGCCTGGCTGGCACCGTCGCCAACCGAGGTGCCGGCATGAGCGCCAACCTGCCGCTGCGCGATGTGCAGCTGCCGCCGCCACCATCATGGTGGCCACCGGCACCGGGCTACCTGATGATCGGCGGCGCGTTGCTGCTGGTACTGCTGGTGGTGGCTGTGCTGTGGTACCGCCGCCGCCGTCGTCACCAGCGCTGGTTGCGGCTGTTCGACCAGGAGTTGGCTGCCAGCCACGACGCCGCTGCGGAATTGGCGGCCATTGCGGGACTGCTGCGTCGTGCCGCCCGCCATGCGCGTCCGGGCAGCGAGTCGCTGCGTGATGAGGCCTGGTGGCAGCGCGTGGATCCGCAGGGCACATTGCCGGAAGCACGCCGAAGCCTGTTGGCCGAAGGTGCCTATCGCCCACGCGTGGACGTCAACGAAGTGGCCGCAATGCGCCGCTGGGCGCGCGAACGCTACCTGGCGCTGCTGCTGGAGCGCCGCCGATGAACGTGCTGGCGAGTTACTGGCCGTGGCCGGACCTGCAGCTGGCGTGGCCGCTGGCGTTGCTGGCGCTGCCGCTGCCATTGCTGATGCATTGGTGGAAACGCCGTGCCGATCCGGGCGCTGCGCTGCGCGTGCCGTATGCGGCCACTGAACTGGAAGCGCTGGCCGGTGGCGGCCGCGTTGATGTGTCGTGGCTGCGCACGCTGCTGCTGTGGCTGGGCTGGTGCGCGCTGTGCGTGGCGTTGGCGCGTCCGCAGCAGTTGGGTGAGGCGATCACGCCGCCGCAGGAAGGCCGGCAGATGATGCTGGCGATGGACGTGTCCGGCAGCATGGGCGAAGGCGATATGGTGCTGGGCGGACAGGCGGTTGATCGCCTCACCGCAGCCAAGGCCGTGCTGGCCGACTTCCTTGACCGTCGAGCTGGCGACCGCATCGGCCTGCTGGTGTTCGGTGACCGCGCTTACACGCTGACGCCACTGACCCCCGACCTTGCCAGCGTGCGCGATCAGCTGCGCGACAGCGTGGTCGGCCTGGCCGGCCGCGAGACGGCCATTGGCGATGCCATCGGCCTGGCGGTGAAGCGGCTGCGCAGCCAACCCGAAGGCCAGCGCGTGCTGATCCTGCTGACCGATGGCGTGAGCAATGCCGGCGTGCTGGAACCGCTGCGTGCGGCGGAAGTGGCGCGCGCCGAAGGCGTGCGCATCCACACCGTTGCCTTTGGCGGTGACGGCAGCATGCGCTTGTTTGGTATTCCCATCTCTGCCGACCAGGATCCGGTCGATGAGGCGACGTTGAAGAAGATCGCCAACATGACCGGCGGCCAGTTCTTCCGCGCACGTGACACCGCACAGCTGGCCGGCATCTATGCCGAGCTGGACCGGTTGGAGCCGATAGCGGCGAAGGGTCCGAGCCTGCGCCCGCGCGAGGAACGCTATGCGTGGCCGCTGGGCCTGGCCTTGCTGCTGGGCGCATTGGCCTGGCTGTGGCCGGAGCGTCGCCGATGATCGCGCTTGCTGCGAATCTTCCTGATTGGAACGCGCTGCACTTCCTGCGTCCGGAATGGCTGTGGGCGTTGCTGGCGCTGCCGCTGATCCTCGCGGTGGCGTTGTACCGGCAGCGGCGCAGCGACGTGTGGCGGCACGCGGTGGATGCGCACCTGCTGCCGCATCTGCTGGCGGCGGGCACGCGCCGTCGTTCGCGCCTGCCGTGGGCGCTGCTGCTGGGCTGGACGCTGGCTGCGTTGGCGATGGCCGGGCCAAGCTGGCGCCAGCAGGCGCAACCGATGTTCCAGGCCAGCGCACCGTTGCTGGTGGTGCTGGACCTGTCCAGCCGGATCACTGCCACCGACCTGCCGCCCTCGCGCCTGCTGCAGGCGCGGGCCAAGGTGGGTGAACTCCTGCGCGCGCGCCAGGGCGGGCAGGTCGGCCTGGTGGTGTACGCCGACGACGCTTACACCGTGGCGCCGCTGACCGATGACGGCAGCAATGTCGCGCTGTATCTGGATGCCTTGTCGCCCGATGTGATGCCACGTGATGGCCAGCGCGCCGACCGTGGCATCGACTGGGCGACCCGGCTGATGCGGCAGATCGGTGCATTGCGCGGGCAGATCCTGCTGGTGACCGACCAGGCCGACGGCGAAGCCGGATTGGCCGCAGCACAGGCCCGCGGTCTGGGCATGCAGGTGTCGGTGCTGGGCCTGGGTACGCCAGCCGGTGCGGCCTATCGGGACGGCAGTGGTCAGATCCGCCAGGCCGCACTGGACGAAGCCAGCCTGCGCGCGGTGGCCACGGCCGGCGGCGGACGCTATGCGCGCATTGCCGCCGATGACAACGATCTGCGTGCGTTGGGCGTGCTCGATGTGCGTGAGGGCACGACGGCGGAACGACCGGGCGAGGGCAGGCAATGGCGTGATGAAGGTTTCTGGCTGCTGCCGCCCCTGATGCTCCTGGCGCTGTTGGCGTTCCGTCGCCGTGCATTGCTGGCTGCCGTACTGGCAGTGGGCCTGCTGCCATGGATGGGCGAGGTGCAGGCGCAGGCGCCGTCGGCCGCCACGCCGCAGCCGATACAGGGCACGCTGTGGAAGCGCAGCGACCAGCTGCAGCATCAGCGCCTGGCCGACGGCGTGCAGGCGTACCGCAATGGCGACTTCGCCAGTGCGCGCAAGCAGTTCGAGGGCATCGACAACGATGCCGGTTGGTACAACCTGGCCAACGCACTGGCACGCCAGGGCAACTACGACGAAGCCATTGCCGCCTACGATCGCGCATTGGCGCTGCATCCGGGCATGGCCGATGCGGTGGCCAACCGTGCGGTGGTCGATGCCGCGCGCAAGCGCAAGTCATCCGGTGGCCAAGGCCAGGATCAGCAGAAGCCACAGCAGAGCGGCCAGCAGAAGCAGAACGATTCGCAGGGCAAGCAGAATCCGCAGGGCCAGCAGCCGCAGCAGGGCCAGCAGAATCCCGGCCAGGGCCAGCCGCAGTCGGGCCAGCAGGGCCAGTCCAAGCCGGGCGACGACAAAACACAGTCAAACCCGCAGCCCGGCGAGCGTGGCCGCGATGGCCAGCAGGCACCGCCGCAGGTGGAAGACGCCAAGGCGCAGGCACAGGCCGATGAACAGCAGCGCCAACGCATGCAGCAGGCGATGCAGCAGGCACGCGAGGGTAAGGCCGACAAGGACGGCAAACCGGTACCGGGCAGCGATGGCGCCACGCCACGCCAGCGCGAGGAGCAACAGGCAGTGGAGGCGTGGATGCGGCGTGTGCCGGATGATCCGGGCGCGTTGCTGCGGGCCAAGTTCCAGCTGGAAAACGAACGCAGGAAGAAGGAAGGGCGATGACGCGGGCGATGAACATGCATGGGCGCTGGCCGCTGCGGGTACTGGCGGCACTGCTGCTGTGGCTGCCGCTGCTGGCGTGGGCGCAGCCGCGCGCCTGGCTCGACCGCGACCGTGTTGCTATGGGCGATACGGTCACCCTCAACGTCGAGAGTGACCAGGGCGCACCCGACTTCAACCCGCTGCGTACCGACTTCGACCTCAGCGGACAGACCAGCAGCCGCCAGGTGGAGTGGAGCAACGGCGCCATGCAGCAGCGCAATCTGTACGGCGTGGCGCTGACACCGCGTCGCAGTGGTGCGCTGGTCATTCCCGGCCTGCAGGTAGGCAGCACGAGGACCGCGCCGCTGACCCTGCAGGTGGACGCCGCCCCCGTCGCCGGTCCGGACAGCAACGCGATGGCCTTCATCGAAACCGTTGTCGATGATCAGACGCCGTACGTGCAGCAGAGCGTAGGCGTGGTGGTGCGGCTGTACTTCGCCTCGCAGCTGGCGTCCGGCGAACTGGTGCTGGATACACCGGCCGGCGCGTCGTTGCAGCGGGTGGGCGACGACCGTACCGACGTGCGCCAGGTCAACGGCCGCCGTTACAACGTGGTCGAGCGGCGCTTCCTGCTGATCCCCGAACGCAGCGGTGCACTGCGGCTGGCCGGTGCGCGCTTCAACGGGCGTAGTGCCGGTGGGTTCTTCGATGATTTCTTCGGCGGCGGCGATGGCCGCATGAATGCCACCGGCGCCGACCGCACCCTGCAGGTGCAGGCCCAGCCGGCACAGGCGCCGCAGCCGTGGCTGCCGCTGCAGAGCCTGCAGCTGCGCTACACCAGCGCGCCGACCAGTGCGCGCAGCGGGGAAGCCGCCAACATCGTGGTCGAAGCGATTGCCGAAGGCGCGACCCGCGCGCAGTTCACCGATCTGCCGGTGCCCGAGGTCGGCAGCAACGCGCAGGTCTTCGCCGAGCCTGCGCAATATGAGGAGACCTTCAACGGCAGCACGCCGCGGCTGAAGATCACCCGCCGCTATTCGATCGTGCCGCGCCAGCCGGGTTCGCTGGTGGTGCCGGGGCCGCGCCTGCCGTGGTGGGACGTGCGCAATGGCAAGGCGCAGGAAGCGCGCCTGCCGGACCTGACGCTTGCCGTCGCAGCGGGCAACGGCGGAAGCAATGCGTCGCCTGCGCCCTTGCCACCGATCGACACCGATGCGGCGCTGCCCGGTGCCGATGGACAGGACAGCCGCATCGCGGCGACCGATCCGCGCGCCAGTGGCCTGTCCGAACGGCCCTGGCCGTGGGTGGGGGCTGTCATCGGCCTGGCGTTGCTGTGGCTGCTGACCCTGCTGTGGGGGTGGCAGCGTGGCCGTCGCCCGCGCGTGGCGGCGCCGGTAGCGGGCCGCTCGGCTGTGCCGGTTGTGGCGAGCGGACGTGCTGGTCTGGCCGAACTGCGCCGCGCGCTGGATGGCGAAGGTTTCGAGCAGGTTGAAGCGCAACTGTGTGCGATGGCCGGTGTCGAACGTATCGAGCAGGTCATCGACCGCCTGGCCGAGCCGGCCCAGCGTCAGGTGCTGCAGGACCTGCAGCAGGCACGCTGGGGCGGGCAGGGCGACCTGGCGTCGCTGCGTACCCGCCTGCGCGAGGCCTTCCGTGACGGACCGCACTGGTCGGCGGCTGCGGGCACCGCTGACACTGGCCTTGCGCCGCTGTATCCGCCACGGCGAACCTGAACCAGCGACGCTTGCGCGCTTTGTTAGAGTGCATTCATTTTTCGAGGAAACCCCCGTATGACAGCAGCTGCTGCCGACAAGAAGAAGTTGCCCCTGCATTGGAAGATGGGCATCGGCTTCGCGATCGGCCTGGTCCTGGGACTGATCGTGCACGCCCTGGGTGGCAGCGTCGATGGTCTGCAGGCCGGTGCCAAATGGGTAATGGACTACATCACCACCCCGGCTTCGGGCCTGTTCCTCAACCTGATCTTCATGCTGATCGTGCCGCTGATCTTCTCGGCGCTGATCATGGGTGTGTCGGAGATGGGCGACATCCGCGCCCTTGGCCGCATCGGCTGGAAGACGCTGGCCTACACCGTGCTGCTGTCTGGCATTGCAGTGGGTATCGGCCTGGTTCTGGTCAACCTGCTCAAGCCCGGTGCCGGCGTCGACCCGCAGGTCGCGGCGATGATGCTGTCGGAGAACGCCGAGCGCAGCAAGGAGATCGTTGCTGGCATCCATGGCACGCCGAAGGGCATGGACATGCTGCTGTCTATCGTGCCGAGCAACGTGCTGCAGGCCGCGTCCGACAATGGCGCGATCCTGTCGCTGATGTTCTTTGCGCTGATGTTCGGCATCGGCATGGTGCTGACCGACAACGAGAAGGTCGCCCCGTTGCGCCGCGCCATCGAAGGCGTGTTCGAAATCTCGATGACCCTGATCAACCTGGTCATCCGCCTGGCGCCGTACGCGGTGGCCTGCTTCATGTTCAACCTGGCCGCACTGTTCGGCTTCGAGCTGATCATCCGCCTGGGCGCCTACGTGGGCGTGGTGGTGCTGGCACTCGGCCTGCACATGGTGGTGACCTACGGTACGGCCGTTTGGCTGTCCGGCCGTTCGCCGCTGTCGTTCTTCCGTGATACCCAGGAAGCCACGGTGATGGCGTTCTCCACCGCCTCCAGCAATGCCACCCTGCCGACCGCGCTGCGCGTGGCCGACCAGATGGGCCTGCCGCAGCGGGTGTCGCGTTTCGTGCTGACCGTGGGTGCCACCGCCAACCAGAACGGCACCGCGCTGTTCGAGGGCGTGACGGTGATCTTCCTGGCCCAGTTCTTTGGCGTGGACCTGAGCATCGGCCAGCAGATCATGGTGATGGCCGTCTGCATCCTCGGTGGCATCGGCACCGCTGGCGTACCGTCCGGCTCGCTGCCGGTGGTGGCGATGATCTGCGCCATGGTCGGCGTGAACCCGCTGGGCATCGGCCTGATCCTGGGCGTGAACCACTTCCTGGACATGTGCCGTACCGCGCTGAACGTCACCGGTGACCTGGCCCTGACCACGCTGGTGGCCAAGGGTGAAGGCCACGACGGCCCGGCGCTGACCCCGCACAAGGACTGATTCGGGAGCCACTGCTGGCGACCTGATCGGGGTCGGATCCCTTTCCGCAAGGAAAGGGATCCGACCCCTTTTCACATGCGGAATCCGGCGGAGATCATGAAGTGCCGGCCAGCGGCCGGCACCTACCAGGCACGTTGGACTGACCCCCGCCCGACGACTATGGGACAATAGGCCGCCCGCACGTCCGCGGCCGCCTCCCGATTCCGACAGAACCATGACGCAGCCTACCCGTCGCCAGTTGGCCAACGCCATCCGCTTCCTTGCCGCCGATGCGGTTGAAACCGCAAAGTCCGGCCACCCCGGCATGCCCATGGGCATGGCCGACATTGCCGAAGTCCTCTGGAACGACTATCTCCGCCATAACCCGAGCAACCCGCACTGGTTCAACCGCGACCGTTTCGTGCTGTCCAACGGCCACGGTTCGATGCTGCAGTACGCGCTGCTGCACCTGAGCGGTTACGACCTGCCGATCGAGCAGCTGAAGCTGTTCCGCCAGCTGGGCAGCCACACCGCCGGTCACCCGGAACGCCACGAGACCCCGGGCGTGGAAACGACCACCGGTCCGCTGGGCCAGGGTTTCGCCAATGCCGTGGGCTTCGCCCTGGCCGAGAAGCTGCTGGCACAGCGCTTCAATCGTCCGGAGCTGGAAGTGGTCGACCACCGCACCTGGGTGTTCATGGGCGATGGCTGCCTGATGGAAGGCGTGTCGCATGAAGCGGCGTCGCTGGCTGGCACCTGGGGCCTGCACAAGCTGGTCTGCTTCTGGGACAACAACCACATCTCCATCGACGGCAACGTCGAGGGCTGGTTCACCGACAACACCCCGGAGCGTTTCGAGGCCTATGGCTGGAACGTGGTGCGTGATGTCGACGGCCACGACCCGGAAAGCATCAAGGCCGGCATCGAGGCCGCGCTGTCGCAGAGCGACAAGCCGACCCTGATCTGCTGCCGTACCACCATTGGTTTTGGTTCGCCGAACAAGGCGGGCAAGGAATCCAGCCACGGCGCACCGCTGGGCAAGGACGAGCTGGAAGCCACCCGCAAGCAGCTGGGCTGGGAATACGGCCCGTTCGAGATCCCGCAGGCGATCTACGACGGTTGGCGAGCCAATGGCGCCGGCACCCTGCGCCAGGCCGAGTGGGAACAGCTGTTCGACAAGTACGCCAGCCAGTACCCGGGCGAAGCCGCCGAGCTGACCCGCCGTTCGCACGGCGACCTGCCGGCCGACTTCGTTGCCAAGGCCGATGCATACATCGCCCAGGTGGCCGCTGAAGGTCCGACGATCGCCTCGCGCAAGGCCTCGCAGCTGGCCATTGAAGCCTTCGCCCCGCTGCTGCCGGAAATCGTCGGCGGCTCGGCCGACCTGGCGCACTCCAACCTGACCCTGTGGAAGGGCAGCAAATCGGTTGCCAGCGACGACGCCAACGCCAACTACGTGTACTACGGCGTGCGCGAGTTCGGCATGACCGCCATTGCCAATGGCCTGGCCCTGCACGGTGGCTTCATTCCGTTCGACGCCACCTTCCTGGTGTTCAGCGACTACGCCCGCAACGGCGTGCGCATGAGCGCGCTGATCCCGGCCCACGCCATCCACGTCTACACCCACGACTCGATCGGCCTGGGCGAAGACGGCCCGACCCACCAGCCGGTGGAGCACCTGGCCTCGCTGCGCTACATCCCGAACAACGACGTGTGGCGTCCGTGCGATGCGGTCGAGTCGGCGGTGAGCTGGAAGGCCGCGATCACCCGCCAGGATGGCCCGAGCTGCCTGGTGTTCAGCCGCCAGAACCTGCCGCACCAGCCACGCAACGCCGAGCAGATCGCCCAGATCGAGCGCGGTGGTTACGTGCTGGCCGATGCCGCCGGTACCCCGGACGTGATCCTGATCGCCACCGGTTCGGAAGTCTCGCTGGCCACCGAAGCCAAGGCCCAGCTGGACGCGGCCGGCCTGAAGACCCGCGTGGTCTCGATGCCGTCCACCGATGTGTTCCTGCGCCAGGATGCGGCCTACCGCGAATCGGTGCTGCCGAACGCCGTGCGCAAGCGCGTGGCCGTGGAAGCCGGCGTCACCGGTTTCTGGCGCCAGTTCGTCGGCCTGGACGGTGCGGTGATCGGTATCGACACCTTCGGCGCTTCGGCCCCGGCCGACCAGCTGTACAAGCACTTCGGTATCACCACCGCCCACGTGGTGGAAGCCGCCAAGGCGCTGTAAGCAGCATCGCGGTGCAATGAAGAAAGGCCGGCGAACGCCGGCCTTTCTCTATTGGGTAGCTCCGGGCCTACCGGAAACCTCCGTCCCCTTTTCTCAGGCGGTGCGCGCCAGCGCCAGGCGCAGCAGTCGCGCATCCAGGCGTTCGGCGAAATCCTTCGGCGCCTGCAGGCCCATGCGCTGCAGGTACACGGCATCGCCGTCGCCGGCTGGTTGCCGCAGCGCCGCCCAGACGGTACGCAGCTTGTCGCCGCGGGTCTGCGTGTTGGCCTTCAGCCAGCCCAGCGCCTTCACCAGCACCTGCTCGATTTCGTTGAAGTCGCTGCCCAGCGGATAGTCCGGCAGCGTGCCATCGGCGCGGAACGCTGCCAGCGCCGCGGCCAATGCCTGCGGCGTGTTGCGCTGCTGGCGTTCGGGATCCGCTTGCGTGGTCGCCAGCACTTTGCGCGAGGCGTGTGCCTGCTGCAGCAACCCGCTCTGGAACGGTGCTTCGGTGATCGCAGCCATCGCATGCACGCAGTCCTCGTCGGTCAAGCCGCGCAGATCGGCGATCCCGTATTCGTTGAGGTAGATGTCGCGCAGGTGGCGCGGGATGGTGGTGTGCCCGTAGTTCCAGCGCACGTTGGATTCACGCTGGCCCTTGTCATCGCGCGCGGCGCGGAACATCAGCACGCTGCGGGCTTCCGGCAGCGCATGTGCCATCGCCACGAAGTTGTACTGGCCGCCTACACCGGACACCACACGGCCATCGTCCAGTGCATCCGACACCGCCGCACCCAGCGCGGTGGCCATCATGCAGGAGTTGAAGAAACGCGCGTGCCGGCGCTGCAGGCGTTCCAACGTTTCGTTGCCACCGTACAGCTGGTTGATCTCGCTGATGCGGCGCATGCCGATCGCGCGGCACTCGTCTTCCGGCAGCGTGCGCAGCCATTCGTAGAACTCGGGTGAGCCCAGGTAGAACGCGCCGTGCAGGTACTCGCCTTCGGCGGCGAGGGTGGCGTGATCGATGGACAAGGTGCTGCCGTTCTCGATGCGTTGCATCAGCGCCAGGTCGTCGTGCACCTTGCGCTTGATCACGCCTGTCTGCACCAGCCGGCGGAAGCCCTCGTTGAGCATCTCGCTGCAGCCGTACAGGCCGACTTCGAACGGTTCCAGTCCGCCGACTTCCTGCACCAGCGGGTGGCTGGCCAGCTGCGGATCCAGCGCATGCAGCACGCGCCGGTAGCGCGCGTTGTCGGTGTGGCGCAGCACCAGCGCATGGCTGAGCGCGTCGGCCAGCGTGCCGATGCCGATCTGCAGCGTGCCGCCATCGCGCACCAGCGTGCTGGCATACAGGCCGATGGCGTAGTCGGCGTCGCCGACCGGCTGCCGCGGCAGGCCGAACAGCGCCGGGTACGGCGGTGGCGGGGTGATCACCAGATCGAAGAACGACACATCGACCGTGGCCGAGCCGCCCAGGTAGGGCAACTGCGGATCGATCTCGGCGACCAGCAGCGGGCGCGGCAGGCCTCGCGCGGCAATCGCATCCAGCGTGTCCTGGGTGATGTCGTTGTTGCACGACAGCGAGAGCCGCCGGTCGTCCGGTCGCATTGCGACCTTCTGCACGATTACCTGCGGCGCGCGTTGGGCCACGGCATCGGCGGCGTGGGTGTAGTTCAGGCTGGTATAGCTGGATTGCGCCTGCCGCGAGCCGAGCAGGGCGCCGGACTGCATGTAGAACTCTTCCACCTGCACATGTGCCGGCAGCGCATCGCGGGCGATCGCATCGGCATAGGCCAGGCGTGGGAAATCGTCGCCGAAATGGCGCTGCGCGAACGGTGCCATGAAGCGCGCTTCCAGGCCATTGCCGCGTGCCTTCGGCGGGTTCAGCGAGAGCGCGGTATACAGCTGCAACGGTCGCGACGGGTCATGTTCGACGCGTGCGTACAGCGCATTGAGCAGCCGATGCGGCTTGCCCAGTGCCAGCGGTGCCCCGATCCGCAGCGGCCCGTCCACGCGCGCAAACAACCAGTCGACGGCGGCGTCCAGGTCGGTGAGGTGTTCGGTCATGCGCGGCGGTCCTGCGAGTGGGGGAGTGCTGGCATTACATCATGTCGGGCTTGAACCGCCGTCGACGCGAGACTTCGGCGCCAGACACCATGAACTGCCCATCGCCCCGGTAATGCACCGTGCGCGGCAGCTTTGGGCGTGGTGCAACATGGGCCCGCACGATTTCCCAGATGAACAGGTTGCTTGATTCCACTTGGCTATCGTCGTAGAGGCGGCATTCGAAGCACGAATGACATTGCCCGACCAGAGGTGCACCGACCTCGCGCGCGGGCTGTGCATCGAGCCCGAAGTGGGCGAACTTGTCGACCGCGCGGCCACTGCAGTTGCCGATGTCCACCACGGTATCGAGCAGTTCCACCCCCGGCACATTGATCACGCATTCGCCGCTGCCGCGCGCCAGTGAATGGCTGTGGTTCTCGTTCCACAGGTAGGTGGCGACCAGCGAAGGCGAGAAGCCCATCACCATGTGCCAGCCCATCGTCATCAGGTTGCGCTGGCCGCGCCACGCCGTGCTGACCAGCACGATCGGGCCGGGTTCGAGGAAGCGGCGGGCCTGCTCGACCGGGACATCCTTCTTGGGCAGCGCTTTCATCCGAGGCCTGGGGCGGGAGGTATCGATGCTGGCGCAGGTGCGATGAACCTGGAGTCGAGGGGCTTGACAGATGATTCGATTACGCGCGTAATCGGGTCGTCGATTACGGATGTAAACCATGACCCCGATCAGCGAAGCCGAAGCCGTTGTGATGGAGGTGCTGTGGCAGCAGGCGCCACGTAGCGCCGACGATGTGGTGGTCGCGCTGGCCCACCGCGACTGGGCCGAGCCGACCATCAAGACCCTGCTCAACCGTCTGCTGACCAAGGGCGCGATCGCCGCCGAGCGCGATGGCCGGCGCTACCTGTACCGGCCGCTGCTGCAGCGCCAGGCGTGGGTGGAGGCGCAGAGCCAGGACTTCATCGGCCGCGTCTTCGAAGGGCGGGTGGCACCGCTGGTCGCGCACTTCAGCGAACGCGGCCAGTTGAGTGCGCAGGACATCGCCGAACTGAAGAAGCTGATCCAGGAGCTGGACCATGACTGAGCTGCTCGATGGACTGTGGCAAGCCAGCCTGTGGCTGGCAGTGGGCGTGGTCGTGCTGGCGGTGCTGCGTCCCTTGCTGGTGCGCCTGGGGGGAGTGGCGTTGGCCTACCGCAGCTGGTGGCTGCTGCCGTTGCTGGGGGCATCGTTGCTGCTGCCGTTACCGCAGGTGGCACTGCTGGAGCATGTGCCAACGCTGCCGTTGAAAGTGCTGCCCGGCGCCGTCGAAGGCATGACAGGGCAGTCGTTGCCGTGGGCCGGGCTGTTGCTGCTGGCATGGACGCTGGGGGCGGTCCTCTGTCTGCTACGCGATCTACGTGCGCAGCGGCGTTTTGAACGTGGCATGGGCCAACTGTGTGCACGCGCCGATGGCAGCTGGCAGGCCAGCGCCGACCCGGGCCTGCCAGCGTTGGTTGGCCTGTGGCGGCCGCGCATCGTGGTAGGCCCGGACTTCGACCAGCAGTTCACCGCACAGGAACAGGGCCTGATCCTGCAGCACGAGCGCAGCCACCGTCGCAATGGCGATCACTGGGCCAATGGGGCGCTGCTGATGGCACGCGCGGTGTTCTGGTTCCATCCGCTTCTGCCGTGGGCCGCCCGCCGATTCCTGCGTGACCAGGAGCTGGCCTGCGATGCCCGCACCATTGCCCCGCAGCCTGCGCTGCGCGGTCTCTACGCCAGCACGCTGCTGAAGGCGCAGCTGGTCCATCCGGTTGCGCCAGCGGTCTGCCATTGGCGCAGCCAACCCGTGTTGAAGGAGCGTATCGCCATGTTGAAGCAGTCCAAGCGGAAGGCATTGCCGTGGGTGTCGGGGCAGGTGCTGGTGGTCGGGTTGTGCCTGGGAATGGGGGCGGTGGCATGGGCCAGCCAGGGGGGCGTGGCCGGGAACCCGAGAATCGGTGTCGAGCCGTTTGAACACGCGGAAGAAGATGCCGCCAAGGCGGGTCTGGACAGGCCCATCCAAGTCGACAAGATGCCGCCACCTTCCTACCCGAAGTCCGCCATCGAGCAGCGTCAGGTGGGCGTGGTGAACCTGCGCGTGGAAGTGGATGCCAAAGGCCATCCGACTGACGTCCAGGTACTCAGCGCAACCAATCCGGGTGTGTTCGATGCGGTGTCGATCGCCGCTGCGCGGAGCTGGACCTATCGTCCGGCGATGAAGAACGGAAAGCCCGTTGCAGGGGCTGTGAAGATTCCGATCACCTATGCCATGGACAACACCGAGGACTCCCAGTGAAGTCCGCGCCGCTGTTGATGACGGCGGCGCTGTTGGCAGGGTGCGCGACCCAGGATCGCCTGACCACCGTTGATACCCGCAGCGAGAATGTCGGCCATCAGCGCCTGCAGCCGCAGACCGGTGGCGGCAGCGGGCAGCTGCAGACCTATTCGCTGGGCGCGAGCGAGGGCTACCGGATGCCGCAGTTGTACGCGGCACCGGATCCGCAGGTTGGTGACCGTGACCCACGCGTGGAACTGGCGCCTACCACCATCTGCCTGCAGGTGGTGGTCGATGCGCAGGGCAGCGTTGAACGCAGCATGCCGTTGGCCGATCGCCCGGAGTGCGTGGCAGGTGCTTCGGGCGAGAATGCGCCCCTTCTGCAGGCCGCACAGGAAGCGGTGGCGATGTGGAAGTACTCGTCCGCAGCGGTATGTCACTTTGCCGCTGGCAAGGCGCCTGCAGACCGCGGCGACTGCCGCGGCGCCGAGCGCGTCGAACCGGTGGCGGTTACCCTGCAGTACGCCTTTACGTTCGAAATCGTGAAGGGTCAGCATGTAGTGCGCACGCAGGGGAAATGAACGCCCGCGATGCGTGACCGAAAACGGTAGCGCCGGGCCATGCCCGGCGAGCGCAGCGGTGTGTGTCAGGCACCGCCCTGGATGTTGGCCTTCACCGCTGGCTGCATCAGCGTCGGTTCGGCCAGTGTGGCATCGCGGGCCTGGCGCACGCTGACGAACTCCGCCTCGGCCACGCCGTCATGCACGTGGATGTTGTGTGCGCGCTGCTCGCCGATGGTGGTTTCGTTGGCGAACTCGCGGCCGCCCGGGCCGTAGTCGTGGCAGACGAACACGCGCGTCGCATCGGGCAGCGCCAGCAGACGCTGGATTGAACGATACAACTGCGCGGCGTCACCGCCCGGGAAATCGCAGCGGGCGGTACCGCCGTCGGGCATGAACAGCGAGTCGCCGGTGAACAGTGCATCGTCAATCAGGTAGGCGATGCTGTCGCTGGTATGGCCGGGCACGGCAATCACCTGGCAGCGCAGTCCGCCAAGAGCGAAGGTCTCGCCATCGCCGAACAGGTGATCGAAGAGTTCATCCGCCGCAGGAAGCTGCAGGCCGTAGCGCGGCGCGAAGGTGGCCTGCACAGCACGGATGCCTTCGCCGATGGCCAGCGTAGCCCGCGGGAAGCGTTGCTTGAGACGGCGCCCACCCGATACGTGATCAGCGTGAGCGTGTGTCTCCAGCAGCCAGCGCAGCTGCAGGCCCTGTTGTTCGATGGCCTGCAACGCGGCATGCAGCGGCGCTTCACTGCTGGCGTCGGTATCGGGGTCGTAGTCCAGGACCGGGTCGATCAGCGCCGCTTCGCCGGTGGCCGGATCACTGACCAGATAGCTGAAGGTATTGCTGTCACGGTGGAAGTACGACTGCACCTGGACCGACATCGGAACTCTCCTCAGCGCGTGCCGAGCACGCGGTTCAGCAACTGCGCCAGGTTCTCACCGGCCAGTCGCAGCTGCGCTTCGGCCAGCGGCCGGTAGCGCTCGGTGTATTCATCACCGATTTTACGCGTGGCCGGATAAACGCCAGCTTGCATGGAAATGCGGCAGCTGGCCTCGGCCCACGTCTGCGGGTCGCGCTGCGGGTTGGACTGGCGCGCCAGCTTCGGCGCGCGCTGGCTCTGCAGCAGCGGCAGATAGCCGGCGTCGTCCAGCTTGCGGGTGTTGAGCATGCCGCTGTCCCACAGCGAGTGCAGGTTGGTGCCGCGGTTGCCGAACTGCAGCTGGAAATCGTTGCCGCCCTTGTCGTGTGCGTAGCCGGCATGCATCGGCTGATGGATGTCGCCGACCAGGTGCACGACGAACTTCAGCGCCTGCAGGCGCTCGCCATCGGTCAGGCTGCGGTCGCCGAGGATGGTGCTCTGCGCCTTCAGGGCTTCGACGATGCAGTTGCCGTTCTTGCAGTGCTTCGGTGCTTCGTAATGGCAGTTGTCTTCGGCGATGTTGACGTAGTGCCATCCGGCCGAGCGACGGCCCAGGCCCGGATCCTTGGCACGCAGCTGGTCGGCCCAGGGCGCGATGCTGGCCAGCGTGGCGTCCGGTTCGGTGGCCAGTAGACGGTCCACTTCGGCGCGGGCGGTGGGGTTGAGGCGGGCGTCGGCGACTTCGGCGACAAGGCGGTGGCCTTGCGCGCCCCAGGCATGGACGGGGGCGGAGACGGACAGCAGGGCCGGCGCCAGGGCGGCGGCGAGGAAGAAGGAGTGCAGGGCTTTCATGCGCACATTCTAGCGGGGGGAGGTGGATTGAAGAGCGGCGCGTTCCGGTCTGCTTGGGGCTGGCTGCAGCGCCTGCCCCTGCAGCCCCATCCAACATGGCCGCGGAGGCGGATGCAAAGGTCAAAGGCAACATCGAAGACAAATGCAGGATCAAAATCGGCCTCCCGCAAGTGCAGGCAACCACTACGCCTCGGATGTACAGCTTCTGCTCTTGCCCTTGCTTGAGCTGGCACGCGCGCGCAGATGGGAAGGGTGGAAAGGGTTGGGTGATCGGGACCGTTCGCCGCATGGGTGCGGCGATCGAGCCTACAGGGACGTATTTACGGCGTGTCCCGATCACCCAACCCTCTCCACCCAGTTCCAGATGCCGGTGCTTTTCGCGCAAAAAAAAAAGCCCCGGCAATCACCGGGGCAACATGCTGCGAGGGTTTTGCATGTAGCGGGGGGAGCGGGGGCGAAGCCCCCGCACTCAACACACCGCTTAGAACTTGAAGACGTACGACGCGCCGTAGACCAGCGGATCGATGTTGACCGTGCCGATCTTCTCGCCATCCAGCTTCACCTTGCTGTCGATGTCGATCCAGCGCATGTCCACGCGCAGCGCGCCCTTCTCGCCGATCGCGAAGTCCACGCCCGCATGCGCGGCCAGACCCCACGAATCCTGCAGCTTCAGGCGGCTGTCCTTCAGCGCACCGGTGGTGTCTTCGCTGAAGAAGGTCGTGTAGTTCACGCCCGCACCGATGAACGGCGACACCTTGCCCTTGCTGTTGAAGTGATACTGCAGGGTCACCACCGGCGGCAGCTGCTTGGTGCTGCCCACGCGGCCGAGGCCGTTGATGTTGATGTCGTGCTTGAACGGCAGCGCGGCCAGCACTTCGATGCCCAGGTTGTCGGCGATGAAGTACTCACCGGTGATGGTCGGCTTGACGTCGTTGTCGACATCGACCTTCAGGGTGCCGTTGGCCAGCCAGCCGTTGTTCGACTTCGGCGCCACCTGGTGCACGCCGGCGGAGACGGTCCAGTCGCCCTTGGACTGGGCCATGGCCGGGGCGGCGGCAAGGGACAGGGCGGCGGCCAGGCTGGCCACGATCAGGGGGGAGGTCTTGCGCATGGGGGTAGTCTCGTTGCTGGGTGGATGGCGACAGTCTCGGCCTCACGCCGCGCTAACGCTTTGATCCGGATCAAATCCTGTCCGCCAGCCCGTTGCCGGCAGGGGCTGGCCCACGGTGGCCATGCTCGGTTTGCTAGACTTGTGGGCCCTATCCATCCCGCCGCACCCGACGCGGCCGCAGGAGCTTGAGAACATGGCAATCAAGGTTGGTATCAACGGTTTCGGTCGCATCGGGCGTAACGTCCTGCGCTCGGCGGTGCTGAACTTCGGCGACGACATCGAAATCGTGGCCATCAACGATCTGCTGGAGCCGGATTACCTGGCCTACATGCTCAAGTACGACTCCGTGCACGGCCGCTTCAAGGCCGACGTGGCGGTGCAGGGCAACGACCTGCTGGTCAACGGCAAGAAGATCCGCCTGACCCAGGAACGCGACCCGGCCAACCTGAAGTGGAACGACGTGGACGTGGACGTGGTGATCGAGTCCACCGGCCTGTTCCTGACCAAGGAAACCGCGCAGAAGCACATCGACGCCGGCGCGAAGAAGGTGATCATGTCGGCGCCGTCGAAGGACGACACCCCGATGTTCGTCTACGGTGTGAACGACAGGACCTACGCCGGCCAGGCGATCGTCTCCAACGCCTCGTGCACCACCAACTGCCTGGCCCCGCTGGCCAAGGTCATCAATGACAAGTGGGGCATCAAGCGCGGCCTGATGACCACCGTGCATGCGGCCACCGCCACCCAGAAGACCGTCGATGGCCCGTCCAACAAGGACTGGCGCGGCGGCCGCGGCATCCTGGAAAACATCATTCCGTCGTCCACCGGTGCGGCCAAGGCTGTCGGCGTGGTCATCCCGGAACTGAACAAGAAGCTGACCGGCATGAGCTTCCGCGTCCCGACCTCGGACGTGTCGGTGGTCGACCTGACCGTCGAGCTGGAAAAGGAAGCCACCTACGCGGAGATCTGCGCTGAAGTGAAGGCACAGAGCGAAGGCCCGCTGAAGGGCATCCTGGGCTACACCGAAGACAAGGTCGTGGCCACCGATTTCCGCGGCGAAACCTGCACCTCGGTGTTCGACGCCGAAGCCGGTATCGCCCTGGACGGCACCTTCGTCAAGCTGGTGACCTGGTACGACAACGAGTGGGGCTACTCGAACAAGTGCCTGGAAATGGCCAAGGTCGTCGCCGCCAAGTAAGGCCGGCAAAGATCGCACGCGGACCCCGGCCTGGCCGGGGTTCGTCGTTTATGGGGCCGGCACTGTCGTAGCATGGGCCGGTCGACCGCTGCCGCTGGGGCGCGGGATCGCAATGGAAGCACGCAATGGAAGCACTGATAGCCCTGGTCGTACTGGTCCTGCTGGCCATCCCGCTGCTGCTGGTGGTGGCGCTGGTGATGATTGCCGGCCTGCGTCGCCGCGTCGCCGCGCTGGAAAGCGCACTGGCCGCCGAACCTGTCGCCAGGCCGGTCGCCGCCGCGCCCGCGCCTGAACGGCTGGTCACGCCCGCCGCCAGTGCCGATCCCCCCTTCCTGCGGCCGGTCGCTGCGGCTGTGCCGCCCTCACCTCAGCCTCCGCAGCCGCCGTTGCGCGAGGCCGCGCCCACCGAGGCGCCTGTTCCCCGTCCTGCCGCGCCACCGCCGGTGCCGGTGCAGCCACCGTTGCCGCCGTTGCCGCCAGAACCGGCGCTGCCTAATTTCATCGAGCGTGGCGTCGGTGCGGTCAAACGCTGGTTCACCGAAGGCAACGTGCCGGTCAAGATCGGCATGCTGGTGCTGCTGGCCGGTGTCGCCGCACTGCTGAAGTACGTCAGCGACCAGGGCTGGCTGGTGCTGCCGATCGAACTGCGCCTGGCCGGCGTCACCGTGGGTGCGCTGGGCCTGCTGGCCTTCGGCTGGCACCAGCGCGAACGTCGGCGCCTGTTTGCGCTGGCCCTGCAGGGCGGTGCCATCGGCGTGCTGCTGCTGACCATCTTCGCCGCGTTCAAACGCTTTGAACTGCTCAACCCAGGCTTTGCCTTTGCCAGTTCGATCGCACTGGTGGCCGGGCTGTGCGTGCTGGCAGTGGTACAGAACTCGCGCACGCTGGCGGTGCTGGGCATCCTGGCCGGCTTCATGGCGCCGTTGTGGCTGTCCACCGGCAGCGGCAACCACGTGGGGTTGTTCAGCTGTTACGCGGTGCTCAACGCAGGCATCTTCGCCATCGCCTGGTTCCGTCCGTGGCGTGCGCTGAACCTGCTCGGCTTCGCTTTCACCTTTGGCATCGGTACCTTCTGGGGCGTGCTGCAGTACGCGCCTGACAAGTTCAGCAGCACCGAGCCGTTCCTGTTGCTGTTCTTTGCCTTCTACCTGTTGATTCCGCTGCTGTATGCACGCCGTCAGCCGGCAGGTCGGCGCGATCTGGTCGACGGCAGCCTGGTGTTCGGCACGCCGCTTGTCGCGTTCTCGCTGCAGGCCGGCATGCTGCATGAGCATCCGATGACGCTGGCACTGTGTGCACTCGGCCTGGCTGCGATCTACGCGGTGCTGGCGCGGGCGCTGATCGCGCGTGCGTCGTACACCGTGCTGGCGCAGTCGCATGCGGTGCTGGCGGTGGGCTTCGCCACGCTGGCGGTGCCGTTGGCGCTGTCAGCGCGTGCAACCGGTGCGGTGTTCGCACTGGAAGGTGCCGGCCTGGCCTGGCTGGGCCTGCGCCAGAAGCGCTGGCTGCCGCAGGTGTCCGGTGCATTGCTGCAGATGGGTGCCGCGTTCGCCTTCGTTGCCGGTGGCGATCACTGGCATGAAGACGTGCGTTTCCTGCTCAACCCAACAGCGATTGGTGCGCTGCTGCTGGCCGTGGCCGGCTTCGCGTCGGCGTGGAGTTACCAGCGCAGGGAGCGTCACGAGATCGCGCTGGTCTACTACCTGTGGGGACTGCTGTGGTGGTTGGGCGGCCTGGTGCACGAGATCATCCGGTTCTTCCCCTACCGCATCGAAGTGGATGCACTGTTGGTGCTGGCCGCGGTTACTGCATGGCTGGCCGCGGAAATGCAGCGTCGCCAGCCGGCGCGCGCGCTGGGCGTGACCGCACTGGCGATGCTGGCGCTGGGCTTCCCGCTGGCGCTGGTGCAGAGCGATGCGCACCAGCAACCGTTCGCCGGCTACGGTGTGCTGGCCTGGGCGGCGTTCGCGGTGCTTGGTGTGCGCACGCTGCTGTGCCTGCGCCAGGGCGGCGACACCGTGGCACGTATCGCGCAGTTCCTGTGGTGGCTGCTGTGGCCCTCGCTGCTTTCGCTGCTGGCCTTGTGGGGCGGTGGCGAGGCCAACTTGGCGCAGGGCTGGACGACCCTGCTGGTCACGCTGCCGTGGCTGCTGATGGCGGCGCTGTCGCTGTGGCGCTGGAACGTCCTGCGCTGGCCGCTGGGCGTGGCCTTCGACAGCGTGCGCCTGCCGCTGCAGTGCGTGCTGTTCGGCCTGTTGTCGATCGGCTGGTTGTTCGGCCAGCTGCTGCCGGGTGATGCCGCGCCGCTGCTGTGGCTGCCGATATTGAATCCGGCCGAGATCGGGCAGTGGCTGAGCCTGCTGCTGCTGGCGCGCTGGCTGTACAGCGACCAGGCGCCGCAGGCACTGCTGAAGATCCGCCTGCCCGTGCTGGCGCTGGCGGCCTTCATTGCGCTGACCAGCCTGGTGCTGCATGGCGTGCACCAGTGGGGCGGCCTGTCCTGGAGCGCCTCGATGATGCGCTTCAGCCTGGCCCAGACCAGCCTGACCGTGCTGTGGAGCGTGCTTGGCGTGATCGCCTGGGTATGGGGCTCGCGTCGCGGCCAACGCGTGTTGTGGATGGTGGGCGCCGTGCTGATGGGCGTGGTGCTGGCCAAGCTGGTACTCATCGATCGCCAGCACCTTGGCAACCTGCTCGGCATCGCATCGTTCATCGCCTACGGCCTGCTGTGCACGGTCGTGGGTTATCTGGCACCGGCACCGCCCAGCGCGGCGCCGTCCGTGGAGGAAAAACAATGAGGAATTGGAGCAGGGCGCTGCTGCCGGCGATGTTCGGCATGCTGGCCGCCGTCGCGGTGCAGGCCGCCGAGTACCGCACCCAGTACGCCGAACAATGGCCGTTGACGTTGTCCAGTGCACAGTCCGGTGCGTATCGCGTCGTGCTGGAACCGGCGATCTACCGCCGTGCCGGTGCCGCCGACCTGGGTGATCTGCAGGTATTCAACGCGGCGGGCCAATCGCTGCCATCGGCGCTGCTGGCACCGGACCAGCCGTTGGCACAGCCGCCGGTGCAGCGCGAACTGCCATGGTTCGTGCTGCCGCCGCTGGCCGAATCGCAGCGCAATGACCTGCAGCTGCTGACCGAACGCGATACCGACGGCCGCGTGCGCCGGGTTGAAGCGCGCGTGGGCGGCAGCGCGGTGACGAACGGGCAGGGCGGTTGGCTGATCGACGCCAGCGTGCTTGGCCAGCAGCCGTTGGCAGCGCTGGTGCTGGACTGGGCTGACAGCGGCCAGCCGCTGCAGGCGCAGGTGCAGCTGGACGCCAGCGATGATCTGCAGAACTGGCGCCCGATCGCGCGGGATGTGCCACTGGTGGATCTGCAGCGCGCCGGCAAGCGCCTGTTGCAGCGCCGGCTGCAGGTGGACAGCAACGCCCGCTACGTGCGCGTGCTGGCACAGGGCGAGGCACGCCTGCCGACCCTTCGCAGCGTGCTGGCCGAGCTGCCGCCGGCGCCGGCCACGCTGCCATGGGAATGGCTGTCGCTGGAGCCGACGTCGAAGGGCAAGGGCGAGTACACCTTCGAGTTGGACGGCCGCTTCCCGGTGGCGCGCGCTGACGTGGCCAGCACCGACAACAGCCTGGTGCAGTGGACGCTGTTCAGCCGTGATGACGAGAGCGCGGAATGGCAGCGCCGTAGCGCACCATGGATTGCCTACCAGCTGCAGCAGGGCGCCCAGGGCCAGCGACAGCAGTCCGCCGCGCAACCGCTGGGCGGCATCCACCGCGACCGTTACTGGAAGCTGGTGGCGAACCCGGCTGAAACCGCGACGGCGCCGACCCTGCGCCTGGGCTATCAGCCGGAAGTGCTGGTGTTCCTGAGCCAGGGCGCGGCACCGTATGCGCTGGCGGTAGGCAGTTCGACCGCACGCCGGGCGGAGGCACCGGTGGACGTGCTGATCGAGGAACTGCGGCAGCGCAATGACCCTTCCTGGCAGCCGACGCTGGCGCGCCTGGAAGGCAGCCCGGAACCGCTGGCCGGAGACGCGGCGCTGAAGCCGCAGCGCGATTGGAAGGCGTGGTTGCTGTGGGCGTTGTTGGGGTTGGGCGTGCTGGTGGTGGGTGGTCTGGCGCTCAGTCTGCTGAAGCAGAAGCCGTCGCCTTCGGCATAGGTTCCGGCGAACGGCGCAGCCCCTCGTGGGTGGGGTTGGTCGTGTAGAGCAACAGCAGAAGTCGCGCTTGGCCGGGCGGGATGGGTTTACGGCGTCCCCTGCCAGCCCGAACCACCCCGGCCCATCCACAGCACCACGAAGCGCCAGCGCTTTGGCTTCGGCCGTTGCTGTTGCTGTCGCTGTTGCTGTCGCCCTGCGCTTCTGCCTGCCGCAGGCATCGGCCCTCCCACCACCCGCACCCGATACAATGGCCGTCTGCCGTAGCCCGGCATCCCGTCCCTGAGCCAAAGAGTTGCCCATGTCCATCGTCCGCATGACCGACCTCGACCTCTCCGGCAAGCGCGTGCTGATCCGCCAGGATCTGAACGTGCCGATCGAGAATGGCCGCATCACTTCCGAACAGCGCATCACCGCTTCGCTGCCGACGCTCAAGCGCGCGCTGGAGCAGGGCGCGGCGGTGATGGTCACCTCGCACCTGGGGCGCCCGAAGGAAGGCGTGTGGAGCGAAGCAGATTCGCTGGCGCCGGTGGCCCAGCGTCTGTCCGAGCTGCTCGGCCGCGAGGTTCCGCTGGTGCGCGACTGGGTCGACGGCGTCGAGGTGCAGCCGGGTCAGCTGGTGCTGCTGGAAAACTGCCGCATGAATGTCGGCGAGGCCAAGGACGATGAAGCCCTGTCGAAGAAGTATGCCGCGCTGTGCGACGTGTTCGTGATGGATGCCTTCGGTACCGCGCACCGCGCCCAGGCCTCCACCCATGGCGTCATCCGCTTCGCACCGGTCGCGGCCGGTGGCCCGCTGCTGATGGCCGAGCTGGATGCGCTGGCGCAGGCGCTGGATGCCCCGGCCAAGCCGCTGCTGGCGATCGTCGCGGGCAGCAAGGTCAGCACCAAGCTGGAACTGCTGGCCAGCCTGGTTGGCAAGGTCGATCAGCTGATCGTCGGTGGCGGCATCGCCAATACCTTCATCGCCGCCGCTGGCTACAACGTCGGCAAGTCGCTGTATGAGCCGGACCTGCTGGACACCGCGAAGAAGATCGTCGCCGATGCCAAGGCCCGTGGTGCGGACATCCCGCTGCCGGTCGACGTGGTCACCGCCAAGCAGTTCCTGCCCGACGCCATGGCTGAAGTGAAGGCGGTCGACGCCGTCGCCGAAGACGACCTGATCCTGGACATCGGCCCGCAGACCGCTGCGCAGTATGCGCAGCTGATCGAAAACGCCGGCACCGTGGTCTGGAACGGTCCGGTTGGCGTGTTCGAGTTCGAGGCCTTCAGCAAGGGCACCGAAGCGCTGGCTCGCGCCATCGCCAGCTCCAACGCGTTCTCCATCGCCGGCGGTGGCGACACCCTGGCTGCGGTCGACAAGTTCGATATCGCCGCGCA
This sequence comes from Stenotrophomonas sp. GW821-FHT09E08, assembly GCF_059416125.1. Lineage (NCBI taxonomy): Bacteria > Pseudomonadati > Pseudomonadota > Gammaproteobacteria > Lysobacterales > Lysobacteraceae > Stenotrophomonas > Stenotrophomonas sp. GW821-FHT09E08. Next base: position 173,787 of record NZ_JBWKOO010000002.1, read on the forward strand.
GGTCAGCTACATCTCCACCGGCGGTGGTGCGTTCCTGGAGTTCCTGGAAGGCAAGACCCTGCCGGCCGTGGCCGCACTCGACGCGCGCGGCGCATGAATGCCGACCACGGCAGGGATGTGCTGTTCTTCGACCTCGACGGCACGCTGATCGATTCGCAGGTGGGCATCACCGCCTGCATCGCCTACGCGCTGCAGAAGATGGACCATCCGGTGCCGCCGCAGGACACCCTGCTGGGCTGGATCGGTCCGTCGTTGCGGACCACCTTCGCGCCGCTGTTCGTCGAACCGGCGCGGGTGGAACAAGCCGTGGGCTACTACCGTGAACGTTTCGATGCCGAAGGCTGGCGCGAGCACACGGTGTATCCGCAGGTGGAAGACGCGCTGCGCACGCTGCACGGTCGTGGCCACCGCCTGGCGGTGGTCACCGCCAAGAACGAGCCGCACGCGCGCCGCATCCTTGCCCACCTGCCGTTCGGCGGGTTGTTCGAGGAGATTGTCGGCTCGACCCTGGACGGCTCGCGCAGCCACAAGCCGGAACTGGTCGGCGAAGCGCTGCGCCGGTTGCAGGTGCAGCCGGCGCAATGCTGGATGATCGGCGACCGCCGCATGGACATCGAAGGTGCGCGTCACCACGGCCTGCGCAGTATCGGTGTGCTGTGGGGCTTCGGTGGCGAGCAGGAGCTGACCGAAGCCGGCGCCGGGCAACTGGCACGCGAACCGGCGCAGTTGGAAACGCTGCTGGCGTGATGCGCCTTTGATCGGTAGCGCCGGGCCCTGCCCGGCGCTACCACGACCCTGCGCCAGCGTATGTCCGGCCGATGTCCGTTCGATGACCCGCGAAGTCAGGCAGCGCAAGGCTGTAACCGTATACATGCGGCGTGAAGGATGTGCTAATTTCCGTTCTTTATCGGGAGAGGCCCATTCACCATGTTCGAGCGTCAGCGTCGCACCAAGATCCTTGCCACCCTCGGCCCGGCCACTGATCCGCCGGGCGTGCTGGAGGATCTGTTCCGCGCCGGCGTCAACGTGGTGCGGCTGAACTTCAGCCACGGTGATCCGTCCGGCCAGGCCAAGCGTGCCGCCGAAGTGCGTGCGGCTGCGGCCCGCGTCGGCGTGGAAGTGGGCATCCTGGCCGACCTGCCGGGCCCGAAGATCCGCATCGAGCGTTTCGCCGAAGGCAAGGTGCAGCTGAAGGCGGGCGACCGTTTCGACCTGATCGCCAGCACCAATGCCGGCCCCGGTGATGCGACCCAGGTCGGCGTCAGCTACCTCGGCCTGCCGCAGGATGTCGGCCCGGGTGATGTCCTGCTGCTCGACGATGGCCTGATGCAGCTTCAGGTAGTCGAAGTGGAAGGCGAGCGCATCATCAACACCGTGCTCAACGACGGCGCGCTGTCTGATCGCAAGGGGTTGAACAAGCAGGGCGGCGGCCTGTCGCTGGGTGCGCTGACCGAGCGCGACAAGGAACTGATCGGCATCGTCGCCAAGATCGGCGTCGATTTCATCGCCGTGTCGTTCTGCCGCAATGCGCAGGACATGAATGACGCGCGCGAGATCGCTGAATCGCACGGCTGCTACGCCGCACTGGTGTCGAAGATCGAGCGCACCGAGGCCATCGAAAACCTCGAAGAGATCGTCGAGGCCAGTGACGTGGTGATGGTTGCGCGCGGTGACCTCGGTGTGGAAATCGGCGATGCCGAACTGCCGGGCCTGCAGAAGAAGATCATCAAGGCCTCGCTGGCGCAGAACAAGGTGGTCATCACCGCTACGCAGATGCTGCAGTCGATGGTCGAAAGCCCGATCCCGACCCGCGCCGAAGTGCTGGACGTGGCCAACTCGGTCATCGACGGCACCGACGCGGTCATGCTGTCGGCTGAAACCGCTGCCGGTGCCTACCCGGTCAAGGCCGTGGAAGCGATGGCGCGGATCTGCCTGGGTGCCGAGCGCCAGTTCCAGACCGAGACCGACTTCAACGCCTCGCCGCGCAACCTGGAACGTGCCGACCAGGCCATTGCCATGGCCACCATGTTCCTGTCCCAGCACGTGGGCGTGCGCGCGATCGTGGCGATGACCGAATCCGGTGGCACCGCCCGCTACCTGTCGCGTTTCCGTGCCAAGGCGCCGGTGTTCGCGGTCACCCGCCATGACGGCGCCCGCCGGCAGATGGCGCTGATGCGCGATGTGTATCCGATCAACTTCGACAGCCGTGGCCTGACCCCGCGCGAAGCCGCGCGCGGCAGCATCCGCCTGCTGGTTGAAGCTGATCTGCTGCAGGCCGGTGACCGCGTGGTGTTCACCAGCGGCGAGCACATGGAAACCCTGGGGGCGACCAACACCCTGCGCCTGCTGGAAGTGGGCGAAGACGGCCGTGCCAGCGGTCTGGGCGACCTGTAAACCCTGGAGCCCGGGTCAGTTCCCCGAAGGGGCTCTGACCCGGCGCAACAGGACATCGTCTGTCCTGTGCGGACATTGGAATCGTTTCCAGCCTGGCCTCCACGGCGAGGCAACGGATAGCGGGGCTATACTTACGTTTTTCCCGCACCCGCCACAGGAAGTACATGAGCATCGAACAGCTGGCTGAAACCGCCCAGGCCATGGTTGCCCCGGGCAAGGGCATCATCGCGATCGACGAATCCACCGCTACCATCGCCAAGCGTTTCGCCGGCGTCGGTATCGAGAACACCGAGGAGAACCGTCGTGCCTATCGCGAACTGCTGCTGACCACGCCCAAGCTCAACGAGCATATTTCCGGCGCCATCCTGTATGACGAAACCATCCGTCAGTCGACCAAGGACGGCGTGCCGTTCGCCAAGTACATGGCCGACCACGGCATGATTCCGGGCATCAAGGTGGACAAGGGTGCGCACCCGCTGGCCGGCTGCCCGGGCGAGCTGGTGACCGAAGGCCTGGACGGCCTGCGCGAGCGCCTGCAGGAGTACTACAAGCTGGGCGCGCGCTTCGCCAAGTGGCGTGCGGTGATCAACATCGGCGAGAGCATTCCGTCGGGTACCTGCATCGAGTCTAACGCCCACGCGCTGGCCCGCTACGCAGCGCTGTGCCAGGAATGCGGCCTGGTGCCGATGGTCGAGCCGGAAGTGATCATGGACGGCGACCACGACATCGAGACCTGCTACGAAGTCACCGAAGCGACCCTGCGTTCGCTGTTCGATGCGCTGTACCAGCAGAACGTGCTGCTGGAAGGCACCATCCTGAAGGCCTCGATGGTCATCTCCGGCAAGAACTGCGATGAGCAGGCCGACGTCGAGGAAGTGGCCGAGTCGACCGTGATGTGCCTGAAGAGCACCGTGCCGGCGATCCTGCCGGGCGTGGTGTTCCTGTCCGGTGGCCAGAGCGACGAGCAGTCCACCGCTCACCTCAACGCCATGAACCAGATGGGCAACCTGCCGTGGCCGCTGAGCTTCTCCTACGGCCGCGCGATGCAGCAGGCTGCGCTGAAGCTGTGGGCCAAGGACATGAAGGGCAACTACGCTGCTGCCCAGAAGACCGTGTACGAGCGCGCCAAGGACAATGGCCTGGCCGCGCTGGGCAAGTGGAACGGTTGATCCGTCCCATCGCAGGATGAACAGGGCAACGCCGGCATCACGCCGGCGTTTGCTTTTGCGGGTATCTTTTCCGCCCCCACGCACCGGGCCGGTGTGCGGGACATACATGGAAGGCCAAGGAGAAAAAACATGCGTTTGGCAGCAATCACAGTGGCCGTTGCCACGGTCCTGATCGCCGGCGGTTGCAACCGCATCGGTGGCGGTGGTGACGCAGGCAAGGCCGCGTCTCTCGATTTCGACAAGCCGGTGTCCGGCGAAATCACCTCGCGTAGCGGCATCAACTTCAACGACGGCAGCCACCACCAGCTGTACCAGATCAAGCTGGAAGACAAGGACCTGGTCGGTCTGAAGCTGACCGGTGCACTGACCGGTTCGATCGCCGTGTTCAACAACGGCAGCCTGGTATCCACCAGCAATACCGGCTACGAACGCGAAGGCGACGTCTCGCTGGCCTTCCGTGCAAACGGTGGCGGCACCTACCAGGTGGCGGTCAACGCCGATGGCCCGAGCGCCTTCGGTCCGTATCGCCTGCGCGCCGAGAAGCTGAAGCCGTATGACGGCAAGCCGCTGGTGGGTAGCGGCGAGATCGCCGACATGCTGGCCGGCAGCTCGCAGGACTACACCCTGCAGGTGGAGAAGGCAGGCCTGTACGAGATCCGCCTGGTGTCGGATGTGTTCGACCCGGTGCTGAAGCTGTCGGGCCAGGGCGTTGAGGCCGAGAATGATGATGGCAACGACAGCACCAACTCGCGCCTGACCCTGTCGCTGAAGCCGGGCAAGTACACCTTGACCGCGCGCGGTCTGGGCGACGGTGTCAATGGCATGTTTACCCTGTCTGCCAACCGCATCGAACTGCCGGGCAATCTGGTTGAACGCGATGGCACCGCCCTGCCGAAGTCGGGCAGTGTGTACACCATGCTCGACAACGATGGCCGCCGTCGTTTCCTGCTGACCCTGGACCGCCCGGCCGACGTGCGCCTGGATGCGATCTCCAGCCAGGTCGATACCGTGCTGCGCGTGGTCGGCGGTGATGTCGAGCTGACCGACGACGACGGTGGCAACGGTACCAATTCGCGCCTGGAGGAGACCTTGCCGGCCGGTCACTACACCATTGACGTGTCCAGCCTGAACAATGGCGCGGGCATGGTGGAAGTGCGCGTGCAGGTGGAGGGTGCCAGCGCCGACGGTGCTGCTGCCTCGGCCGCGCGTGCCGCTGCGGACGCTGCTGCCGCAGTGGCCGATGATGCCGCCGCAGTGGATGCCGCCAGCCGCTGACATCGCTCCATGCGGCGCATGGATGGGTAGATCCAAGCGACGCGTGGATGGAAGCAGTCGCACAACAGAAAAGGCCGGGCATCGCCCGGCCTTTTCTGTTCCAACCACGTCAGCCGTTCAATGCGCGGCTGCAAATCCGGTATCGCCCAATGGCGGCAGCATCGAGCTGCGCGGCTCGTTGTCCGCGTTCTGTCCGGCAGCGGTCAGCGCCTGCTGGTAAGCCTTGGCGGTAGCGGTATTGAACGCCACCAGCACGATGCGCATCGGCTGTGCATGGCTGCGCTGCCATGCCAGCGTTTCGGTCACTGCGATCTGCGCGGCCTGGTACAGCGGGTAGCCGTACACGCCGCAGCTGATCGCCGGGAAAGCGATCGATGTCACTCCCAGCGATTCGGCCAGCTGCAGGGATTTCCAGTAGCAGTTGGCCAGCAGCGCCGGTTCGTCGCGTTGACCGTCGTGCCAGACCGGGCCGACCGTATGCAGCACATGCCGCGCAGGTAACGCATGGGCGTCGGTGGCACGCACTTCGCCGGTCGGGCAGCGCACACCGGGCCGCAGTTCCGGCAGCTGTTCGCATTCGGCCAGCAGCGCTGGGCCTGCGGCGCGATGGATCGCACCGTCGACACCGCCACCGCCGATCAGTGTTTCATTGGCCGCGTTGACGATCGCATCCACCGCCAGGGTCGTGATGTCGCCCTGCCAAACTTCGATCTTCATGCGCCCGTCTCCTGCCTGTGAGGTGTTCCGCGCAGCATCTGCGCCGGCTGTTCCCAAGGTAGGGGACAGGGCATTGATACTGCGTCATGACCGTCTCACGCGCTGCGATCCGGCGGCCTTCACGCACGATGGCGGGTGGCGCCTTCACGCAGGCTGAAGCAGAAAGGGGTCAGAGCCTTTTCCCGCACGGAAAATGCTCTGACCCCTGCGATCCATAGTTCTGGCAAACCGGGTCAGAGCCCTTTCCCTGCAGGAAAGGGATCCGACCCGATGCGTCACGGCAGGCCGGCCAACCAGTCGTCGTCGGAACCTTCGTTCACATCGGCAAATAGCGGCGTGGAGAAGTAGCGTTCGCCGGTGTCCGGCAGCATCGCCAGGATCACCGAGCCCGGTTCGGCGCGCGCGGCGACATCCAGCGCGCTGGCGACAGTGGCGCCAGCGGAGATGCCAACGAAGATGCCTTCCTCCGCCGCCAGGCGGCGGGCGGTGGCGATCGCGCGGTCATCTTCCACCGTCACCAGTTCATCCACTACATCACGGTTGAGTACATCGGGCACGAAGTCCGGGGTCCAGCCCTGGATCTTGTGCGGCTTCCAGTCATCGCCCTTCAGCAGCGCGGCACCGGCCGGTTCGGTGGCGATGATGCGCGTCTGCGGGCGCGCGACCTTCAGTACTTCGCCCACGCCGGTGAGCGTGCCGCCGGTGCCCCAGCCACTGACGAAGTAGTCCAGTCGCTTGCCGGCGAAATCGCGCAGGATCTCGGCGGCGGTGGTGTTGCGGTGGTAGGCCGGGTTGGCCGGGTTGGCGAACTGGCTGGCCAGGAACCAGCCGTGCTGCTCGGCCAGTTCGGCCGCCTTGCGTACCATGCCGCTGCCGCGCTCGGCGGCCGGGGTCAGGATCACCTTGGCGCCATACGCGCGCATCAGCTTGCGCCGTTCCACCGAGAACGTTTCGACCATGGTTGCCACGAACTTATAGCCGCGCGCGGCGGCGACCATCGCCAGTGCCACGCCGGTGTTGCCCGAGGTGGCCTCGACGATGGTGTCGCCCGGCTTGAGCAGGCCACGCGCTTCGGCGTCGAGAATGATCGCCAGTGCCAGGCGGTCCTTCACTGAGCCGCCCGGGTTGAACGACTCGACCTTGGCGTAGAGGCTGACCTGCGGCGGAGCCAGGCGCTGCAGCTTGACGATGGGGGTGTTGCCGACGGTGTCGAGGATGGAGTCGTACAGGGCCATGGAAGCGCTCCGGAGAGGGGCCGCGCCGGGCTTCGGCGGGCGAAGGGGGAGGGCTGGCTGTTGAGGCCAGCGGCTGCCGGCTGACCGTAGCGCCGGCATATGACGCCCGGAAATGACCAGATACCTTTCTTAAACAACCTTTGGTTATAAGCTGGTGACGGCAATTGACCCTAGAGTGGACCTCCGCCCCCACATCGCCCGCCTGCCATGACGCTGACCCAGCTGCGCTATCTGGTTGCCATCGCCGACGCCGAGCTGAACATCACGCTGGCCGCCTCGCGCGTGCATGCCACCCAGCCCGGCCTGTCCAAGCAGCTCAAGCAGCTGGAGGACGAGCTGGGTTTCCTGCTGTTCGTGCGCAAGGGCCGCAGCCTGGAGTCGGTCACCCCGGCCGGCACCGAGGTCATCGCCCGCGCCCGCTCGGTGCTGGCCGAGGCCAACAACATCCGCACCTACGCGGCCAACCAGCGCCGCGAGAGTCAGGGCCAGCTGATCCTGACCACCACCCACACCCAGGCGCGCTTCGTGCTGCCGCCGGCGGTGGCGGCGATCAAGCAGGCGTATCCGCAGGTGAGCGTGCATCTGCAGCAGGCCGGTGAAGCCGATGCACTTGATCGCTTGAACCAGGGCGATGCCGACATTGCGATCATCAGCACCGCCGGCAGCGAGCCCACCGATGGCATTGCGGTGCCGCTGTTCCGCTGGCGGCGCCTGGTGGTGGTGCCCAAGGGCCACCCGCTGGACCGCGCAGGGCGCACCCCGGACCTGGCCGCGCTGGCCCGGCAGCCGCTGATCAGCTACGAATCATCGACTCGGCCGAATTCCTCGCTGCAGCGTGCCTTCGCCGCCAACGGCCTGGTGCCGGATCTGGCGTTGACCGCGCTCGATGCTGATCTGATCAAGACCTACGTGCGCACCGGACTGGGCGTGGGGTTGCTGGCGGAGATGGCGGTCAGTTCCAACGACGAAGACCTGAAGGCGTGGCCGGCGCCGGCACCGATTGCCGAGTGCATCGCCTGGGCGGTGCTGCCGCGCGACCGGGTGCTGCGTGATTACGCGTTGGAGCTGGTGCACGTGCTGGCCCCACAGATCGATCCGCGCGACCTGCGCAGGGTGCTGGATGGCAACCAGGCGGCGGCGTGGCCGGTACCACCGACGTGGGAGTCGCTGACCCAGACCATCACGGTGTGAGGCTGGTCGAGCAGGGCTGCGCCCTGCACCTGCTGCAAACCGGAGCAACAGCAACAGCAACGTCAAAAGCTCGCTATCCGTGGGATGGCGGGGCGGTGTCGGACTGCGGGGACGCCGTGAACCCGTCCCTGGGGGCTTGGCCGCGGCATCCATGCCGCGGACACCCCGCACTCCGACACCGCCCCACCTCTGACAGATTCCGATGGCTGTTGGTAGGTGTCGACCTTGGTCGACACGGTAGATCCACGCCATGCGTGGATGGAAACTGTCAGATATCGAAATACATGTGGGGTCAGATCGGAAAACGGATCTGACCCCAAGAGCCGTTCCAACAGACCGCAGGAATCTGTCGAAGGCGGGGTGGGTCCGGTTGCGGGAGTGTCCGCGGCATGGATGCCGCGGCCAAGCCCCCAGGGATGGGTTTACGGCGTCTCCCGCAACCGGGCCCACCCCGCCTACCCACAGGAAGCCCGCTTCTGCTTCGTCTGTTGCTGTTGCTGTTGCTCCAGCTCGCAGCGGGTGCAGGGCGCAGCCCTGCCGATAAACCCCCTCCTGCGACGGTTCGTCGCACGGGCAACCCTGGACCCCGCTCTACACTAGCGGGGTGACCCGCCCGTCCCGCCCGCAGCGCCTTCTGCTCCAGCTCGCCATCCTGGCGACGCTGCTGGTGGTGCTTGCGCCACTGGTCAGCCGCGCGCTGCAGGCACAGCCGATGGAGCACGCCGCGATGGCAGGCATGGACCACGCCGCCATGGGCCATGACATGCACGCCATGGCCATGGCCGGGCACGATCGGCACGGCGCTGCGCCTGCAGCGCCCAGCCGTCCGGCCGACCACCACGCCATGCATGGCGAAGCCTGCGAATACTGCGTGCTGGCGATGCGCCTGCTGCCGTGGCTGGCCGTGCTGGTGCTGCTGTTGCCGCTGTTGTGGCGGCCGCAGCTGGCGTTCCCATGGTCGCAGCAGGTGCTGCCGGCACTGCGGTGGCCGGCACATGCCGCGCGTGGGCCGCCGCGCTTCTCCATCGTTCGCTGATGTCCCTATCGAATCCGCCGCACGACGCCTGACCGGGCGCCGTGCGCGCGTGCGTACTTTGGAGCTGTTCCGATGAAAATGACTTCCCGCCCCGCGGGCGCCTGCGCGCGCCTGCCGGTTGCCCTTGGCCTGGCCGTGGCCGCATCACTGGCACACGCCGCGCCTGCCGACGAGGCGCGCACTCTCGACACCCTGGTGGTGACCGCCGCTGCACCGTCCTCGCCGCTGCACTGGGTGACCGATCCGCGCCTGCCTCGGCAGCCGGTGCCCGCCAGCGACGGTGCTGATTACCTGAAAACCGTCCCCGGCTTCGCCGCCATCCGCAACGGTGGCACCAATGGCGACCCGGTGCTGCGCGGCATGTTCGGTTCGCGGCTGAACATCCTCAGCAACGATGGCAACCTGATCGGTGCCTGCCCGTCGCGCATGGACAATCCGCTGTCCTACATCGCGCCGGAGAGCTTCGACCGGTTGACCATCATCAAGGGCCCGCAGAGCGTGCGCTGGGGCGCAGGTGCCTCGGCCGGCACCGTGCGTTTCGAGCGCGATACGCCGCGTTTCGATGAGCCGGGCCTGCGTGCCGATGCCAGTGCGCTGGTCGGTTCGCGCAACCGCAACGACCAGGTGCTGGACCTGACACTGGGCAATCCGACCGGCTACGTGCGTGCAAGCGGCAACCGTTCCGAAGCCGATGACTACAAGGACGGCCACGGTGACGTGGTGCCGTCGAAGTGGCGCAAGTGGAATGGCGACGTGGCCATCGGCTGGACGCCGGATGCCGACACGCTGCTGGAAATCTCCGCCGGTGCCGGTGATGCGATCGCGCGTTACGCGGGCCGTGGCATGGACGGTGCCGCGTTCGAGCGCACCAGCTACGCGGCGCGCTTCGAAAAGCGCAATCTGCCGGGTGCGTGGGACACGCTGCAGGCCAACGTGTACTACAACAAGGCCGATCACGTGATGGACAACTACACGCTGCGCACGCCGAACCCGCACAGCATGATGCCGATGCCGATGGCCTCGAACGTGGACCGCCGTACCCAGGGCGGGCGGGTCAGTTCCGAGTGGCGCTGGCAGGACGTGCAGCTGGTGGCCGGTGCGGATGGCGAGGACAGCCGTCATCGTGGCCGCATGGGCATGGGCCGCGACACCTACCGGCAGGCAGCCTGGGAGACCGATGCCAACTTCCGCCGCTATGGCGTGTTCACCGAGTTGACCCTCGGCGCCGGCACCGACCAGCGCTGGATCAGCGGGCTTCGCATCGATCGCGCGAGCGTCCGCGATGAGCGGCAGTCGGTGCGCGGGATGATGGGCAACCGGCCGAACCCGACCGCTGGCCTGCAGCGCAAGGAATGGCTGGGCAGTGGTTTCCTGCGCTACGAGCAGGATCTGGCCGACGGCTTGACCTGGTACGCAGGCCTCGGCCACAGCGAGCGCATGCCTGACTACTGGGAGCTGTTCTCGCCCAACCAGGGACCGGCCGGCACGGTGAATGCATTCAGCGGCGTGCAGCCCGAGCGCACCACCCAGCTTGATGTGGGCATGCAGTACAAGGGCCCGCGCGTGCAGGCCTGGCTCTCGGCGTACGCCGGTCAGATCCAGGACTACATCCTGTTCACCTACCACGGCAGCGGGATGATGGGCATGAGCCAGGCCCGCAACGTCGATGCCCGCATTGCCGGGGCCGAGGCGGGCGTGGAAGTGGCGCTGGCCGAACAGTGGAAGCTGGGCGGCACGCTGGCCTATGCCTGGGGCGAGAACCGCGACCAGCAGCGACCGCTGCCGCAGATGCCGCCGCTGGAGGCGCGCCTGAGTGCGAACTGGGAAGGCCAGCGCTGGAGTGCTGGTGCGCTGCTGCGTGCGGTGACCCACCAGCACCGTGTCGCCGATGGCCAGGGCAACGTGGTCGCCCAGGACCTGGGACCGAGCGCCGGCTTCGCCACCTTCGCGCTCAATGCGGCTTACCGCTTCAGCTCGCAGCTGCAGCTCAGCGCGGGTGTCGACAACCTGTTTGATCGCACCTACAGCGAGCACCTGAACCTGGCCGGCAGCGCCGACTTCGGCTTCCCGGCCGACCCGGTACGCATCAACGAGCCGGGCCGCAGCGTGTGGATGAAGGTGAACTACCGGTATTGATCCGCCGGGCAAAAAAAAACGGGGCCGGATCCCCGCCAGGATCCGTCCCCGCCCGACGCCCTCTGTCGGGCAGCTTCGACTCTACGATGGCAACGTCGGTAATGGGTCGCTGGATACACCCCGACACAAGCCGACACCGCCAGCACCAGCCTTGCACGGAACCGGTTGAAGGCGCTAGCGCGGTGCCGGTTCCACGCCGGTAAACGCTTGGCACATACCGCTTTTGCGGGCCCTTGCCTACACTCGGCGGCCGTGGATCAATCAGGACCGTTCATGTTGGCTCGTATCGCTTCGACCCTGGCCTTCGGCCTCAGCCTGGCCGTGCTGGCCGGGTGCGCAGGCAAACAGGAGGCTGCCGCACGTCGGCAGGGCGAAGCAGTGCCGGTCACCGCGCAGGTCGTGCAGCCCACGCAGTGGAGCGACACCCTGCAGGCGCTGGGCACGGCCAAGGCGCGCGAATCGATCAGCGTCACCGCCAAGGTCAGCGAAATCGTCGAGAAGGTGCACTTCGAGAGCGGCCAGCACATCGCCGCCGGTGCGCCGATCGTGACCCTGCGCGGGCAGGCTCAGGAAGCGGCACTGGTGCAGGCGCAGGCCACCTTCCATGAGGCCGACCAGCTGTACAGGCGCCAGCGCGAGCTGGCCACGCAGCGGCTGGTATCCAGTGCCACGCTGGATACGCAGAAGTCGATCCGCGATGCCGCCGAAGCGCGCGTGGCGCAGATGCAGTCGGACATCGGTGACCGCCGTGTGCGTGCGCCGTTTGCCGGCGTGCTCGGCATCCGCCAGGTCAGCCCGGGCACGCTGCTGACGCCGACCACGGTGATCGCCACGCTCGACGACATCGAACACATGCACATCGATTTCCAAGTGCCGGAAGTGGAACTGGCCGCACTCGGCGTCGGCGACAAGGTCAGTGCATCCAGCGTGGCTTGGCCGGGCCGCACCTTCGAAGGCGTGGTCAGTACCATCGATGCACGCATCGATCCGGCGACCCGTGCAGTGACCGTGCGCGCCGACTTCGCCAACAGCGACCACGCGCTGCGTCCGGGCATGCTGCTGGACGTACGCCTGTTCCATCCCGAACGGCCGGCGCTGGTGGTTCCGGAAATCGCGGTGGTGCAGGTCGGCCGCGATACCTTCGTGTATCGCATCAAAAGCGACGACAGCGTCGAGCGCGTGGATGTGGTCACCGGTGCGCGCCGTGCCGGCGTGGTCGAGATCAAGCAGGGCCTGGAAGCGGGCCAGCGAATCGTGGTCGATGGCACCGGCAAGCTGCGCCCGGGACTGAAGGTAGCCGCCAAGGACGCAGCACCGGCGAGCGGCGCCAAGCCGGCTGACGCGCCGGCGGCGGTGGTCGCCGAGGGCCACGGCGGATGAAGCTGTCCGACACCTCCATCCAGCGGCCGGTGTTCGCCGTGGTGATGAGCCTGCTGCTGCTGGTGCTGGGCGTGATGTCCTTCACCCGCCTGACCCTGCGCGAGCTGCCTGCCATCGATCCGCCGATCGTTTCGGTGTCGGTGGATTACACCGGTGCCTCGGCGGCGGTCATCGAAAGCCGCATCACCCAAGTGCTGGAAGACGCGCTGGCCGGTATCGAAGGCATCGATACGATCAACGCGCGCAGCACAAATGGCCGCTCGCAGGTCAGCATCGAATTCACCTCCAACCGCGATATCGAGGCCGCAGCCAACGACGTGCGTGATGCGGTCAGCCGCGTTGCCGACCGCATGCCGGAAGAAGCGCGCCCGCCGGAAATCGCCAAGGTCGAAAGCGATGCCGACCCGATCATCTGGTTCAACATGGTCTCCTCGACCATGGACACGCTGGAACTGAGCGACTACGCCGACCGCTACGTGGTCGACCGTTTCTCCAGCCTCGACGGCGTGGCCCAGGTCCGCATCGGCGGCCGCCAGCGCTATGCGATGCGCATCTGGCTGGACCGTGACCAGCTGGCCGCGCGCGGGCTGACCACCGGCGACGTGGAAACCGCGCTGCGCAACGAGAACGTGGAACTGCCGGCCGGCCGCATCGAATCGACCGACCGCGACTTCACCCTGCGCGTGGAGCGCAACTACATCAAGCCCGAAGACTTCGCGACCATCCCGCTGGGCAAGGGCCGCGACGGCTACGTGGTGCGCATGGGCGACGTGGCGAAGATCGAGCTGGCTTCGGCCGAGCGTCGCGCCTACTACCGCAGCAACGGTGAACCGGGCATCGGCCTGGGCATCGTCAAGACCTCCACCGCCAACTCGCTGGATGTGGCACGCACCGCGCGCGCTGAGGCGGAGCGGGTCGCGCTGACGCTGCCCAAGGGCACGCAGATTTTCGTTGCCTTCGACAACACCACCTTCATCGAAGCCGCAGTGGACCGTGTTTACGCCACGCTGGTGGAAGCGATGATCCTGGTGCTGGCGGTGATCTGGCTGTTCCTCGGCAGCTTCCGTGCTGCACTGATTCCGGCAGTGACGGTGCCGGTGTGCCTGGTCGCCGCCTTCATCGCGCTGTATGCGTTCGACTTCTCGATCAACCTGCTGACCCTGCTGGCGCTGGTGCTGTGCATCGGCCTGGTGGTGGACGACGCGATCGTGGTGGTGGAGAACGTGCAGCGCCGCATCGATCTGGGTGAACCGCCGTTGGTGGCGTCCAAACGCGGTACCGCGCAGGTGGCGTTCGCGGTGATCGCCACCACGGCCGTGCTGGTGGCGGTGTTCCTGCCGGTCGGTTTCCTTGAGGGCAACACGGGACGGCTGTTCCGTGAACTGGCAGTGGCGCTGGCTGCGGCAGTGGCATTGTCCGCGTTCGTGGCGCTGACGCTGACGCCGACGATGGCCTCCAAGCTGCTCAAGCCCCATACCGGGCAGGCGCCGCGTGGCCTGCATGGTTTCATCAACCGCAACCTGGAGCGCCTGGCCGGGGCCTATGGGCGGGTGCTCGACCACCACGTCGATCGCACCTGGATCTACCTGCTGGTGATGGTGGCTGCCCTGGCCGCCAGCTGGGGCCTGCTCAAGCTGCTGCCATCGGAACTGGCACCGGCCGAAGACCGCGGTTCGTTCCAGATCATGATCGACGGCCCGGAAGGTGCCGGCTACGACTACACGGTGCAGCAGGTGCAGCAGGTGGAAGCGATGCTGGCACCGCATGTCGGCCCTGACAAACCGATCGTGCGCGCCAACCCGCGCGTGCCGGGTGGCTGGGGCGCCAGCGAGGAAATGCACACCGGCCGCGTCAGCATCTTCCTGCAGCCGTGGCGCCAGCGCAGCGAGGGCACGCCAGAAGTGGCCAATGAGCTGCAGAAGGAACTGGACACCATCCGCGGCGTGCGCGTACGTACGCAGGTGGGCGGTGGCCTGGTGCGCAGCGGCGGCCAGCCGTTCCAGATCGTGCTGGGCGGCCCGGAATACGCCGAGATCGCGCAGTGGCGCGACCGCATCCTGCTGCGCATGGCCGACAACCCCGGCCTGGTCGGCCCAGACTCGGACTACAAGGAAACCCGCCCGCAGATGCGGGTCAACATCGACCGTCAGCGTGCGGCCGATCTGGGCGTGCCGGTCACCGCGATCGGTTCGGCACTGGAAACCATGATGGGCTCGCGCCGCGTCACCACCTTCGTCGACAACGGCGAAGAGTACGACGTGCTGGTCCAGGCCGGCCGCGATGGTCGCGCCAGCCCGGCCGACCTCGCCGCGATCCGTGTGCGCGCCACCTCCGGCGAACTGGTGCCGCTGTCCAACCTGGTCACGCTGAGCGAAGTGGCCGAGGCCGGCACCCTGAACCGCTTCAACCGGCTGCGTTCGATCACCATCAATGCCGGCCTGGCGCCGGGCTATCCGCTGGGCGAGGCGATTGCCTGGGCGCAGCAGGTCACGCGCGAGGAGCTGCCGCAGTATGCGCAGGTGAACTGGAAGGGCGAATCGCGCGAATACCAGAGTGCCGGCGGCGCGGTGCTGCTGACCTTCGCCATGGCGCTGCTGGTGGTGTACCTGGTGCTGGCCGCGCAGTTCGAGAGCTTCATCCACCCGCTGACCATCATGCTGACCGTGCCGCTGGGCGTGCTCGGTGCGCTGGTCGGTCTGTGGGTCAGCGGTGGCACGGTGAACCTGTTCAGCCAGATCGGCATCGTCATGCTGGTCGGCCTGGCGGCGAAGAACGGCATCCTGATCGTCGAATTCGCCAACCAGCTGCGCGACGACGGGAGAACCGTGCGCGAGGCGATCATCGAATCGGCGATGGTGCGCCTGCGCCCGATCCTGATGACCTCGATCGCCACCGTGGTCGGTGCGGTCCCACTGGTGGTGGCCGGTGGCCCCGGTTCGGCCAGCCGTGGCACCATCGGCATCGTGATCATCTTCGGCGTGACCCTCTCGACCTTCCTGTCGCTGTTCGTGGTGCCGGCGTTCTACGCGCGGCTGGCGCCATACACGCGCTCGCCGGAAGCGGTGAAGCGCGAGCTGGAGAAGCAGGAAGCGGAGTCGCCGTCGGTGGGTGGACATGCCTGACCTGACCACCAACGGGATGGCTGGCGGGGTCGGATCCCTTTCCCAATGGGAAAGGGATCCGACCCCACACCTGCAGGGCGAGGGCTTCCTCCTACGCCCTTGGTGCAATGAAGACCTCGAATCGCTGCTGCGCCATGCCAACGATGCCGAGGTATCGCGGGGCCTGCGTGATCGCTTCCCGTACCCGTACACGCGCGAAGATGGCGAGGCTTTCCTGGCTGGCCGCGTGCTGGCGCCGGGCACGCTCAACCTGGCCATCGAGATCGACGGCCAGGCCTGCGGGAGCGTCGGTGCCCAGCAGGGCATCGCCGAGCGCGGTCACATGGCGGAACTGGGCTACTGGCTGGGCCAGTCCTACTGGGGCCAAGGCCTGATGACCCGGGTGGTCGGCCTGTTCGCACCGTGGGTGATGGACGAACTGCGCCTGTTCAGGCTGCAGGCCGGGGTGGTCGACTTCAACCTCGGTTCGGCCCGGGTGCTGGAAAAGAACGGCTTCCAGGAAGAGGGCGTGGACCGCTGCGCGGTCTACAAGCGCGGCGTGCTGCACGACCTGCGCCGCTTCGCCCGGGTGCGCACGCAGCTGCCCTGAGGGGCGGGGTCGGATCCCTTTTCGCAGAAAAGAGCTCTGACCCCATTTCACCGGTATCGGGGGTCAGAGCCCTTGCGCGTTGCGCAAGGGATCCGCCCCCATCCTTCTGCCGCTACCGCAGCGGCCTTCGATCAGGGAGAATCGACCGGTCCCTTCCAGCCGACGGGACGTCCTCACAACCCGCCGACTGGAGAGAGCGCGCGTGGAAGCTACCGTACATTTCATCAACAGCATCATCTGGAGCAAGGCGCTGATCTTCATGTGCCTGGCCGCCGGCCTGTTCTTCAGCCTGCGCACCCGCTTCATGCAGATCCGTGGTTTCGTCGAGATGTGCCGCCTGACCGTGTCCGGCGAGAAGTCCGAGGCCGGCGTGTCTTCCTTCCAGGCGCTGGCCATGTCGATGGCCGGGCGCATGGGCATCGGCAACATCGCCGGCGTGGCCACCGCCATCGCCTTTGGCGGACCCGGCGCCATCTTCTGGATGTGGGTCATGGGCTTCCTCGGCGCCTCCACCTCGTACGTGGAATGCACGCTGGCGCAGATCTACAAGACCAAGGACGCCGAAGGCCGCTACCGCGGCGGCCCGGCCTACTACATTGAAAAGGCCATGGGCCTGAAGTGGTATGCCATGGCCTTCGCCATCGCCACGATCATCGCCGCCGGTTTCCTGATGCCGGGCGTGCAGGCCAATGCCATCGCCGACAGCGTCATCAATGCCTGCCGTGGTACCGCGCTGTGCGGCCCGCTCGATGGCCAGGCCTTCGGCATGGAATCGGCGCAGGCGCTGAAGCTGGGCATCGGCATCGTGGTCGCCCTGTTGCTGGGCGTGGTGATCTTCGGCGGCGTCAAGCGCATCGCCAACTTCGCCGAAGTGGTGGTGCCGTTCATGGCCGCCGGCTTCATCCTGATGGCCATCGTCATCATGATCATCAACTACGACCGCGTGCCGGAAATGTTCGGCATCATCTTCAAGAGTGCTTTCGGTACCCATGCTGCATTCGGCGCGATGATGGGCCTGGCGGTGGAGTGGGGCATCAAGCGTGGTATCTACGCCAACGAGGCCGGCCAGGGCTCGGGCCCGCATGCGGCCGCTGCGTCCGAGGTCTCGCACCCGGCCAAGCAGGGCTACGTGCAGGCGTTCGCCATCTACTTCGACACCATGATGGTGTGCACCGCCACCGCATTCCTGATCCTGGCCAGCGGCACCTACAACGTGTACTCGCCGGTGCCGGGTGGCGCGCCGATCTTCCAGGGCCTGGCCGGTATTCCGGAAGGCGCGGGCTATGCGCAGGCCGGTGTTGAAGCGGTGCTGCCGGGCTGGGGCTCGGCCTTCGTGTCGGTGGCGATCTTCTTCTTCGCCTTCACCACCATCATGGCCTATTACTACATGGCCGAAACCAACCTGACCTACGTCAACCACAACAAGAAGCGCCCGCTGACCGTGCTGCTGCTGCGCCTGGGCATCATCGGCATGGTGGTGTTCGGTGCCTTCCACAACGCCACCCTGGCCTGGGCGCTGGGTGACATCGGCGTGGGCCTGATGGCCTGGCTGAACATCATCGCCATCCTCATCATCCAGAAGCCGGCCATGCTTGCCCTGCGCGATTACGAGCGGCAGAAGAAGCTGGGCCTGGATCCGATTTTCGACCCCGATGCCCTGGGCATCAAGAACGCCGATTTCTGGCGTCAACGCAAGCTGGAGTTGTCCCGTAGTGAATGATCCCTGGAAGAATGCCCGCCGCCCGTCGTCGCGACCGCCGCGGGCCACCCCGCTGCCACCGCGTGAGGGCGGCACCCCGCCACCGCCGGGGCGTGGCAATGACGAACTGCGCCTGTATGGCTGGAACGCCGTGCAGGCCCTGTTCGACAAGCGCCCGCAGGCACTGCGCAAGCTGTACCTGGTGGAATCGCTGATTCCGCGCATGCAGCCGGTGCTGAAGTGGTGCGTGGCCAACCGCGTGGGCTATCGCGTGGTGGAGGAGGGCGACCTCAACAAGCTGGCTGCCACCACCCATCACGAAGGCCTGGTGGCCGACGTGCTGCGTGCGCCGGTGCTGGCGCTGGACGCATGGCTGGCGACGCTGCCGGCTGATGCACCGGCGCTGGCGTTGTGGCTGGACGGTGTCGGCAATCCCCACAACTTCGGCGCGATCCTGCGCTCGGCCGCGCACTTCGGCGTCAAGGCGCTGCTGCTGCCGGCCGGCAGCACGCTGGCGCTGTCCGGCGCCGCGGCACGCGTTGCCGAAGGTGGCGCCGAATCGGTGCCGCTGGTGCAGTTGCCGGACAACGCACAGGCGATGGCGCAGCTGCGAGCGGCCGGTTTCGGGCTGGCAGCAACCCTGGTCGAGGGCGGTGAGGACGTGTTCCGCGCATCGCTGCCGGCACGACTGGTCTACGTGATGGGTGCCGAAGGCGAAGGCATGGACCGCAGCCTTGCCAGCGAATGCGACCTGCAGGTCTCGATTCCCGGCAGCGGCGCGGTGGAGAGCCTGAACGTGGCCTCGGCCACGGCCGTGCTGTTGGCTCAGTGGGTCAGTCGCCGCGATTGAACCTCTGCGCGGGGTCAGATCCCTCGCCACGGCGAGGGCTCTGACCCCGTCCGGTTCCCGATGCAGGATCTGCCGTGGTGGGTGCGAACTTTGGTTCGCACCGCTCCCGCCGCTGCGCTCGCCGGGCATGGCCCGGCGCTACTGCGTCATTCGTTCGGCGGCGTGGTCGCCTTGGCTTCGCTGCCGAAGCTGCCATCGGCTTCCGCCGCCAGATACGCGAACACGGTGTAGGCGGCCACGTTCTGTGCCAGCGCCTTCGGGTCGATCTTGTCCAGCGTGTCGTCGGCGGTGTGGTGCAGGTGGAAATAGTCCGAGCCGTCCTGCGCCAGCCACGCCCATGCACCGCCCTTGGCCGCCAGCGGGCCGACGTCCGGGCCCGGACCACCCTTGTCGGCCTGGTACTCGATGCCCAGCGGCTTCATCACTTCGGCAATCTGCTTCGTCGCTTCGCGCGAGCCTTCCGGGTTCGGCGAACCGGTGTTGAAGGCGTAGATGCGGCCAGCACCGAAGTCGCTCTCGGCGGCCAGCTGGTGCAGGGCCACATCCTTGGCATGCGCTTCGGCGTAGGCCTTGCCGCCATACAGGCCCTGTTCTTCGTTGGCGAACGCGATCACGCGGATGGTGCGCTTCGGCGCCTGCTTCAGCTGGCCGATCAGATGGCCAGCGGCCATGGTGATGCCCACGCCTGCACCGTCATCCACCGCGCCGGTGCCCAGGTCCCAGGAATCCAGGTGACCACCGATCACCACCACTTCCTTGGGCAGGCTGCGGCCGGTGATCTCGCCGATCACGTTGTACGAGGTGGCGGTGCCATCCCAGCCGCAGTCCAGCGCCACCTTCACCGTGGTGCTGCCACGGGCCAGCAGGCGGGCCAGCTGATCGGCGTCGGGCACCGACAGTGCCGCCGACGGCACCGGGGTCAGGCCGTCGTCGAAGCGGGTGATGCCGGTATGCGGCACGCGGTGGGAATCGGTACCGGCCGAACGCATCAGGAAACCGACCGCGCCCTTGCGGATCGCCTCGGACGGGCCCTTGCTGCGGATCGCGCCGCCACGGCCGTAGTCGCGTCCATCGCGGAAGGGCAGCATCTGGTAATCGACGAAGGCGATCTTGCCCTTCAACGAACCGGCCGGTGCTGCCTGCAGCGCAGCCAGGTCGGCGAAGCGCACGACTTCGGCTTCCACCGTGCCGCCCGGGCTGCCGCCCAGCGCGGTGATCTGCAGCGGCTGCGGGTTCCTGCCGGTTACGGCGGCGTGTTCACTGCGGCGCTCCCATTTCGGGAAGGTCACCGGCTCTTTCCAGACCTTGTCGAAACCGAGTGCCTTGAACTTGGCTTCGGCCCAGGCCACGGCGCGAGCGTCAGCTTCGCTGCCGGCGATGCGCGGGCCGATCTCGGTGGTCAGCGATTCGACCACCTTCCAGCCGGTGTCGTCAGCCAGCGCCTGGTCGCGCAGCTGCGCAGCGGTGGCCAGCGAAGCCGGGGGCAGGGTGGTGGTGTGCGGCGCCGCGAAGGCCGGGGCGGCCAGCAGGGCGAGGGAGGATGCGATGGCAAGGATGCGGCGACGCATGGACAGCTCCGGGAAGGGACCAAGCCTTGGAGCTTAACAGTCGTTCAGGCCCGCGCATGGGCGGGAGGTCATGGCTGGCGCGAACGCTGTTTTCCGCCACGTCCGGCAAAGCGAAAGCCCCGCCGGAGCGGGGCTTTCGTGCAGTCGCGGTAGTGCCGGCCGCTGGCCGGCACCACGGTTGTTCCGACGTTGCCGGCCAGCGGCCGCCACTACCGGTAGGCCGCCTTATTTCTTCAGGCTGTCGCGGATCTCGCGCAGCAGCACCACTTCCTCGGCCGGTGCGGCCGGAGCGGCTTCCTGCTTGCGGGACAGGCGGTTGATCACCTTGATCACCAGGAAGATGGCGAAGGCCACGATCACGAACTGGATCAGCGTGTTGATGAAGTCGCCGTAGCCGATCACCACGGCGGGGATTTCCTTGCCGTCGGCACCGATGCTGGCCGGTGACAGCGTCCACGCCAGCTGCGAGAAATCCACCTTGCCGATCAGCATGCCCAGCGGCGGCATGATGATCTTCTCGACCAGCGCGGTCACGATCTTGCCGAAGGCCGCGCCGATCACCACGCCGACGGCGAGGTCGATGACGTTGCCGCGCATCGCGAATTCCTTGAACTCGGTGAGCATTCCCATTGTTGTTTTTCTCCGGTGGGGGAAGTGGACAGCGCGCAGGGTAGCGCAGGTGATGTCAGCCGGCGATCACGCCGTGGCGCTCGGCCACGTTTTCCAATCGGGCACTGAAACGGTCGCCGGGCTTCAGCGCGGCCACCCCGGACGGGGTACCCATGAACACCAGGTCGCCGGCACGCAGCTGCCACAGCTTGGACAGCTCATGCAGGATCTCCGGCACGTTCCAGATCATCTGGTCGAGCAGGGCCTGCTGGCGGACCTCGCCGTTGACCTCCAGCGACAGGTTCAGCGCGGCCAGGTCGCCCACTTCAGCGGCATGCACGATCTCGCTGATCGGCGCCGAGGCGTCGAAGCCCTTGGCTGCATCCCACGGATGGCCCTTGTCCTTGGCGGCGGCCTGCAGGTCGCGACGGGTCAGATCCAGTCCCACTGCATAGCCGTAGACCAGCGCATCGGCATCGGCCACGGCTAGTTCACCGGCCGGCGCATCACGGCCGATCGCCACCACCAGTTCCACTTCGTGGTGCAGGTTGGCGGTTGCCGGGGGATAGGGGATGGCATCGTCGTGGCCGACCACGATCGCATCGGCCGGCTTGCTGAAGAACATCGGACGGCCGCGGTCGTCGGCCGCCGGCACCGCTGCGCCCATTTCGCGGGCATGGTCGGCGAAATTGCGGCCGACGCAGTAGATACGGTGCACGGGGAAGCTGCCACCACCCACCACCGGCACACGCGGCAGGGCTACGGCAGGAATCACATCGGAGACATCGGACATGCGGGCATCCAGGAAGGGCGTGCCCGCAGTCTAGAACGCATGGCGCCCGCCGTCAGCGGGCGCGGAGGGCGTGGATCAACGCGAGGCCGGCAGCACCGGCTTGCGCACCACGCGGAATTCGCCCTCGACCACGTTCGGGTCGAGCGGACGGGCAGTGCCCGGCTTGCGCGAAGCCAGCAGCTTCCACGCCAGGCCGACCAGGATCATCGCCGCACCGACGAACACGCCAATGAACACCATCGCGGCCAGGATCGCCAGGCCGAGCAGGCCTACGGCAACGCGCACCAGCGGATGGCGCGGCTTGCGCGGCGCGAACAGGGTGCGGAACTGGTTGAAGGCGGATGCGCGATTGAACATGGCGGCTCGATAGGCTGGAATCAGCGAAACCAGAGTATCGGGAGGTGCCACTGTCTTTGAGTGAAAAACTCGTTAAATATAGCCTGTGCTTATTACGAATCAATGACTTGTGTTCATGTTGCAGCCAGTCACCTGAGTGGGCGTGCGACAATGCGCGTTTACTGTCCGAGCCTTCGCCATGACTGCCGCTGCTGCCCTGATCGCCCTTGATGCCATTGCCGATGGCGCGTTCGCCGAGGTCGAGGCGGTGGTCGATGGGGATGCCGAGTCGCTGGTGTTGTACCGCGACGGGTCTCAGGTGCGGGCGTTCCTGAACATCTGCCCGCATGCCGGTCGCCGCCTGGACTGGGCACCGGGCCAGTTCCTGAAGAGCCGCGAAGGCCACCTGGTATGTGCAGCGCACGGCGCCTCGTTCGCGCTGGACAGCGGCGACTGCATCGCCGGCCCCTGCAAGGGCGACCGCCTGCGCGCGGTGCCGGTGGACGTGCGCGACGGGCAGGTCTACCTGGCCTGAGGCCGGAAGCAGTCGAGCACGGCTCGACTCTACAAAAGTCGTGTCGAGGGCGACACCTACCAACAGCGGTCCATGCCGTTCCGACAGCGCGCGGAAATCTGTCGAAGGCGGGGTGAGTCCGGTTGCGGGGGTGTCCGCGGCATGGATGCCGCGGCCAAGCCCCCACGGACGGGTTTACGGCGTCCCCCGCAACCGGACCCACCCGCCATCCCAAGGAATGCAGGCCGTTGCCGTTGTCGTTGCCTCGGCGGGTGCAGGGCGCACCCCTGCCAACAAACCCCAACCCTCAGAACATCAGGTTGATCATCAACACCACCACGCACGTATAGATCAGCGACAGTGGTCCGCCGACCCGCCACATTTCGCGTGGGGTGTAGTTGGCCGGGCCGGTGATCATCGAGATCACCGGATTGGAGGCCGTCATCAGGTTGTTGGACGCCGACAGCGCCACGATCAGCGCGAACGCCGTCGGGTTGCCGCCCGCGGCCAGCGCCAGGTTCACCGCAATGGGCACCATCACGATGGTCGCGCCCACATGGCTGATCACCAGCGAGAACGCCGTGGTCAGCAGCGCCAGTGCGACTTCCAGCACCCAAACCGGGATGCCGGTGGGCAGCTTGTCGATGGTGTGGCCGGCCACCCATGCCGCCGCGCCGCTGGAGTCCATCGCCCAGCCGAGCGGGATCAGCCCGGCCATCATGAACACTGTTTTCCAGTTGATCGAGGCGTAGGCCTCGTCCATGCGCAGCACGCCGGTCAGCAGCATGCCGGCCACGCCGGTCATCAGGGTCAGCGCCACCGGCAGCTTGCTGGTCAGCGCGATCAGGATGGTCAACGCGAAGATCGCCATCGCGATCTTGAACTTGTGCGGGCGCTGCTCGCCGGTCGGGTAGTCGGTCACCACCACGAAGTCACGACTCCTGGCGGCCTGTGCCAGGTCGGTCCAGATGCTGTGGAAGACCAGCATGTCGCCGGCACGCAGCTGCACATCGCGCACGTCCTCGCGGATCACCTGCTTGTCGCGGTTGATCGCCAGCAGGCTGATGCCGCGCTCCTTGCGCAGGCGCAGGTCGGCCGCGCTCTTGCCGATCACGTTCGAGGTCGGTGGCACCACCGCCTCGGAGATGCCGGCGCGGCTGGGGTTGAACAGGTCACCGAGGTGCTTCAGGCGCGAGGACATGCGCAGGAACTGGTTCTGCGCGAAATCGTGGATCTGCTCGCGCGGGCCCATCGCCCCCAGCACGCTGCCGACCCAGATGCGCATTTCCGCCGGTGGCGCCAGGCGGGTGTCATTGCCGGTTTTCAGGGCCAGCAGCAGCGGCGCATCATGCAGGTTCTCGGCCTCGCCCAGGGTCATGCCGACCAGCGGGCTTTCAGCGCTGACCACCAGTTCGAACACGTCGCCTTCGATGCCATAGGTCTTTGCGAAGTAGCTCTCGGTGCGTGCCGGGGTGACCCCGTCGTTGACCAGGCTTTCCTCTTCCACCAGCTTGCGGTCGCCGTAGTAGCGGAAGTACAGCAGCGAAGCGATCAGCAGCGCCACGCCGATCGGCAGCGGCGCGAACATGCGCAGCGGTTCGATGGTGGCCAGGCCCGAGGGCAGGTTGTTGTTGGCCGAGGCCAGCAGATCGTTCAGCAGGATCAGTGGCGAGTTGCCGACCATGGTCAGCGCGCCACCCATCACGATCGCCGCCGAGATCGGCAGCAGCAGCCGCTGCATGGTCAGGCCCGTGCGCGCCGCCAGCCGCGAGGCCACCGGCAGGTACAGCGCCATCACCGACGGATTCTGCATGAAGGACGAGTTCAGGCCGGCGATGGCCGTGGTCATCATCAGCAGCCGTTGTTCGACGCCATGGCCGCGCCGCAGCAGCCATGCGGCCAGCCGGTTCAGCGCCCCGGTGCGGTCCAGGCCGGCACCGAGGATGGTGGTGGCGATGATGCTCATCACCGCGTTACCGGAGAAACCACCGAAGATTTCCTCCGGCGCGATCAGGCCGGTGACGCCGAGCACCACCAGCACCACCAGCGCGACCACGTCGGCGCGGATGCGCTCGAACAGGAACATCGCCATCGTGAAGCCGACCAGCCCGAGCACGAGCTTCATGTCGTTGGTCAGCGTCAGCGCGGTATCCATGTGGGGAGCGGCGTCCTCAGGCGATCGTCAGGTGCGGTCGTACAACAGGTCCCAGACGCCATGGCCGAGCTTCTGGCCGCGGGTCTCGAAGTGGGTCTGCGGCCGCCAGTCCGGGCGCGGCACGCTGCCACGCGGACCGGCGCGGTTGACCAGGCCAGCGGTGGCGTCCAGCACGTCCCACATCTGCTCGGCGTAGTCCTCCCAGTCGGTGGCGCAGTGCAGGCGGCCGCCCGGGCGCAGCTTGCGCACGATCAGTTCGGCGAACGCCGGCTGCAGCAGGCGGCGCTTGTTGTGGCGCTTCTTGTGCCACGGATCCGGGAAGTAGATGCGCACTTCATCCAGCGCGCCATCGGCGATCTCGTTCTGCAGCACCTCCACCGCATCGTGGTGGTACAGGCGCACGTGATCGGCGTTGTCATCGGCCAGCGCGTTCAGCAGGCGGCCCACACCCGGGGCGTGCACCTCGATGCCGATGTAGTCGCGCGACGGGTCGTGCTGGGCGGCGAAGCGCATGGCCGCGCCATTGCCGAAGCCGATTTCCAGCACCTTGTGCGCGGGACGGCCGAAGGTCGCATCCAGGTCACGCGGCTGGCCGCTGTAGTCCAGGCCGAAGCGTGGCCAGCGTTCGTCGAACGCGCGCTGCTGGGCCGGAGTGAAGCGGCCCTGACGCAGCACGAAACTGCGCACTTCGCGGCGACCTTCACTGACCGTGAAGGGCTTGGGCGGGGCCTTGGAACCCGCGCTGTCGAAAGGATTGGTCATCAGCCGATCAACCCGTCAATCGGCGACGACGCACTGGCATAGCGCTTGCGCGGGATTCGCCCGGCCAGGAAGGCCTCGCGTCCGGCTTCGACCGCTTTGCGCATGGCGCTGGCCATCAGCACCGGGTGGCGTGCGCCGGCAATGGCGGTGTTCATCAGCACGCCATCGCAGCCGAGCTCCATCGCGATCGCCGCATCCGAAGCGGTGCCGACGCCGGCGTCGACGATGATCGGCACCTTGGCGTCTTCGATGATCTGCAGCAGGTTGTACTTGTTCTGGATGCCCAGGCCCGAACCGATCGGCGCGGCCAGCGGCATCACCGCAGCGCAGCCGATCTCTTCCAGGCGCTTGGCCAGGATCGGGTCGTCGGAGGTGTAGACCATCACCTCGAAACCGTCCTTGACCAGCTGCTCGGCGGCCTTGAGGGTCTGCACCACGTCCGGGTACAGCGACTTCTGGTCGCCCAGCACTTCGAGTTTGGTCAGGTTGTGGCCGTCCAGCAGCTCACGGGCCAGGCGGCAGGTGCGCACGGCATCCTCGGCGGTGTAGCAGCCGGCGGTGTTGGGCAGGATGGTGAAACGCTCCGGCGGCAGCACGTCGAGCAGGTTCGGCTCGCCCGGGTTCTGCCCGATGTTGGTGCGGCGGATGGCCACGGTGACGATCTGGGCGCCTGCAGCCTCGGTGGCCAGGCGGGTTTCTTCCAGATCCTTGAACTTGCCGGTGCCGGTCAGCAGCCGCGAGCCATAGGTCTTGCCGGCGATCACCAGCGAATCGGGGGAGACTTGAACGTTCATGGCGCGATTATCGCTTATCCGCCTGAAGATGGGGTCACGTAGAGGGCTGGGTCGGATCCCTTTGCCAGGGCAAAGGGCTCTGACCCGCTGCGAAGTGGTTCTGGGGCAGAGCCCATCGCAATTCGATGGGATCCGACCCCGGCCATCAGCCCCCGCCCAGCGCGTGCACGATCTCCACCACGTCGCCTTCGGCCAGCGCATGTTCGCCATGGCGGCTGCGGCTGACGATCTCGCCGTTGACCTCCACCGCCACCCGGCGCTGCAGCAGCTGTTCGGCCTCGAGCAGGTCGTGGAGGGTCGCCGAAGCGGGCAGGGTACGCGGTTCGCCATTGAGCTGGATGTTCATCCGCTCATTGTCGCTGATGGCACGTCAGGATCGGAATGCTTGCAACTTCCTCCGGGCGCCAACGCTGGCACAGCGCACTGTCAGGCGATCAGGCGACAATCCATGCGGCGGCGCAGCGTGAGCAAAAGGCGGCGCGGTGAAACCATTCACCGTGCGCCGGCGTACGTGCGCCGGATTCCTACCTATCTTCCCCACAGGAGTTTCTACATGCAGCTCAGCAAACACCCGATCCGCTCCCTGATGGCGGCCGCGATCGCGCTGGCCGCGCTTCCGGCCATGGCAGGCGAAAACCCGTACTCGAAGGCCGTGTTCTTCGGTGACAGCCTGACCGACGCCGGTTACTTCCGTCCGCTGCTGCCGGCGGCCACCCAGGGGGCCACCGGTCAGTTCACCACCAACCCGGGCTGGGTGTGGTCACAACAGGTGGCCAACTACTACGGCCTCAACAACGGCGCCAACGGCAATGGCCAGAACGGTGACAATTA
This sequence comes from Stenotrophomonas sp. GW821-FHT09E08, assembly GCF_059416125.1. Taxonomy (NCBI): domain Bacteria; kingdom Pseudomonadati; phylum Pseudomonadota; class Gammaproteobacteria; order Lysobacterales; family Lysobacteraceae; genus Stenotrophomonas; species Stenotrophomonas sp. GW821-FHT09E08. The sequence goes on from NZ_JBWKOO010000002.1 coordinate 200,942, forward strand.
CGCCGCAGGCGGTGCCCGTGTCAGCGTGGACGTACCGAGCGCGCTGGGCGTCATCCCGTCGCTGAAGACGCAGGCTAACCGTTACCTGGCTGCGAACGGCGGCAAGGCAGATCGCAATGCCCTGTACACCGTATGGGGTGGCGCCAACGACCTGTTCGCTGCAGCTGGCGCTCCGACGCAGGCCCAGGCCATCATCGGCGCAGCCGTTACCGATCAGATTGCCCTGGTTGGCGCGCTGAAGCAGGCGGGGGCACAGTACGTGCTGGTGCCGAACCTGCCGAACGTCGGCCTGACTCCTGCATTCCGTGGCCCGAATGCGGCCACCGCCACTGCGCTGTCCGCGGGTTACAACAAGGCCCTGTATGGTGGCCTGAAGCAGGCCGGCATCGAGTTCATTCCGCTGGATACGTTCACCGTGCTGAGTGAAGTGGCTGCCAACCCGGCCATGTACGGTTTCACCAACGTCACCAGCACCGCCTGCAAGATCGATCCGAACAACTCGACGGTCAGCATCCTGACCTGCAATCCGACCAGCTATGTCAGCCCGGATGCGTACCAGACCTATCTGTTCGCCGATGGCGTGCATCCGACCGTCGCTGGCCACCAGTTGCTGGGTCAGTACGCCGTTTCGGTGCTGGAAGCACCGCGCCTGCAGCAGGTGCTGAGCCACTCGGCACAGACCATCGGCCGCTCGCGTGCCGATCAGGTCAGCAATCACCTGGGCGCCCGTCCGGCCGATGGCCTGTCGTGGTGGGGTGGCGTGCGTGGCGACCTGCAGCGCTACGACCACGCGGACCTGTATGACGGCCTCGCTCCGGCCGGCCTGTTCGGCATCGACTGGGCGCGCGACGGCGTGGTGCTCGGCGGCTTCGCCGGCTTCGGCCGCCTGAATGCCGACTTCGGCAACAGCCGTGGCGACTTCACCCAGAAGGACACCACTGCCGGCCTGTTTGCGGCATGGTACGGCGACCGCGTCTGGGTCAACGGCCAGGTCAGCTACACCTGGCTGTCGTATGACGTGAACCGCAAGGTCCAGCTGGGCCCGGCCACCCGCGAGCACGGTGGTTCGCCGGATGGCAGCAACCTGACTGCTGCACTGAACGCCGGTTATGAGTTCGGCACCGAAGGTGGCTTCCGCCATGGTCCGGTCGCTGCGGTGATCTGGCAGAAGGTCAAGATCGACGGTTACAGCGAAAGCGCCGCCGCCGGCACGCTGGCCACCGCCCTGGGCTACGACCGCCAGAACGTCGACTCCACCGTCGGCCGTATCGGCTGGCAGGCCCGCTTCGATGGCGGCACCGTCAAGCCGTACGTGCAGGTGACCTACGACCACGAGTTCGAGGACACCAAGCAGGCCAGCGCCTGGCTGCAGACGCTGCCGGAACTGGGCAGCTACCGCGTGCCGGGCCTGGACTTCGACAAGAACTACGCCACCGCCGTGCTGGGTGCGCGCATGGACCTGTTCGGCCTGCAGGGCAACGTTGGCCTGAGCACCACGGCCGCGCAGAAGCGCGCCCGTGATGCCTCGGTCTTCGCCACCGTCAGCGGCAGCTTCTGATCCAGAGCGGGGTCGGGGTCCTTTCCGCAGGGAAAGGGCTCCGACCCCGTCGCTGCATGGCAGGATGGACCGGCCACCATTGCGCAACACCGGCCGCTCCGCATAGACTTTCCACCGCAACGCGGGCGTAGCTCAATGGTAGAGCTGTAGCTTCCCAAGCTACTGACGTGGGTTCGATTCCCATCGCCCGCTCCATGTCTCCAGGGTATTCACCCCAGGCAGACGCGGCGCAATCGTTGAACCACACCCCAGTCCAGCGTGGGGCAACGGCGCCGGAACCTCATTCTTCAATGCGTCGGGCTGTGGCTCTTCCGAACCACAGCCCGAGTAGCTTATGCGCCCGCTTGCGCAGCCGCGTCCTTGGCCGCAGCAGTCACAGAGCTCCCGAAACCGGTATAGGTCGATCCGTTGCAGTGCAGGTATGCGCGGAAGACGACGCCATTCAACTGGGCGTTGTCAAAATAGCAGTGCGTACCGGTTTTGGAAGATTTCTTCACAAGCCGCATTGCCATTGCGTTTGAATCGTCGACGCTGGAGCCAAGGCCGGCAACGCTCCAGGACTGGCCCGGGCGGTTGCAGGTGTAGGGATACTTATAGCCATGCGCCGAACCATTGTAGTAGTCGACATTGCACCAGGCCTGCGTCGCCGCCAGGTTGATGGCCAGCTCAAGTACGTTCTGTCCCGCAGTGGTGGTCGTCATGCCATAGGCGGAAAGCGGCGTGGAACTGCACTGCGCCTTGATACCGACACCCGGTGCCCGGAGGCTGACATAGGGGTCGCGCGCGAAGACACTGCAGACGGGACCTTCCTCGGCGACGGCAAGGAGGCCATTGGTGTTGGCCGTCGCAGCATCGATATTGCTGCCAACGCCAGCGACCGTTCCATTCTTGCCGCAGCGCCGGATCACCACCCCTCCGCCGTTCGGCAGCATGTCCATGCCGGGGTCGCAGATGCCAGGCCCGATCGAAGCCCCCGCGGCTCTGGTGTAGTCACCTTCCGCGTTTGCGGCCATCGGGGCCTGGGTGGAAAGCAGTGCCAGCATCAGCGGAAAAGAAATCGCAGCCATTCAAAACCTCGAATCCATGAGTGAGTCGTGACGTTAGCAGAGGCGCCATTCTGGAAAACTGGAATTCGACCAATCCGCCACTGCTGCAAGCCAGTGATCCGATTCAGAATGCCCACGCCTATGGAAATGTGCGGTAGTTCGCGCTGCGTCTCCGGCTGCGCGGCTGCCGCGGCGGCCTCCTGCAACCTCCGCTGTCTGCCGGGTCCGCCGGGCCGCAGGGTTCAGTTGGTGCTGGGCTTGGGGATGCTAAAAGATCGTTAACCCTTGCCTCCCATCGTCCGCTGCCCGGAGCGCGAATGATTCCCGCACTTTTGCCCCTCAGGCGTTGCTTTGATTTTTCAGGGCGATCCAACCGGAAAGAGTTCTGGTCGTACTCCCTGTCTGTTGCCCTTGTGATGGCAGTGGGCTACACCTTGATGGACGGCGGATACTGGCTGACGGGCACCGTGCTGCTCGATTGGGAGGCCTTCGAGCCGTTCCGGACGCTGGGGAGTGTCATGACGGTCTGCGCGGTCATCGTCCTCCTTCCGCCGATGCTGGCCCTGGCCGTTCGACGACTGCATGACATCGACGAGTCTGGCTGGTACGTGGTGATCGCCTTCATCCCGTTGGGTGTGTTCGTCCTCTTTCCTGTCATACTCCTGCCGGGCAACGAGGAAGAGAATCGATTCGGCGGTGTTTCCGGCCTGCCGGGTGCCTGACTCAACGCCGGGCGAAGTCCACCAGGTCGGAAGGGTAGTGGGGGCAGGTGCGCAGCGTGGCGTCGTCACCGCCATACAGCACCACCAGCGCAGCCACTTCAAATGCCCAGTAGCCCCACGCGTTCGGCCCGATCAGGCGCCGGGTCCGCTTCTGAGCCTTTGGCGGCAGCAGGAAGAAGTCGCGGTACTGCACCTGCAGGTAGCCGGCCAGCAGTGAAGGGTCGAACGCTTCACCGTCGCGCAGCGGTGCGAACAGCTCGGCGAACGGTCGCGGATGAAAGACCTCATCACTGGCTTCCACCAGGCCCAGCGCGGGCGCGCTGAGGTAGTCCAGCACGCGGTCGGTGTCGAAACAGAGCACCTTCTCCACCAACGCCGGAAGGCGTTCCTGCGCATCCAGCAGCACGCCCAGTGACAACAATTGCAGTGCGAATTCGTAGTGCTGCGTTGTGCGTGGCTGCAACGAGGCGGTCAGCATGATGTCGTGGCCTTGCTGTTGCAGGCTGTCCCTGGCAACGGCCAGCAAACGCGCATGCTCGAGCCACAGATCTGCTACGTCGGCATGCATCTGCTGCAATGCCGTGGGGGCGAAACCGCGGTCGATGCCTTTCAGCAGCAGGTTGCTGCCGGTCTGGGCGGCTGCTTCCCAGCCGTAGGCATGCTCCAGCGCCGCATGCCCCTGCAGCGGATCCTGTGCCGGTTCACCGCCATTGCGCGCATGACGTGCAAGCAGGGCCATGCCCGCGTTCCAGTCCGCCTGCCAATCCGGCAGACGTAACGTGCGGCGCGGTAGGCCCGGCGCCTTCGCCAGGGTTCGCCATCGCGGCAGCACGTCCTGCAGAAGATTCTGGCCCGTCATGGTGGTCATCGATTCCATCATCAACGAAAGTCTAGCGGCAATGCTGGTTCGAACCCCATTGCCTGGCAGTGCATTGAAGGTTTGAATGGTGCGCAGTCACAGCCACCACACCCGCATGATTGTTGATCGCATCACCCTCCGCCGATATACCCAATGGCTGCCGTTCCTGGCTTGGGTCGCCATCTGCGTGGCCTGGTGGTCGCCCTTGGGCGTGGTCGTTGGCCTGGCCGCATGCCTTGCCCTGGGCGGCGTGCTGCAGCGCTTCGATCTGGTTGGCGATGCCGTAGGCGGCGCACAGCTGCGCTCGCGGGCGACGCTGCCCTTTGCCACTCGGCCGCCCACGCACGATGTGCTGCTGGACTGGGGCGAGCTGGGTATGGGCGGACCTGCCTACAGCACCCAGGTGCTGCGCGATGGCGCCATCGTTGAAGGCGTATCGACCAACGGCAGTCGCGATGCCAGCAGTGAGTGGCAGGCGCTGGCAGGAAGCGCGCTGCGCGTGGCCAGTGGCTACAGCGATCGCAGCGAAGCGGTGATCGTCTACGACGAAGCGGACAAGAGGGTGATGCACCTGCTGGCGATTGTTCCCAGCCTGTTCTGGCAGGAGCTGCACGAGCGCCGGCAGCTTGGCGGGGATGCCGAAGCCGCGATGTGGTTGCGGGATATTCCCAGTCGATCGACCACGCTGCGCCCCTGCCGGGGTTTATGGCTGGAACAGGAGCATCCGGCGCTGTCCGCCGGGTTGCCGCAGGTGTTGCGGCATGTCCTGCCTGATGCCCGGGTGCTGCAGGCCATCCCGCTGCTTCCCGACGACCTGCGCCTGACTGCGCATCCGACCTTGTTCGCGCGCATCTGCCCGTACGCGCTCTGTCTTGATGGCGAGCCCAGTGACCGTCACGCCTGCGATCTGGAGACGGTCATTGCCAGCCCGTCCGGTCGATGCGTGGTGGTGGCGGGAAGCGTGCTTGATGGGGATCTGCGTCCCATCGAGGGCGTATGGCTCGTCCACTGGCAGGGGCGTTGGCAGGCCATTGGCCGCCGTGCGATGGGCGGCAGCGGCAAGACCCGGAGTGGGGCCTGGATCGATGTGATCGCGGTCGGCGATGACGGAACGCTTTGCTGCGAAGCCTATGAGGAACACTGGACGTTCGAGGCGATCACACGCATCCCCACGCCACATACGGCATTGGCGCTGCCTGTGGAATGGCGGGAAACCGCATTGGCCGTGCGTGTCCGCGATGGGGGCTTCTCGCTGCGCTTGCCCCGCGCGGATCAGCGGCCCTCGGTCACAGGTTAGACTGCGTCGAATCAAACAAGGAGGTTCCGGCATGCGTCGTCGATGCAGGCCGGGAAAGCGCTGGAAAAGATGAAGAAATGGGCTGCGGGCAGTACCGGGTGCGTATGACCGGACTTCCGTATGGCTCATGCGCCTGCCGCCTGCACCTGTTGCGCATACTCCTCGGTAAACAGCCCTGACAACGCCCGGCGCTGCTCTGCATCGATGGCGCGCGAGGCGTTGGTTGTGTAGTCGAAATGCACCATCACGCAGCGCCCGCTGGCCACCAGGGCCTCGAACTGGAACGCCTGCTGCACGATCGACAGCGAGGAGCGGCCGATGTTTTCGATACGGGTCTGGATGCGCACTTCGTGTCCCGGCTGTATCTGCTGCAGGAAGTCGATCTCGTAGCGGCGCAGGATCAGCGTCAGGTCGCGCATGCTGGCCTCGCGGCTGAAATGGCGGAAGATCTCCTGGCGACCTTCCTCGAACCAGACGGGCAGGGCGGTGTTGGTGACGTGGCCGAGTACATCCACTTCGGAGAAACGCGGAAGGATCGTCAACGGCATGAGGTCTCCGGGGTGTAGTGGGTGGAGTCTCCGGCGACGGTGCAGCCATCGCCGGAGACAGTGAGGCGGCTACGGGCCGTCAGTCTGAGTAGAAGCCGTTGCCGAGGGGGCCGGGCAGGCCGGGTTCCGGCCACGGCATCAGTGACGTGCAGGCGTCGTACAGCGTGCAGAAGTCCTGCCGCAGTTGCGCAGGCACCCAGCTGCCATAGGAAACGTCGGTCGAGTCGCCCTGGCAGGCGTAGGAAACATCGATCCAGCGGGTATTGGCGTGTGAGGCAACGCCCTGGTGCTGGGTCTTGCCCGTGCAGTAGCGCAGGCCCTGGCCGATCAGGGTGTTGTTGGCATCGAAGTAGAGCCGGGAGACTGCATGGGTCGGCGCAGCCTGTACGTCTGCGGTGCCTCCCACCAGGCCAAACAGCAACAACAGCGGAATTCCCATTCGCATCTGTGGTTCTCCTTGGTTTGTGCAAGCCGGCCGTGTCCTGTCCATTGGCCGGCAGGGGCATCTTCGCACAGCACTGCCAGGCGAGCAGATGTCGCCGTTCGCAGAGCATCATCCACCCGCCACACGCCCGCGCTATGCTGCGCGCCTGCCGTCCGATCCCGCCGCGATGAAGCTCGCCATCCTGTCCCGCAACAGCACCCTGTACTCCACCCGCCGGCTGGTCGAAGCGGCGCGCGCGCGCGGCCATACCGTACGCATCCTCGATCCGCTGCGCTGCTACATGCGCATCGCTGCCGATGGCTTTTCGATGCACTACAAGGGCCGGCCGATGACCGGTGTGGACATGGTCATTCCGCGCATCGGCGCCTCGATCACCCGCTATGGCACCGCCGTGCTGCGCCAGTTCGAGCTGATGGGCGCACGCACCCCCAATCCGTCCGATGCGATCCTGCGTTCGCGCGACAAGCTGCGCGCGCACCAGTTGCTGGCGGCCAAGGGCATCGACATGCCGGTCACCGTGTTCGGCGACAACCCCGATGACACCGTCGACCTGCTATCCATGCTCGGCCCGCCGCCGCACGTGGTGAAGCTCAACGAGGGCACCCAGGGGCGGGGCGTGATCCTTACCGAGAAGGCCAGCGCTTCGCGCGGCATCGTCGAGGCCCTGCGTGGTCTGTACGCCAACTTCCTGATGCAGGAGTTCATTGGCGAGGCCAAGGGCGCCGACCTGCGCTGCTTCGTGGTGGGTGACCAGGTGGTGGCGTCCATGCAGCGGCAGGCGCCGGAAGGTGATTTCCGCTCCAACCTGCATGCCGGGGGGACCGCGGTAGCGGCCAAGGCCAGCCGCGCCGAGCAACAGGTGGCAGTACGTTCGGCCAAGGCACTGGGACTCTCCGTGTGCGGGGTGGACCTGATCCGCTCCGCGCGCGGGCCACTGGTGCTGGAAATCAATTCCACGCCTGGGCTGGAAGGGATCGAAGCCGCCTGCGGAGTGGATGTCGCCACGCGTATCATCGAGCACGTCGAGAAGCTTAGAAAACCCTGATATTTCAAGTAATTATGATTCTCATGGGCAAATGATGCCGGCTTTAACGAGCCTTTAATCGGTGCCGGCGTAGGCTTCAGCGAACCGCAGCTCTGCCTCTCAGCAGGATCGGTATCGGGATACAACTTCAGACCCAGGCGGGGGCACCGCCTGGGTCTTTTTTATGCCTGCCGAAGGCCCCTTGTGGAGGCCGCGTGACGGCCGTAGAGTGACGCGCATCGTTCCTGGATGGATCGGAGGCTGGCGATGTACCGCATCACGATGATCGCGTTGTTGCTGGGGCTGTCCGGCGCGGCTGCCGCCAAGCCGGAAAAGACCGCCCTACAGATGGACCGGCAGGCGCCGGTGGCCGGACAGATCCGCCAGGTGGAGGCAGCCTTGGCCACTCCTGAATACGCCGAGTTGTCCAACGAGGACCGCAGCCGCGTGCAGCAGTCACTGGAGCGGATCCGCTCGCGGATGGGCGAACGCCAGACCGTGCAGGAGCTGCCACCGCAGGAGCAGGCCGACGTGTTCAACGAGCAGGAGCGGATCAACACCCTGCTGACCCGTGGCCATGACGACAGCCGCCAGATCTGTACCTACCAGCGCACCACCGGCAGCAACATGCCCAAGGGGCGCTGCCTGACCGTGGCCGAGCGGCGCCGTATCGAGGAGAAGGGCAAGGCCCTGATCAACGACCAGCGCAGCTACAGCAACCTCGTTCCGCCTTCCGGGCGCTGATCCCCGTGTCCCACACCTGCCTTGCGCTGCGCATGGCCACATCGACAGATTCCCGTTTCTAGCCGTTCAATCATGGACGAACATGGAGGTAGTGATGCAACGCATGACCCCGATTGCCCTGATGGTGTGCCTGGGCCTGGCCGCAACGGCGCAGGCGAAGTCAGAAAAGAGTGAAGTGAAGTTCGACGCCAAGGCACCGGTGGCCGAGCAGATCCAGGCAGTCGAGAAGGCGATCAATTCAGAGAACTACAGCGAGATCGGCCTGGAGGACAAGAGCCGGGTGCAGCAGGCGCTGGGTCGGATCAAACTGACGGTGGGTGACCACCAGCACGTGGAGCAGCTCAGCCCCCACGACCAGACCCAGGTCTTCAACGACCAGGAAGTGATCAACACGATCATGACCCGCGCCCACGCCGACAGCCGCATGGTCTGCCGTCGCGAGCGCAGCACCGGCAGCAACATGCCGCAGAGTGTCTGCCTGACCGTGGCGCAACGCCGCAGGGCGCAGGAAGAAAGCCGCAAGACGCTCAACGACACCCAGCGCTTCAACAACTACAAGCCCTGATCGCAAGGCATCGCCAACGGTCACCCTGCCGAGCGTCCCTTGTGGGCGCATCGGCGGAGTCGTAAAGTTGGTCCCCATTCATGGAAGAACCTGGAGTGCGTTATGTACCGCAAGACCACGCTGGCCCTGATGCTGTCGCTGGGCCTGGTTGCCACTGTGCACGCCAAGGCCGAGAAGCAAGGCGTTCGGATGGACGGCGGCGCACCGGTGGCCGAGCAGATCCGCCGCGTTGAAGCGGCCATCGGCAGCGAGGACTACAGCGAGATCGGGCTGGAGGACAAGAGCCGGGTGCAGCAGGCACTGAACCGCATCAAGATCAAGATGAATGGCCGCGAGAAGGTTGATGAGCTTGCGCCGCAGGAGCGTAACGACGTCTTCAACGAGCAGGAGATCGTCAACACGATCATGACCCGTGCCCATGCCGACAGCCGCATGATCTGCCGCCGCGAGCGCCTGACCGGCAGCAGCATGCCGCAGAGCGTCTGCCTGACCGTGGCCCAGCGCCGCAAGGCCCAGGAAGAAAGCCGCCGCGCGATGACCGACCAGCAGCGGATGAGCCGCTGACCGACGGCCCCGGCCCAGGCCATTCGCGCCGGTCGCGGCGCCGGTACGAAATGTTAAGAATGGAACCTGTATCGTTCAGCAGGTAGACGTCGCGTCCACTCAGGCAGGTCCATCCTGCAGGGGTGGGCCTGGCCCCCCGACGACCCTTCAAGAACCAGAGGTTCCAGTGCGCATTCTCGTAATCGAAGACAACAGCGACATCGCCGCCAACCTGGGCGACTACCTTGAGGATCGTGGCCACACCGTGGACTTCGCGGCCGATGGTGTCACTGGCCTGCACCTGGCCGTCGTGCACGAGTTCGACGCGATCGTGCTGGACCTCAACCTGCCTGGCATGGACGGCATCGAAGTGTGCCGCAAGCTGCGCAATGAAGCGCGCAAGCAGACGCCGGTACTGATGCTGACTGCCCGGGATTCGCTGGACAACAAGCTGGCGGGTTTCGATTCCGGTGCCGATGACTACCTGATCAAGCCGTTCGCGCTGCAGGAAGTGGAAGTGCGCCTGAATGCCCTGTCGCGCCGCGGCAAGGGCGTGCAGACCCGCGTGCTGGAAACCGGCGACCTGGAATACAACCTGGATACGCTGGAAGTCCGCCGCCAGGGCAAGCTGCTGCAGCTCAACCCGACCGCGCTGAAGATCCTGCAGGCGCTGATGGAAGCGGCCCCGGCCGTGGTGACCCGCCAGGAGTTGGAAACCCGCGTGTGGGGCGAGGAGCTGCCCGATTCGGATTCGCTGCGGGTGCATATCCATGGCCTGCGTGCGGTGGTCGACAAGCCGTTTGAAGTGCCGCTGATCCAGACCCGCCATGGCATCGGATACCGCATCGCCACCCCGGAAGCCTGATTCCGTGGCAGCCAAGGGGGAGCGCCGACGCACGCCGTATCGGCGACGCCTGCGCAGCCGCATCATCGTGTCGTTCGTGTTGTTGGGCTTCTGCCTGACAACACTGTTCGCGTTCGCCACCAACTGGGCCCGCATGCGCGTGGAAAACCAGCTGGTGGAGGACGTGATCAACCACAACATCGAAGAGTACGCCCGCCGCTTCTATGAGCACCCAGGGCGCAATCCGGCCGTGCCTGTGCAGCAGATCCGTGCATACGCCTACTCGGCCGACAAGTTCGACAAGGCGCGTGAATCCTGGCCGCAATGGGCCGATCTGCAGAACGGCAACTACAACCTGAGCGGCACCGACGAGCAAGGACAGCCCTACGCTTACAAGCTCGCCGTACGCAAAGCGAATGACGCCTGGTTCTTCCTCGCCTACGACATGACCGACAGCGTGCGTGGCGGCAAGCAGCTCAACCGCGCGCTGGTGCTGTCGGTGCTGGTGTTCAGCGTGCTGTCGCTGGTGCTGGGCTGGTGGTCGGCATCGAAGGTGATGAAGCCGGTGTCGGACCTGGCCGCGCGGCTGCGTGCCTATCGCGGCGGCACCAGTGATCCCGAACCCTTGGCGCCACGCTTCCCCGACGACGAAGTGGGGCAGCTGGCCCAGGCGCTGGACGACTATTCCTCGCGGCTGACCGAAGTGGTGCAGCGCGACCGCGAGTTCAATGCAGACGTCAGCCATGAGCTGCGCACGCCGCTGGCGGTGATCCGAGGCGCCACCGAACTGCTGCTGACCCGGCCCGGCCTGGACGAGAAGGTGCTGCAGCGCCTGCAGCGCATCCAGCGCGCCGAACAGCAGTGCAGTGACCTGATCGGCGCGCTGCTGCTGCTGTCGCGCAACGAGCGCGGGCAGGGCACCAGCAACGTCGCCCGCGTGGCCGAGCAGCTGCTCGATGCACATCGCGCACAGCTGGGCGGCAAGCCGCTGGAGCTGCTGCTGGAAGGGGAGCGCAACCTGGTGATCGATGCGCCCGAAGCGGCCCTGTCGGTGGCGCTGGGCAACCTGATCGGCAATGCGGTGAAGTACTCGCAGGACGGCGAGGTACGCGTGTTCGTCGGTACCAACTCGGTGTCGGTGACCGACAGTGGCCCGGGCCTGAGCGAAGAAGATGCCGCCAAGCTGTTCCAGCGTGGCTACCGCGGCACCCATGCCGGCCATTCGCAGGGCGGTGGTATCGGCCTGTCGATCGTCAGCCGCCTGTGCGATCTGTACGGCTGGCAGGTGAGCGTGCGCCCCGGCGGCGAACGCGGCGTGATCGCCACCCTGACGTTCTCGCCGAAGCCACTGTAAACGGTAGATGCCGGCGTTGGTCGGCCCTGGCCCTGACGTCCGTGTAGAGCCGAGCCCATGCTCGGCTGCCTTGGGCTCCCGGAGCCGAGCATAGGCTCGGCTCTACAGTAGATCCACGCCCCGTATGGACGCCCGATCAGTAGATCCACGCCATGCATGGACGCGCTTCGGTAGTGCCGGCCGCTGGCCGGCAACCCGGCCTCAACCCCCAGCCAACTCCAGATACCGCAGGTGCAGCCGTTCCACCTGCACCTGCAGGTCTTCCGGCTGCCCATCATTGACCACCACATCGTCGGCCAGCGCCAAGCGCTGCGCGCGGCTGCCCTGGGCGGCAATCATCTGGTCGGCCAGCGCGGCGTCGATGCCGTCACGCAGCATCAGCCGGGCATGCTGCACGGCTTCCGGCGCATCCACCAGCAGCACCCGGTCCAGCCACGGATAGGCCTGCCGCCCACCAACCTCCGTCAACAGCGGAATGGCGGCAATTGCATAGGGGCTGGCGGCCTGCTCGCACTGCTGTTGCATCAGCAGGCGGATGGCCGGGTGGGTGATGGCTTCCAGTGCCGTCCGCTCGGCCGGGTCGGCAAACACATGGGCGCGCAGCCGGGCCCGGTCCAGGCTGCCGTCGGCCAGCAGCATGTCGGCGCCGAAACGCTCGGCGATACGGGCCAGCGCCGGGCTGCCGGCAGCCACCACGGCCCGTGCAGCCAGATCGGCGTCGGCCACCACGATCCCCAGCGCCTCGAAGCGCCGGGTCACCTCACTCTTGCCCGAGGCGATGCCGCCGGTCAGGCCAACCACATAGCGGCTCATGGGGACTCCCCTCAGCGCAGCCCGCTCATCACCAGGTACTGCTCCACCAGTGGCGCACCCCACATGAAGTACAGCCAGCCGGCGATGGCCAGGTACGGCCCGAACGGGATGGGCGTGGCGCGGTCACGGCCGCGGCTGTACAGCCAGATCGAGCCGATGATGGCGCCCAGCACCGACGACAGCAGGATGATCGGCAAGATGCCCTTCAGCCCGCACCAGGCGCCCAGGGCCGCCAGCAGCTTGAAGTCGCCGTGGCCCATGCCTTCCTTGCCGGTCAGCTGCTTGAACAGCCACCAGACCGTCCACAGCGACAGGTAACCCACCGCCGCGCCCACCAGGGCGGGCTTGGCCGGCATGTACAGATTGTCGATGCTGCCTATCAGCCCCAGCCACATCAGCGGCAGGGTCAACTGGTCGGGCAGCAGCTGCGTTCGCAGGTCGATGCCGGACAGGGCGATCAGGAAACAGGTCAGCACGATCGCGCCGAAGCCCTGCCAGCCGAAACCGAACTGCCAGACGCAGGCCAGCACCAACACCGAGGTCAGCGCCTCCACCAGCGGGTACTGCAGCGAGATCGGCGCCTTGCAGTGGCGGCACTTGCCGCCCTGGATGATCCAGCTGAACAGCGGGATGTTCTCGTACCAGCTCAGCTTGTGCTTGCAGTGCGGGCAGTGCGACGGCTCGACCACGATCCCCGGTGGGGGTGGTTCATAGAAGTCCGGTTCCTCCAGGACTTCGCGCGCATCGCGCTTCCACTGCCACTCCAGCCGCTTGGGCAGCCGCAGGATGACCACGTTCAGGAAACTGCCCAGCAGCAGTCCCAGGGCGGCCGCGGCGGGGTAGCCGAGGCCGGGGTGCTGGTCGAGAAATGCCATTGATACCTTTAGCCGACGACGGCGCCGAGTTTGAAGATGGGCAGGTACATCGCGATGACCAAGCCACCGACAATGGTACCAATGAACACCATGATCATCGGTTCCAGCAGGCTGCTCAAGGCATCCACGGCATTGTTGACCTCCTGCTCGTAGTATTCAGCCACCTTGAACAACATGGCGTCCAGGGCGCCGGCCTCTTCGCCGATGCCGGTCATCTGGATGACCATGTGCGGGAACAGGTTCAACTGCTTCATGGCCATGTTGACCGGGTAGCCGACCGAGACGTCGTCGCGCATGCGCAGCACGCCTTCTTCGTAGACCTTGTTGCCGGTGGCGCCGGCCACGATGCCCAGCGCCTCAACCAGCGGCACGCCCGCTTTGAAGGTCACCGCCGTGGTCCGGGCGAAACGAGCGATCGAGCTGTTGTGCATGATCTGGCCGATCACCGGCACCTTCAGGATGGCCCGATCCAAGCCATGCTGCATCTTTGGCGACCGCTTGTAGGCCATGATCGTTCCAACGACCGCAGCGACGATCACGATCACGATGGGCAGCCACCAGCTAACCATGAATCGAGATAGTCCCACGACCATCTTTGTGAAGGCCGGGAGGTCCGCACCGAAGCTGGTGAAGACTTCTTCGAATTGAGGGACGACCCATACGAGCAGGATGGTACTTACCAGAAAGGCCACTACCAGCACCATGGCCGGGTAGAACAGGGCCTTCTTGATCTTGCCCTTCAGCGCTTCGATGTTCTCCTTATAGGAGGCGATGGTGTCCAGCACCGTCTCCAGCACACCGGCGCTTTCACCTGCGCGCACCAGGTTGCGGTAGAGCTCGTCGAACTGGACAGGATGGCGGCTGATTGCCTCGTTCAGCGAAGAACCGCCCTCGATGTCAGCCCGGATCCCATCCACCATCTTCTTCATGCGCGGGTTCTTGTGCCCGCTGGCAATGATTTCCAGTGCCGAGACGATCGGCACGCCGGATTTCATCATCGTGGCCATCTGCCGGCTGAAGAAAGCGATGTCCTTGGCATTCACCGGCTTGCCAGCTGCGCCGAACAGCGGCTTCGGCTTCGGCTTGACCTGGCCGGGATTGATCCCCTGCTTGCGTAGTTCGGCGCGCACCAGATTGGCGTTCTTCGCCAACTGCTCGCCTTTCATCTTGATACCCCGCTTGTCGGTCCCCTCCCAGACAAACGGCTGCAGCTCCATGGTGCTACGCGCCACGGGCTCTTTCTTGATCGCATTGCGACTGACAGACATGTTGGCTCCCCAAGGCCCGCCATCCCCAGGCGGGCATCCTGACCGGCGATGGTAGCCGGTTCAAGGCCGTCCGGGGAGCCTGCTGGCGTGACGCCGCGCAGGGTTTTCGACCTGACGAGACGAAAGGTGACGTACCGCGTCACATTGCCGCGTCCATCGCAGATTGATCTCAGGGGGGTTCCCATCCGCGAAATTGCTGCCATCATTGGCGCGGGGAAATCGGGGAGACGCTGCCATGGCAGTTTGGCACGTAACCTGCGTTGATCCACCCGCGGGGACGGGCAGCCTGCTCATCCGGCCATCTGGCCGGTCGGTCGCCACCCCCGACATCAACCACCACTTATCTTGGGGATGTACCACCATGAAGAACCAGAAGGGCTTCACCCTGATCGAACTGATGATCGTCGTCGCGATCATCGCCATCCTGGCCGCTATCGCGCTGCCGGCGTACTCCGATTACACCAAGAAGTCGAAGGTCTCGGAAGTCGTGCTGGCGGCTTCGGCCCTGCGCACTGCCGTTGCTGAATATGCGTCGTCGAACAACTCGCTGCCGGGCAGTGGCTGGAGTGGTTACGAGGCCCAGTCGTCGAAGTACGTGAGCAGCGTCGGCTGGAACGGTTCGGTCATCACCGCAACCGCGCAGGGCATTGGTGCCGGCGTCGATACTTCGACCATCACCCTGACCGCCTCGCTGAACTCGACCAATGGCACTGTGGGCTGGACCTGCGGCGGTTCGATCCCGGCTAAGTATCGTCCGGGTAGCTGCCAGTAACCTGTCGTCTGCTGGCTTTTGCCAGCACAGTGTTATAGCGGTCCAGAAGCAGCCCCGCATAACGCGGGGTTTGCTTTTCATGGGGAACATTGGGGACGCGTTGTGGGGATGTCGACACTGCGCAGGCTTGCGCCATGGTGCTTTGCGCTGGCGCTTGTTATCTATCTGCGGCCATATACCGGAATACGCCATGATGCCACCTTGTATCTGGCGCAGGCGTTGCGCCTGCTCGACCCGGATATCTTCAACCGTGACTTGTTCTTCGTTGCCGGCAGCCAGGCCGACTTCACTCTGTTCCCGCAGCTGCTGGCGTCCTTGCTTGGCCACTTCCAATCTGGTGGCCTTTTTCTCGTCCTGAGCCTGCTCGGACGTATCGCATTCTACGGCGCCAGCTGGTATCTGATTCGAGCGCTGTTCCCACCAGCTTGGCGCTGGCCGGCATTGTTGGCACTCATCGTGATGCCGACACGCTATGGCGCCTACAGCATTTTTGCGTATGCCGAGCCCTTCCTCACGTCGCGTCCCTATGCAGAGGCGATGGCGCTTCTCGGGCTGGGGTTGCTGGTGCGGCGCAAGCACATGTCTGGCATCTTGGTGCTCGGCGCAGCCGGCATTCTTCATCCGCTGCAGGGGTTTGCCGCGGTGTTGCTGGCATGGTGCTGGCTGGTTCTGCACGACCGCCGCTGGCTTTGGTCGCTGTTGACGCTGGTTCCCGTCGTTGTCCTTGCGGTATTCCGTGTCGGGCCTTTTGCAGGCCTAGTGACGGCGATTGACTATGACTGGTGGGAACTCATCTACATGTCTAGTGGCCAGATCTATCTGGGTACATGGGAACCCAGGGACTGGTGCATTGTCCTAGCTGATTTCTACTTCCTTTACCTGTTGAGCCGGCGTACGCAAGCCGACAGTCTGCTCGCGCAGTTCTGTACCGCTGCTCTGGCCGCGTTTGCCATCGGCATGACGTTCAGCGCTGTGCTTGCAGATTTGCTGCAGCTTGTACTACCGGTTGGCCTGCAGTCGTGGCGCGTGCTGTGGCTCGTGCATTGGCTGGCAATGGCAGGTATTCCCTATCTAGTCTGGGAGCAGTGGCAGCGCACACCTCGTGAATGGGTGCCCGTGGTGCTCTTGGTGGCTATTGCGCTGACGGGTGCCAGTATCTCGCGGATCACGCTTCCTTGGGCTGTGCTCGGTCTCATCCCACTCCACATTCTGTGGCCGCATGCGACACGCAAAGTGAGTGCGCCAACTAGGGCGATTGTTTTGGTAGGGCTGGTTGCGGTAATTGTCGCGGCGGCATTCCGCTATCAGATGCGTGCGTGGCTGGTGTTCGAGGTGTTCGGTGGTGATTTCGAGCGGGTTCGCCAAGACGTCGTGATCCTGGGCTATCCCTTGTTTGCCGGAGCGCTGAGCTTCGGTCTGGTCTGGCTCTATGGGCGTGGCCCACGATGGGGGGCTCTGCTCGGGGCGTTGAGTATTGTTGGGCTGGTGGGCTCGTTCTTGCTCTGGGACTCTAGAAGTCCGTGGACGCGGGTAATGGAGGGATCCCCTGGCGCCAATGTGTTTGGTACCGCACTGCCGCGCGATGCAAGCGTCTACTGGTATGCAACCGAACCTTCACCGCTAGGGCCGTGGCTGGTGCTCAATCGCGCAAATTACTTCAGCATCTTCCAGTTGTCAGGGCAGATGTTCAATCGCGGCACCTCTATGCAGGGCATCCAGCGTCAGCTGCAGGTCGGGCCGGTCAATAGCCAAGGCGAGATCTGTGACATGGTCAATGCTGTCAACAAGGATCCGCATGCCTGTTGGATCGGAAAGCCAGGTCTGCAATACATGTGCTCACCCTACAGGGACGTACCGGCGCCGGACTATTTCGTTCTGCCGTTCCGGCAGCAGGAGCATGTACTGGGACACTGGACGCCCCGGCATCCAGACAGCGGGGCGCCGCTGGGCACGTTCTATCTCTACCGATGCAGTGACTGGGCTGGGCAGGGAACTCCAGAGAGCGAAAATCGGCTTCTCGACCCGGAGCGTTTGAATGAAACCTGATCGTGCCGTTCGCGGCTTGGTGCAGCAGATGCATGCCCGCTTCGCAATCGTGGCGGAAGGCACACGCTATCTGATGGCATCGGCCGTTGCCTTGTGCGTGGACCTCGGCACGTTTGCATTGCTCTCGCGCTGGTGGAGCGGCTGGTACTACGCCGCTGCAGGTGGCTTCCTTGCAGGAAGCGTGGTGGCCTATTTAATAAGCGTACGCTGGGTGTTCGCGCGGCGCGTGGTCAGCTCTGCCTCGGCGGAGCTGGCCATATTCGTGCTGATTGGTTGCTTCGGTCTGCTGGTCGTTCAGGGCGTGATGTGGGTCTGCATTGAGTGGCTTGGTGTGCCTGGGAGCATTGCCAGGCTCGTTGCGGTCGGGTTTTCGTTCACGTCGAACTTCGCATTGCGCAAGTTGATTCTTTTCCGGTCGCGGGGGCGCGAACGGGCCATCGGGGAGGTGGCATGAGCAAGCATGTAGTAATCATCGGTGCGGGTCCGGCGGGTTTGACTGCCGCGTTGGAGCTGGTGGGGCAGCCGGGTGTGCAGGTCACGGTGCTGGAGGCGGACGACTGCGTGGGTGGCATCTCGCGCACGGTCAATCACAATGGCAACCGCATCGATATTGGTGGGCACCGGTTCTTTTCGAAATCGGACTGGGTGATGCAGTGGTGGGCCAACCTGATGCCCATCGAACACACAGGCGACGTTCCGTTGAACCTTCGCTACCAGGGCCAGGTGCGTGAGGGCTTGCCGACGGGTGCACCTGTGGCAGAGAGCTCACAGCCGACGGCGATGCTGGTACGCAACCGCTTGTCGCGCATCTATTTCAATCGGCGCTTTTTCTCTTACCCGTTGAAGTTGAATGCGGACAGTTTCCGCAACCTGGGGTTGGGCAAGTCCGTATTGTTCGGTTTCAGCTACCTGCGCTCGCAGGTCAGCAAGATCGAGCCGGAAGTGAGCCTGGAGGACTTCCTCGTGAACCGCTTCGGGAAGCGTCTTTATCGACAGTTCTTCAAGGAGTACACCGAGAAGGTCTGGGGTGTGCCCTGCAACCAGATCAGTGCCGAATGGGGTGCGCAACGCATCAAGAGCCTGTCGATCACCAAGGCGGTGTTGCACGCTGCGCGAAGCGCGCTGGGCTTGAACGGGAAGGCTGAACAGACTTCATTGATCGAGCACTTCCTGTATCCGAAGCATGGCCCCGGTGAGATGTGGGAAATGGCTGCCGCGCAGTTCGTCGCGCGTGGTGGCACGTTGTTGATGAAGCATCGCGCTGTTGGCCTGGAAGTGGGCGAAGCTCTGGTGCACAGCGTCACCGTACAGTCCGGGACTGGCGAGGCCTTCAAATTGGAGTGCTCGCACGTGGTCTCGACCATGCCCGTGCGTGAGCTGGTGTCCGCCTCGCGGTCAAGCTGGCCCGAGGATGTGGCTGCGATCGCCGATGGGCTGCAATACCGTGATTTCATCACCGTCGGGCTGCTTTACGATGCTGCCGATCTTCCGCGGACACTGGGCGACAACTGGATTTACATTCAGGAGCCGGGTGTGAACGTTGGGCGCGTACAGGTCTTCAACAACTGGAGCCCGTACATGGTTCGTGACGCATCGAAGGTATGGATGGGGCTCGAGTTCTTCTGCCGAGAGACTGATCCACTGTGGAACATGGATGATGCCGACCTGCAGGCACTGGCCCAACGCGAGATGCTCCAGATCGGTCTGGTCACCGCTGAGCATGCGCAGGATGCAGTTGTGATCCGAGTACCCAAAGCCTATCCGGGTTACTTTGGTGACGCCTACGCTCAGTTCGACCGATTGCGGTCTGCATTGGATCAGGTGCAGAACCTGTTCCTGGTTGGGCGCAATGGTATGCACCGCTACAACAATCAGGATCACTCGATGCTGACAGCCAAAGAGGCTGCTGATCAGATCCTGTCCGGCAACGTGGACAAGAGTCGGCTGTGGTCAATCAATGTGGACGATGAATACCACGAAGAGGCCAACGCCTGAGCCCTGACAGCCCTCATGCTTCCTTCCTGGTGTCTGCCGGGGATTGGGGAGGGCTATAGTCCGGCGTGATATTCGATCTGATGTGGAGTCATGCAGATGTGGAGCGTCCTTGTCTGTGGAGGGGCGGGTTACATTGGTAGCCATATGTCACAGTGGCTGGCCGAACAGGGCCATGGCGTAACCGTGCTGGACAACCTGTCCACCGGTCACCGGCAGGCAGTGAAATGGGGGGAGTTCATCCAGGCAGATCTGCTGGACGAGTCTTCGCTGGCGCGTGCGTTCAGCGGTCGGCGCTTTGACGTGGTGATGCACTTCGCTGCGAATTCGTTGGTTGCGTCTTCAGTCGTCGATCCATTCTCCACCTATCGGAACAATGTGGCCGGCACGCTGAATCTGCTGGCACAGCTGCGGCGCCGGGATATAGGCAAGTTGGTTTTTTCATCCACGGCGGCTGTGTTCGGGCAGTCGTCTGCTTCCCTTATCGACGAACAGCAGCCGATGCAGCCGATCAATCCGTATGGTGCCAGCAAGTTGATGGTCGAGCGGATGCTTGCTGACGCTTGTGAGGCATATGGTTTGTCATCGGTGGTGCTTCGTTACTTCAATGCTGCCGGTGCTCTTCCTGAACACGGTATAGGTGAGGCGCATGCGTGCGAGACTCACCTGATTCCGAACGTGCTCAGGGCCGCCGCCGGGCAGGCGCCACCGCTGAAGGTATTTGGCGCGGACTACCCCACACCTGACGGGACCTGCGTACGGGACTATGTGCATGTGCAGGATCTCGCGCGTGCCCATGGGTTGGCGATGAACCTGATGGAGCGGAGTCCTGGAACCCATGACTTCAATCTGGGCAGTGAACAAGGCTACTCAGTCATGGATATCGTTGAGGCCGCGGCGAAGGTGGTCGGGCGCGCAGTACCTCTTGAAATCGTCGACCGCCGTGCTGGGGATCCGGCCCGGCTGGTGGCCTCCAGTGCAAAGGCACACCGGGAACTGGGATGGGAGCGAAGCTGGAAGGACCTGGTAGCCATCGTCGGAAGCGCCTGGGATTGGCATCGGGAGCAGCCGTTCTGAAGGCGGACTTTGGGTGTCTGGACAAGCGTTCACACGGGCTGCGCGGTTAGTATGTAACCCCTGTAGACAACACTATGGCCGTCACGGCGGCCGTCTTGGGCCAGTAAAGGAAGCGTATGAGCGCAGTCACCACCCCTAACCTCGTCGGCATCACCGGCCTGGCCCGCCGCCTGGTCCAGGATGGGGCCATGGATGAGGCCAGCGCCCGCGACGCCATGGCCAAGGCCGCGGCCGCGCGCCAGCCGCTGCCTACGTGGTTCGCGCAGAACAAGCTGGTCAGTGCCTCGCAGCTCGCCGCCGCCAACGCGGTCGAGTTCGGCATGCCCTTGTTCGACGTATCCACGTTCGATGCCAGCCAGAACGCGATGAGCCTGGTCAGCGAGGAACTGCTGCGCAAGCACAACGTGCTGCCGCTGTTCAAACGCGGCGGCAAGCTGTTCGTCGGCACCAGCAATCCGACCCATGCGCTGGACGAGATCAAGTTCCACACCAACTTGGTGGTGGAGCCGATCCTGGTCGATGAGGACCAGATCCGCCGCACGCTGGAACAGTGGCACGCCAGCCACGACACCATTGGCGATGCGCTGAGCGGCGATGACGAGGGTATGGCCAACCTTGATGTCGGCCTCGGTGACGAAGATGGGGCGGGCACCGACTCCGGCATCGACGCCAAGGGCGACGACACCCCGGTGGTGAAGTTCGTCAACAAGGTGCTGGTCGATGCGATCCGCAAGGGCGCGTCGGACATCCATTTCGAGCCCTACGAAGACGATTACCGTGTGCGCCTGCGCATCGACGGCCTGTTGAAGATGGTGGCGCGCGCGCCGGTGAAGTTGAACCAGCGCATCGCCGCGCGCCTGAAGGTGATGGCGCAGCTGGACATCGCCGAGAAGCGCGTGCCGCAGGACGGACGCATCAAGCTCAACCTGTCCAAGACCAAGCAGATCGACTTCCGCGTCAGCACGCTGCCGACCCTGTTCGGCGAGAAGGTGGTGCTGCGTATCCTGGATGGCAGCGCGGCCAAGCTGGGTATCGACAAGCTGGGCTACGAGCCGGACCAGCAGAAGCTGTTCCACGACGCCATCCACAAGCCGTACGGCATGGTGCTGGTGACCGGCCCGACCGGTTCGGGCAAGACCGTGTCGCTGTATACCGCGCTGGGCATTCTCAACGACGAGACGCGCAACATCTCCACCGCCGAAGATCCGGTGGAAATCCGCCTGCCCGGCGTCAACCAGGTGCAGCAGAACAACAAGCGCGGCATGACCTTCGCTGCCGCGCTGCGCTCGTTCCTGCGACAGGACCCGGACATCATCATGGTCGGCGAAATCCGCGACCTGGAGACGGCGGAGATCGCGATCAAGGCGGCGCAAACCGGCCACATGGTGCTGTCCACGCTGCATACCAACGATGCGCCGCAGACCATCGCGCGACTGATGAACATGGGCATTGCGCCGTACAACATCACCAGCTCGGTGACGCTGGTGATCGCGCAGCGCCTGGCACGCCGGTTGTGCGGCAACTGCAAGCGCCCATCCACTCTGCCGGAGCATGCGCTGCTGGCCGAGGGCTTCACCCAGGCGCAGCTGGATGCGGGCATCCAGTTGTACGAGGCAGTGGGCTGCGACGAGTGCACCGAGGGTTACAAGGGCCGTACCGGTATCTACCAGGTGATGCCGATGACCGATGAGATCGCCACCATCGTGCTGGCTGGCGGCAATGCACTGCAGATTGCCGAGGCGGCGCAGCAGATCGGGGTGAATGACCTGCGGCAGTCGGCGTTGAAGAAGGCGGCGGCAGGCGTGACCAGCCTGGCCGAGATCAACCGCGTGACCAAGGATTGACGTCGATCCACGCCATGCGTGGATGACGTCGGTCGGCATCGGGTCAGAGCCCTTTCCTGCGGAAAGGGATCCGACCCGGCTGATTACTCCATTCCCAGCTTCTTCAGCTTGTAGCGCAGCGCGCGGAAGGTGATGCCCAGCTGTGCGGCGGTGCGGGTCTTGTTCCAGCGGTTCTCTTCCAGCGCGCGCTGGATGGCACTGCGCTCCAGCTGCTCGATGTACGAGGGCAGGGCGGCGCTGCCAGGCTGCAGGTCAGCCACGGCTTCGGCAGGAGCCGCACCGCCGGGGACGCGCGGGGCATGCTGCGGCAGGCGCAGGTCGTCTGCACCGATGCAGTCTTCCTCGGCCAGCGCCAGCGCCCGTTCCAGGATGTTCTCCAGTTCGCGCACGTTGCCGGGGAAGGCGTACTGCGCCAGTGCCTCCAGCGCCGACGGCGCCAGCAGCGGGGTGGCGCGGCCGTGGCTGCGGGCCAGTCGTGCCAGCACTGCCGCGGCCAGCTCCGGCAGGTCCTGGCGCCGCTCGCGCAGCGGCGGCACCCTCAGTTCGATCACGTTGATGCGGTAGTACAGGTCGTGGCGGAAACGCCCGTCCTCGACCAGCTCGGCCAGATCGCGGTGGGTGGCGGAGAGGATGCGCACGTCCACCGGCTCTTCGTTGGCCGCACCGACCGGTCGCACCGACTTCTCCTGGATCGCGCGCAGCAGTTTCACCTGCATCTGCAGCGGCAGCTCGGCCACTTCGTCCAGGAACAGGGTGCCGCCGTGCGCGGCCTGGAACAGGCCGGGCTTGTCGGCGTGGGCGCCGCTGAAGCTGCCCTTGCGATGGCCGAAGAACTCGCTTTCCATCAGCTCGCCGGGAATGGCGCCGCAGTTGACCGGAATGAACGGTCCGGCCGCGCGCGCGCCCTGGGCGTGGATGGTGCGTGCGACCAGTTCCTTGCCAACGCCGGACTCTCCCAGGATGTAGACCGGCGCCTGGCTGCGCGCGACCTTGCCGATGGTGGTGCGCAGCACGTCCATGGCCGGCGAAGCGCCCAGCAGGCGTGCGCCTTGTTCGGCATTGGGGCCGGGCAGCGGGCGTTCGGCGTTGTTGAGTTCCAGTGCGTGCTTGACCAGTCCACGCAGCACGGCGATGTCCACCGGCTTGCTGACGAAGTCGAAGGCACCGGCCTTCAGTGCTTCCACGGCCAGGTCCATGCTGCCGAAGGCGGTGATCATCGCCACTGGCGTGCGCGGGTAGTGCTGGGCAATCTCGCTGACCAGTTCGATGCCGTTGCCATCGGGCAGTCGCATGTCGGTGATGCACAGGTCGTACGGATTGCTGGCCAGCAGCTCGCGCGCTTCGGCCAGGTTGGCGGCGGTACTGATACGCAGCCCCATGCGGCCGAGGGTCAGTACCAGCAGTTCGCGGATGTCGCGTTCATCGTCGACGACGAGGGCGCTGCGGGTTTCGTTCATGGGCGTGAAAGATAAACGAGGGGGCTGGAAGCGACAAATGTTTGACGCACAGAATCGGAATCAGGTGGGCAACAGCGTGTGCGGGCCGGGCAGCACCAGGCGGAAGCAGGAGCCGCCGGCCGGCACTGGAATGTAGTCCAGCCGTGCCTGGTTGGCCCGGCACAGTTCGCGGGCGATATACAGTCCCAGGCCGGTGCCATGCTCGGAGGTGGTGAAGAACGGCCGGAACAGCTGCGCGGCAACGCTCTCTGGAATACCCGGACCACGGTCCATCACGTCGATCACCGCGCTGCGCTCGTGCTGCGCCACGCGCAGCCGTACGCGTGCGGGTTGCTGGCCGATGCGGCCGTACTTCAGTGCGTTGTGCACCAGCACGGTCAGCACCTGGTAGAGATGCTTCGCATCGACCTGGGCCATCACCGAACTGTCGTTGATGATCGGCTCGATGCTGTCGGTCTCCAACGTCTGCCCCTGTTTGTACTCCAGCACGAAGCGGCGCACGAACGCGGCCAGGTCTACGTTCTCGGGGGTGGCGCGCTCGCGCCGGGCCAGGCCCAGCACGCTCTCGACAATGCCGTTGGTGCGCTGGCACTGCTGGCGGATGATCTGCAGCAGGCGGCGGTCGCTTTCGTTGAAGCCGGTGCCTTCCTCCAGCAACTGCACGGCGTAGTTGATCGCCGCCAGCGGATTGCGGATCTCGTGCGCCAGGCTGGCCGAGAAGCGCCCCATCGCCGACAGGGTGAGTGATTCGGCGCGGCGCGAGACCACGCTGGAGTCGTCCAGGAACACCAGCGCCAGTTCGCTGCCGGCCAGCAGGCGGGCAAAGCGCGGCTGTACCTCGGGCTGGTCGGGGTTGAGCTGCAGCGGCAGCTCGTCCTGCGCCCAGCCGTTGCGCCAGCGCTGCAGGCGGCGGGCCAGTTCCGGCGCGGCGCTGGTCAGGTCCAGGCGCCCACTTTCGCCGTTGCCATCGCTGTCGCCCAGCAGCATCGAGGCGGCTTCGTTGGCCAGGGTGATGCGGCTGTCGGCATCCACCACCAGCACGCCGGTGCGCATGCGGCGGATGATCAGTTCGTTGATCTGGAACAGGTTGGCCACTTCATCGCCGCGCTGGTTGGCCAGTTGCTGGTTGCGGCGCGCGCGGTTGCCCACCTGGAAGCTGATGAAGGCCAGCGCCAGGTAGCTGGTGGCGAACATCGCCAGCTCGGCGAGGGTGCGTGTGGGGTCGCCCCCTTCCAGTAGTTTCCAGCTGTATTCCGCACCCGTGGCCAGGCTGGCGGCGATCGCCAGGCCCAGGCCCCAGCTCAGTGGCAGCAGGGTGGCAGCAGCGGCGATGTTGAACAGCAGCGACATCGAGATGCCGGCGCTGGCACCGGGCAGTGCATGTGAGAGCAAGGTGGCGGCGATGATGTCGACCAGCACGCTGCTGACCACGATCGGGCGCAGCCAGCGCTCGTTGCGGCCGATCACCAGGGCCAGCAGCGACAGCAGCAGATAGATCGCCGCGACGGTATCGGCCAGGCGCGGGTGATGCGCTTCGCCGACCATGGCCGACAACGGGCTGTACAGCAGGCCGGCGATGACCGCGGCGATCAGCACCCGGTACAGCGCGAAGAAATACAGCTCACGCCGCGGAATCGATTCGATGCGGTCGATCAATGAAGCACTGGGTGACACGCCGGAACTCCCCTTCTGGCTGCCTGGGTCTGGAATCTGCGGCGGGCCTGCCTGGCATCCCCTGAAGCCGGCCGGTACGTCGCGTCGATGTGGCGTCGAGTCTGCTCGATTCGACCAGTATAGGGCCCCCGGGCGGGCGCCGTCGGCGCGGCCCGGATCGCGCATTTGGCCCGCTTTGGATACCGGTGGCCAGCGTCGGCCGGGGCGCAACTGCCTGAATGATGGTGGAAATCTGGCCGGGTCTGGCGTTTTGTACAGACTTCTTTGCGCCCCGGCGCTGGCTCGGCCACAATAGTGGGCCCGCCGCGGTCCATGCCGGCGCCCCGCCGGGGCCCTGAGGAATTGCGTGCGGTCGTTCCTATTCCCACGGTGACGCATGAATTTCCACGAATACCAGTCAAAACAACTGCTTGCCGAGTACGGCATCCCGGTCCCGGCCGGCAAGGTCGCTGCGACCCCGGACGAAGCTGTTGCCGCTGCCAACTCCCTGGGCCAGGGCCCCTGGATGGTCAAGGCGCAGATCCACGCTGGCGGCCGCGGCAAGGCTGGCGGCGTCAAGTTCTGCAAGACCACCGACGACGTGAAGGCCGCTGCGGCCAAGATGCTCGGCACCAAGATGGCCACCTACCAGACCGCTGGCGTTGAACTGCCGGTCAACCTGGTGCTGGTGACCACCGCCGGCGAGATCGTCAAGGAACTGTACCTGTCGGTGCTGGTTGACCGTGGCACCAAGACCATCACCTACATCGCTTCTTCGGAAGGCGGCGTGGAGATCGAGCAGGTCGCTGCTGAAACCCCGGAGCTGATCCACTCGCTGAACGTCGATTTCGTCGAAGGCGTGCAGGGTTACCACGGCCGTGATTTCGGCTTCAAGCTGGGCCTGACCGCCAAGCAGGCCGGCCAGTTCGCCAGCATCATGGTGAACCTGTACCGCCTGTTCAACGAAAAGGACCTGGCGCTGGTTGAAATCAACCCGCTGGCCATCCTGGACGACGGCAACCTGTACGCGTTGGACGGCAAGTTCGACAGCGACGACAACGCCGCGTTCCGCCAGAAGGCCCTGGTCGCCATGCGCGACAAGACCCAGGAAGATCCGACCGAAGTGATCGCTTCGGAGCTGGACATCAACTACGTCACCATGGACGGCAACATCGGCTGCATGGTCAACGGCGCAGGCCTGGCCATGGCCACCATGGACGTCATCAAGCTCAACGGCGGCGAGCCGGCGAACTTCCTGGACGTGGGCGGCGGTGCCAACAAGCAGCGCGTCATCGAAGCCTTCAAGCTGATCCTGTCCTCGGACAAGGTCGAAGGCATCTTCGTCAACATCTTCGGCGGCATCGTCCGCTGCGACATGATTGCCGAAGGCATCATCGCCGCCGTGAAGGAAGTGGGCGTCAAGGTTCCGGTCGTGGTGCGCCTGGAAGGCACCAACGTGGAAGAAGGCAAGCAGCTGCTGCGTGACAGCGGCATGGCCATCATCCCGGCTGACAACATCAACGATGGCGCCAAGAAGATCGTTGAAGCTGTCAAGAACGCTGCCTGATCCGACACCAAGGAATTCCCATGTCTGTTTTGATTAACAAGAGCACCAAGGTGATCGTGCAGGGCTTCACCGGCCAGCAGGGCACCTTCCACGCCACTCAGATGATCGAGTACGGCACCCAGGTTGTTGGCGGCGTGACCCCGGGCAAGGGTGGCACCACCCATATCGACCTGCCGGTCTTCAACACCGTTGCCGACGCCGTGCAGAGCACCGGCGCCAACGCTTCGGTCATCTACGTGCCGCCGCCGTACGCGGCCGACGCGATCCTGGAAGCCGCTGCTGCCGGCATCAAGGTCATCGTCTGCATCACCGAAGGCATCCCGGTGCTGGACATGCTGCGCGTCAAGAACGTGCTGACCCGTTCGCATCCGGACACCGTGCTGATCGGGCCGAACTGCCCGGGCGTCATCACCCCGGGTGAGTGCAAGATCGGCATCATGCCGGGCCACATCCACCAGCCGGGCAAGATCGGCATCGTGTCGCGTTCGGGCACCCTGACCTATGAAGCGGTCAAGCAGACCACCGAAGTCGGTCTGGGCCAGTCCACCTGCATCGGCATCGGTGGTGACCCGATCAACGGCCTGAACTTCGTCGACTGCCTGAAGCTGTTCAACGAAGATCCGCAGACCGAAGGCATCATCATGGTTGGCGAAATCGGCGGCGACGCCGAGGAAGCCGGCGCCGAGTACATCAAGAACCACGTGAAGAAGCCGGTCGTCGGTTTCATCGCCGGTGCGTCGGCTCCGGCCGGCAAGCGCATGGGCCACGCCGGTGCGATCGCCTCGGGCGGCAAGGGCACTGCAGAAGGCAAGTTCGCTGCCATGGAAGCCGCTGGCGTCGTCACCGTGCGTTCGCCGGGCGACCTGGGCGCTGCCATCGCCAAGCTGGTGAAATAAGATCGACTGCCTCCGGCTGACGATTCTGTAGAGCCGGCCGCTGGCCGGCTGCTTGAAACAGAAAGGCCGCCTCCGGGCGGCCTTTCTGCGTCTGGAATGGGATCAGATCCATTTTGCTGCGCAAAAGGGATCTGACCCCGGCGTTACAATGGCCGCATTGCAACCACAGGCTGGATTCCCATGGCTTCGATCCGCATCGCGATGGCGCAGTTCGACTTCCCGGTCGGCGATGTCGCCGGCAACACCGAGCGCATCATCGAGATGATCGGCCAGGCGCGCGACGAGTACGGCGCCGAGCTGGTGATGTTCCCCGAGCTGGCCGTGAGCGGTTATCCGCCGGAGGACCTGCTGCTGCGCCCCGGTTTCCTGTACGAATGCGAGCAGGCGATGACCCGCATCGCAACCGCCTGCCGTGGCATCACCGCCGTGGTCGGCTGGCCGCAGGCAGCAGGTGCGGTGGTCTACAACGCCGCCAGCGTGCTGCGCGATGGTCTGGTCGAGCAGACCTACCGCAAGCGCGAACTGCCCAACTACGCGGTGTTCGACGAGCGTCGCTACTTCGATGTCGATCCGGATGGCGGCAGCTGCGTGTTCGAGGTCAACGGCATTCCGGTGGGCCTGCTGATCTGCGAGGACCTGTGGTTCGCCGAGCCGCTGGCCGACACCGTGCGCGAAGGTGCGCAGCTGGTGGTGGTGCCCAATGCTTCGCCGTACGAGCGCGGCAAGCACGCCCAGCGCGATGCCGTGCTGGCCGCGCGTACCCGCGAGAGCGGGGCGGCGATCGCCTATCTCAATGTGGTCGGTGGCCAGGACGCGCTGGTATTCGATGGTGCTTCGGTGGTGGCCGACGGCGACGGTACCGTGCATCCGGCCGCGGCGGCCTTCGTCGACCAGTGGCTGGTGGTGGAGTACGACGGTGAAGCCCGCCGCTTCATGCCGCACGTGTGGATGGACGATGGCGACGAGAGCATGGACGCGCTGGCCTGGCGTGCTGTGACCCGTGGCATCCAGGACTACTGCCGCAAGAACGGCTTCAGGAAAGTGTGGCTGGGCCTGTCCGGTGGCATTGACTCGGCGCTGGTGCTGGCGATGGCCGTGGATGCAATGGGTGCCGAAAACGTCACCGCAGTGCGACTGCCGTCGCGCTACACCGCTGGCCTGTCCAATGATCTGGCCGCCGAACAGTGCCAGGCGCTGGGCGTGAAGCTGGAAGCGGTGTCGATCGAGCCAGCATTCAAGGGCCTGATGGAATCGCTGGCGCCGATGTTCGAAGGCACCACCCCGGACGTGACCGAGGAGAACCTGCAGTCGCGCAGCCGTGGCGTGATCCTGATGGCGCTGGCCAACAAGTTCGGCGGACTGCTGCTGACCACCGGCAACAAGAGCGAGTATGCGGTGGGTTACGCCACGATCTACGGCGACATGTGCGGTGGCTACGCGCCGCTGAAGGACCTGTACAAGACCGAGGTGTTCGGCTTGTCGAAGTGGCGCAACACCGTGGGCGGTGCGCCGGTGATCCCGCCGGCGGTGATCAGCCGCCCGCCGTCGGCCGAGCTGCGCGAGAACCAGCTGGACCAGGATTCGCTGCCGGCCTATGACGTGCTGGACGGCATCCTGTACCGCTACATCGACCAGGAGCAGTCGCGCACGGAGATCGTTGCGGCCGGTTACGACGCGGCCGTGGTCGACCGCGTGCTGCGCCTGGTGCGCATCAGTGAGTGGAAGCGGCACCAGGCCGCACCGGGGCCGAAGGTCTCGCGGCGTGCGTTCGGCCGTGAGCGCCGCTACCCGATCAGCAACGGCTACAAGGGCTGAGGGCAGGTCGCCGGGCATGGCCCGGCGCTACCAGGTCGTGCCGGCCGCTGGCCGGCAACCCCGTACACCACGTATCCACGCATGGCGTGGACCTACCGGGCTTCGTCGAGCAGCTGTTCGAGGCCGGCGGTTTCGGTGGCTTCGTCGAACGGGCTGTCCCCCAGCCGCGCACGCACGAACGCCAGCCCATCGGCTGCCGCCGCATCCAGCGTGCCGCGGTGGTCGACCGGATAGCGCCGGAATGCCACGGGCTCTCCACGCAGGGCCAGCCCCGCGGCATACAGCAGGGTGGTCAGGTACGGCACGTCGCGGTCCTCGCTGCCATGGCCCAGCATCAGCGGCTGGCTGAAACCGCGGCGCGGCACGCCCAGGTAGTCGTGCAGCAAAGTCCAGATGCCCGCCACGTCGGTCAGCGGTGCGGTGAACATCGCGCCGGTATCGGCGCCTTCCAGCGTGGCGGCCAGTTCGCCCAGGCATTGCCCACGCGCCAGCGCGACCCGTGCACGCCCCTCATCGCTGAGCACGCGGTCGATCTGCGGGGCGACCTGCAGCAGGCCATCCAGCAGATAGGCGTGATAGGCGTTGAGCGCGCCGGGATTGGCGGTGCGGTTGTCCGGTTTCATCACCAGCGCGGTCAGCTCGACAGCGGTGGGCGTGCCGGTGGTGAAGCTGCCGCGGTACCGCAGTGATGGTCCGCCGTAAGCATCTGCGATGTGGCCGGCAGCAAGTGCGGCGGCACCGCCCTGCGAATGACCAACCGAGACCCAGCGCGGCGACAGCGTGGTGCGGCCGAGGTATTGATGGCTGGCCTTGACCAGATCGATGGCGTTGCGTGCGGCGGTGCGCACGTGCAGGTAGGCGTGGTCACCGGGGCTGCCGAGGCCCTGGTAGTCGGCGGCGACCACGGCATAGCCCTGTGCCAGGAACAGGTCGAGGAAACGCCCGTCGCGTTCAGGCTGGTAGGGGCCGGACACGGAGGGGGCGCAGCGATCGGCGATGCCCTGGGTGCCGTGTGCCCACGACACCACCGGCCAGCCACCGACCGGAGCCGCGCCGCCCGGCAGGTACAGCAGGCCGGTGCCTTCGGCCAACTGGCCACGGTGGTCTGGGGTGCGGTAGTGCAGCTTGTAGGCCTGGGCGGCCGCAGACGGCACCCAGCTGGCGCGATAGGGCGCGGCGGAGAGCAGGTCGCCGGGTGCGGCCGGGGTGGCGCCCAGCGGGCCGGAGGCCAGCGCCAGCACGGCCGAAGCGATCAGGGTGGGCAGGGGCCGCAAACGGCGGGGCGGTGGGGTCATGGGGCGCTCCTTGCCGGCCAGGATGGCCGTTGCGCCGCAGTGTGGAGGGCCTTGCCCGCGCCGATTGGGACCGGCATCGCATCCACCGGGAATTCGGAGAATTCCTAGGCGGCACCCGGGAAGCCGTCGCGCGTTGAGCGTCCTGCAGAGAGCAGACGAGCACGGCTCGACTCTACAGAAAGAAGAAAGGCCCCTCGCGGGGCCTTTTTCTTATTTCTTTTCCAGTCGCGCGTTGCGCTGGCCGGTGCTGGCGGACTTCTCGCCGGCGAACGGGTTCAGCTTGCGGATCATCCACGGGTACTTCGGCCACTTGCCTTCCAGCCACGGGTGGTCCGGCTGGTTCAGCTGCAGGACGCGGCGGGCGTCGTCGGCCAGGGTCTTGTTGCCCAGGTGGGTGTAGGAATCGGCCAGGACGGCGACGGCGTCGTACTGGAAAGCGCTCTGCGGGTAGGTTTCCAGCAGGTAGTTGGCGCGGCCCGCGGCCGAGACCCAGGCGCCGCGGCGCATGTAGTACAAGGCGTTGTCCAGCTCGTGCTGGGCGAACACGTCACGCAGCTCCAGCATGCGCTGGCGCGCATCGGCGGCGTAGCGGCTGTTCGGGTAGCGGTCGACCACGATGTTGAAGTCGGAGTACGCCTGGTGCGGCGTGGACAGGTCGCGGCGGCTTGCATCCAGCGACCATACGCGGCGCAGGAAAACCGTACTGCGGTTGGAGTTGGCCAGGCCGCGCAGGTAGTACAGGTAGGCGATGTTGCGGTGGGTCGGGTAGGTACGGATGAAGCGGTCGATGCTGGACACCGCGTCATCGTGCTTGCCGGCCTTGTACTGGGCATAGGCGGTTTCGATCATCGCCTGTTCGGTGTACGGGCCGTACGGATACTGGGCCACCAGACGGCGGAAGCTGCCTTCGGCGCCGCTCCAGTTGCCACCCTGCATCAGCTTGTGGCTCTTCTCGTACAACTGTTCGACCGGCGTCCCTTCATCGGGGCGATCACCCTTCTTGGCACCACGATGGCAACCGGTGGCGGCGATGACCAGCACCAGCAACAGGGCGGTGAGGCGGACGGGCGCAGAGAGCATGACGGAGCGTCGGATCATGAGGTCGAGGCGGGACGCGGCTGGAATACGAAGGGTCGATGATAGCCTAGTGTCCTGTCCAGCGACTGAAACCGGCCGCCGGGACCCCAAAATTTCAAAGAATGCCCCCTGCCATGTCTGAACAACCCTCTGAATCGGCCCGCCAGGCCATCGTCCCCGACACCTCTGCCGGCCGCCGTTTCGACGCGGTCGTGGCCGAATTGTTCCCCGAATACTCGCGTTCGCGCCTGACCGAGTGGATCAAGACCGGCGATGTCCTGCTGGACGGCGCCCAGGCCCGTCCGCGCGATCCGCTGCGCGGCGGCGAGGTGGTCACCCTCACCGTGGTGCTTGAAACCCAGACCGACGCCCAGCCGGAGGACATCCCGCTGGACGTGCTGTTCGAGGACGAGTACCTGCTGGTGATCAACAAGCCGGTCGGCCTGGTGGTGCACCCCGGCGCTGGCAACCACAGCGGCACCCTGGTCAACGCCCTGCTGTTCCGCGACCCGTCGGTGGCGGTGCTGCCGCGCGCGGGCATCGTGCATCGCCTGGACAAGGACACCAGCGGCGTAATGGTGGTGGCCAAGACCCTGGAGGCGCAGACCGCGCTGGTCGAGCAGCTGGCCGCACGCGACGTGCACCGCCAGTACCTGGCCATCGTGATGGGCGCGCTGGTGGCCGGCGGCACTGCCGATGCGCCGATCGACCGCCACCCGCGCGACCGCCTCAAGATGGGCGTGCGCGAGGATGGCAAGGAAGCGGTGACCCATTACCGCCTGCGCGAGCGTTTCCGTGCACATACCGCCCTGGAATGCCGCCTGGAAACCGGCCGTACCCACCAGATCCGCGTGCACATGGCACACATCCGCCATCCGATCGTGGGCGATCCGCTGTACGGCGGCGCGCTGAAGCTGCCCAAGGGCGCCAGCGACGAGCTGGTGGCCGCGCTGCGCGGCTTCAAGCGCCAGGCGCTGCATGCCGAGACGCTGGAGTTCGTGCACCCGATCACCGGTGAGACGGTGCGCAACACTGCGCCGGTGCCGGCCGACATGCTGCACCTGCTGAAGGTGCTGCGCGAAGACAGCGACGCCTTCGCCGCACGCGAGCGGGACCGCTGGTGATGGCTGCCGCGCTGCCATTGCTGCAGGCGGACTGGCCGGCGCCTGCGGGCGTCCACGCGCTGACCACGCGGCGGCATGGTGCCGGCATCTCGCCGGCGCCGTTCGCGCAGTTCAACCTGGGCAACCGGCACGCGGCCGATGGTGACACCCCGGCCAACGTCGAGCACAACCGCCAGCTGCTGCAGCAGGGGTTGGCGCTGCCGTCGGTGCCGCATTGGCTGCGCCAGGTGCACAGCAGCACCGTACTGCGCTTCAACGCGCCGCCAGTGGCCGGTGCCAGCGAACCGGTCGCCGACGCCGCGGTGACCTCGGTGCCGGGCGTGGTGCTGGCGATCCTGACTGCTGACTGCCTGCCGGTGGTGTTCGCCGCCGTCGATGGCAGCGAGGTGGGCGCTGCGCACGCTGGCTGGCGTGGATTGGCCGACGGCATGCTGGAGGCCACCGTGGCCGCGATGCACACCCCGCCGGCGCAGCTGCGCGCCTGGCTGGGCCCGGCGGCCGGACCGGCCGATTACGAGATCGGCGAGGAGGTCTATCACGCCTTCGTCGGCCACGATCCGGCCGCCGAGGCTGCATTCGTGGCAACCCGTGCTGGCCACTGGAAGGTGGACCTGTTCGCCCTGGCCCGGCAGCGCCTGCAGGCGGCGGGGATGGACCCGGCGCAGATTCACGGCGGTACGGTGTCGACCATGGCCGATCCGGACCTGTATTCGCACCGGCGCGATCGTCGTACCGGACGCATGGCAACCCTGGCCTGGATCGCGCCCTGAGCGTGCCGCTGTTCGCGCGCGTGCTGGGGCCGGCCTTCGCCACCCTGGCCGCACCGGTGCAGGCACTGCATGCCGCGCCGCTGCCCTGCCGCTACGTGGGCCAGGCGAGGATCGAGCGCGGCCGGCACTGGCTGGTGCCGCTGCTGGCGGCGCTGGCGCGGTTGCCCAGGGATGGCGAGGCGCTGCCGACCGAGGTGGCGTTCAGCGCACACGGGCAGGGTGAACGCTGGGCACGACGCTTCGGCCGCTGGCCGATGGTATCGAGGCTGTGGGCGCACGAAGGGTATCTGCACGAGCAGTTGGGTGCGGTGCGTTTTGAGTTCGACCTGCAGGCCCGCGACGGTGGCATCGACTGGTCGGTGCGGCGGGTCTGGGCATTTGGCCTGCTGCCGCTGCCGACGCGCTGGTTTGGTGGCGTACGTTGCCGCGAGGCCTGGGACGACCAGCGCTACACTTTCCTGGTCGATGTGACCTTGCCCTGGGCAGGAGCCCTGATCCGCTATGAAGGCTGGCTCGAACCGCAGTGAAGCCGCCACCGACGCGGGCGGCGCGATGATCGTGTTCGATGGTGTCTGCGCACTGTGCAACCGCTGGGTGCGCTTCCTGCTGCGCTTTGATCGCAAGGGACGCTATCGCTTCGCGGCAATGCAGGGTGCGCAGGGCAGCGCCCTGCTGCGCGCGCACGGGCTGGATCCGCAGGACCCGATGTCGTTCCTGTTGCTGGACGAACAGGGCGCCTGGACCGATACCGATGCGATCCTGCGCGTGCTGGCAGGACTCGGTGGTGGCTGGCGCCTCACTGGTGCATTGCGCGTGCTGCCGCGCAGCTGGCGCGACGCGGCGTACCGCGTGCTGGCCCGCAACCGCTATCGCTGGTTCGGGCGGCATGACGGCTGCTATCTGCCGGCACCGGAGCAGGCCGCACGGTTCCTGGATTGAAGAAAAAAGGGGACGGAGGGGATTAAGTCGTTTGTGCACAAACGACTTAATCCCCTCCGTCCCCTTTTTCCCTCAGCCCTCCAGCGCGTCGAGGTAGCTGCGTCGCCAGTGGTTGATGTCGTAGGTGCGCAGGTGCTCCATCATCGCGTGCCAGCGTTCCTTGCGCCGGTGCAGTGACATCGTCGCCGCGGTGGCGATGGCATCGGCGACGCCGTCCAGGTCATGCGGGTTCACCAGCAGCGCCTGCTTGAGTTCGTCGGCGGCGCCGGCCAGCAGCGACAGCACCAGTACGCCGGGATCTTCCGGATCCTGCGAGGCCACGTACTCCTTGGCCACCAGGTTCATGCCATCGCGCAGCGGTGTCACCAGACCCACCGCCGCAGCGCGGTAGAAGCCGGTCAGAGTGGCATGGGTGAAGTTCTGGTTGACGTAGCGCAGCGGGGTCCAGTCGGGTGCGGCGTGGCCACCATTGATATGCCCGGCGATCTGTTCCAGCTGGCTGCGCAGCTGGCGGTACTCGGTGACATCGCCGCGCGAGACCGGGGCGATCTGAAGGTAGGTCAGCGAGCCGTGCTGGTCCGGATGCCGTTCCAGGTAACGCTCGAAGCCGAGGAAGCGTTCGGGCAGGCCCTTGGAATAGTCCAGGCGGTCCACGCCGATCGCCAACTGGCGGTCACGCAGGCTGGCGCGCAGGTTCTTCACCGCCGCCTTGGTGGCAGCGGTACCGGCCTGGCGGGCGATCAGTTCGGTATCGATGCCGATCGGGAAGGCGGCCGCACGGAAGCGGCGGCCGCCCGGCGCTTCCAGCTCACCGTTCTCGAGCACCTTGCCACCGCCGAACAGGCGCAGGTAGGTCTGGAAACGGTCGGCGTCGCGCTGGGTCTGGAAGCCGACCAGGTCGTAGGCATACAGCGCCGAGAACAACCGCAGATGGTCGGGCATCGCCTGCAGCAGGTCGGCCGAGGGCATCGGGATGTGCAGGAAGAAACCGATGCGGCAGCCGATGCCCCGTTCGCGCAGCATCGCGCCCAGTGGAATCAGGTGGTAGTCGTGGATCCAGACGATGTCGTCCTCGCGCAGCAACGGCGCGAGCTTGTCGGCGAACAGCGCGTTGACCTTGTGGTAGGTCTCGCGGGTGCCGCGATCGTAATCGACCAGGTCCAGGCGGAAATGCAGCAGTGGCCACAACGTGCGGTTGGCGAAGCCGTTGTAGTAGCCATCGACCTCGCGCTTGCTCAGGTCCAGGGTGACGAACTCGATGTCGCCATCCTTCTGCGTGTGCAGCGTGCCACTGCCATCGCGCACGCTCTTGCCGCTCCAGCCGAACCACAGGCCGCCGCGTTCCTTCAGTGCGGCCAGCAGGCCGACCGCGAGGCCGCCGGCGCGGTTTTCACCCGGCACGGCCACACGGTTTGAAACCACGACAAGACGACTCACGATGCCTCCTGCCAGGACCGCGACAGGCGCATCGCGGCGGTGATCAGGCCGACGTGCGAATAGGTCTGCGGGAAATTGCCCCAGGCCTCGCCGCTGTCGAAGGCCAGATCCTCCGACAGCAGGCCCAGGTGGTTGCGCTGCTTCAACAACAGCTCGAACATCTCGCGCGCTTCTTCCATGCGACCAATCGCGGCCAGCGCATCGATGTACCAGAACGTGCAGATGGTGAAGCTGGTTTCCGGTTCACCGAAGTCATCCGGGGCGACATAGCGGTACAGCGAGTTGCCATGCTTGAGGTCACGGCCGATGGCCTCGACGGTGGCGACGAAGCGGGCGTCCATTGCGTCGATGAAGCCGATGTCGGCCAGCAGCAGCAACGAGGCATCCAGGCGATGACCACCGAAAGTATCGGTGAAGTGGCCCCGTTCTTCGCTCCAGGCTTCGGCCATGATGCGGGCGTGGATGGTGTCGGCGCGCTCGCGCCAGTAGCGTGCGCGGTCATCACGCTTCAGGCGCACGGCGATCTTGCACAGGCGGTCGCAGGCGGCCCAGCACATTGCGCTGGTATAGGTGTGCACTTCGGTGCGGCCGCGGAACTCCCACAGGCCGGCATCGGGCACGTCATGCAGGGCGAAGGCCTGTTCGCCGAGGGGTTCCAGCCGCGCGAAGGTGTGCGCATCGCCAGGATCCTGCAGGCGACGATCGAAGAACAGCTGCGTGGAGGCGAGTACCACGCTGCCATAGACATCATGCTGGCGCTGCACCCAGGCCAGGTTGCCGCGGCGCACCGGGCCCATGCCGCGGTAACCGGACAGGCTGGGTACTTCGTCCTCGTCCAGCTTGGCTTCGAAGCCGATGCCATACAGCGGCTGCAGCGTGCCATCGTTGCTGGCCAGGTTGAAGATGTAGCCGAGGAACTGTTCCATCGTGCGCGTCGCGCCGAGGCGGTTCAGCGCACGCACCACGAACGCGGCATCGCGCAGCCAGCAGTAACGGTAGTCCCAGTTGCGCACGCTGCCGGGCGCTTCGGGAATGGAGGTGGTCATCGCCGCGATGATCGCGCCGCTGTCCTCGTACTGGCACAGCTTGAGGGTGATCGCACTGCGGATCACTGCGTCCTGCCATTCCAGCGGAATGGACAGGTAGCGCACCCATTCGCGCCAGTAGTCGCGGGTGCGCTGGAAGGCGTCCTGCACGTAGCCGCTGATCGAGCGGTCGAGCGATTCGTCCACGCCCAGGATCAGGTGGACCGGATGGTTGAGCACGAAGGGGAGGCCATCGCGCACCAGCCGCACCGGCACATCGGTGGTCAGCCGCAGTACGTGCTCAGGCAGGATCCAGCGCACGTGGTTGCTGCCCCAGGTGGACTCGGGCACGCGTGCGCCCCAGTCGGCCAGCGGCCGCGCGCGTACGGTGATGCGCGGGCTGCCCGCCAGTGGACGCACCTGGCGGATCAGGCTCACCGGGCGGTAGAAGCGATCGTTCTGGCGCCAGCGCGGAGCGAAGTCGAGAATTTCCAGCGAGCCGCCGTGGCTGTCGTGCAGCACGGTGCGGAGTATCGCGGTGTTGGTCAGGTACTCCTGTTCGCTGCTGCTGAAATTCTCCAGCTCGATGGCGAAGTCGCCGCCGGTCTGCTGGTTGGGGCCGAGCAGCGCACAGAAGGTGGGGTCGCCGTCGAAGGTGGGCAGGCAGCTCCAGACTACGCGGGCATGTTTGTCGACCAGGGCGCCGAAGCTGCCGTTGCCGACCACGCCCAGATCAAGATCGGGTTGGGTCATCACGTGCTACATCTCGGTTGCGGCCGTGGGGGTTGGCCGGGTCAATAGGCATTCTCACGCAGCCAGGCGTGCACGCTGCGTATGTCGGGCAGTGCGAACACCGCCGCGCTGGGTTCGCGTTCACCCACCAGCACACTCCAGCCGTGCTGGCCGTTGGCGGCGTCAAAGCCGAACTCATCGGTGAGGTCGTCACCCATGAACACGGGCAGGCGGCCACGGAACGGCAGGTACTGCATCATCCGCCGCACCGCGCGACCCTTGTCGGAGCCGACCGGCACGAATTCCACCACATGATCGCCGGGCTGCAGGCGATGGCTGCTGCGACCGCGCAGGTGGCGGTCGGCAAAGGCGCGCACATCGGCTGCTGCGTTCGGTGCGCCGCGCCAGTGCAGGGCCAGGCCGACGCCCTTGTCCTCCACCAGCACGCCGGGGTGTCCATGCGCGAAACGCATGGCCTGCTGGTGCAGCGCGTGCAGCCAGTCGGCGGTGTCGTCATCATGTGCGTCGCGCAGCACGCGACCATCCTCGCCACGCAGTTCGTGGCCATGCAGGCCGGCTGCGGGAAGCTGCAGGGGAGCGAACAACTGGTCCAGTTGCTCGAGCGGGCGACCACTTACCAGTGCCACGGCACCTTCCAGGCGGTCGCTGATGCGGCCGATGGCTTCGCGCACGTCGGGCAGCAGCTGCACGGCATCCGGGCGTGCAGCGAATTCGATCAGGGTGCCATCAACATCGAGGAACAACGCGCAGGCATCGTCCAGCAATGGAGGTGGCGGACGCAGGGGGAGCGGTTCAGCCATGACGCCCAGCTTGCCAGCGCGGGCGTGTACGTGGGGTCGAGGGCAGGCTACGGATTTGGTAGTGCCGGCCGCTGGCCGGCAACTTCATGGTCCATGGATGCACCCTGCGGTTGCCGGC
>NZ_JBWKOO010000002.1:239913-424221 GCF_059416125.1 Stenotrophomonas sp. GW821-FHT09E08
CCCCCCCACTACCGTGTAGTGCGGACCAACGGTCCGCACCCACCGAAGGCAATCACACCCAATGCGATCAGAACGTATAGCGGACGCGGCCGTAGTAGTACGCGCCGTTGCTGCCGATCGGCGACAGCACGTCATACGGCAGGTTGCCGAAATAGTGGATATCGCTGTTGGATCGATCCGGGTAGTTGTCGGTCAGGTTCTGGCCGCCGATGGCCACGCTCCACTGCGGAGTGATGCGGTACTCGACTTCGGCATCCAGCTGCCATTCGGCCTGGTAGGTCTGGCGCGGGATGTAGCCGTCACCGAAGTTGAACACGCGGGTGGCGCTGCCGTAGCGGTTCACGCGGGTGCTCAGCGACCAGTGGTCGTTGCTCCAGGCGGCCGAGAAGCTGCCACGGGTGCGCGGCGTAGCATCGGTGAGGGTGTTGGTCTCTTCGATACCGAACAGCACGTAGTCCGGGTTCAGTGCACGGAGCTGTGCCGGCGTGGCCAGCACGTTCTTCAGTGTGGTCTTGGTGTACGCATAGGTGCCGGTCAGCAGCAGCTGACCGTTGCCCAGCGATTGCCGCCAGTTGCTCACCAGCTCGGCACCGCGGGTGCGGGTATCGGCGGCGTTGACGAAGAAACTGGCGCTCTGCAGGCCGGTGACGCCGTAGTTGGCCGCCACGTAGTCAGTCAGTGCATCGCCGGTGATGCTTTCCGACAGCGCGATGCGGTCGTCGATGTCGATCTGGAAGAAGTCCAGCGACAGGTCGAAGTGCTCGCCGATGCGGCTGGTGAAGCCCAGCGAGGTGTTGATCGACTTCTCCGGCTTCAGATTCTGCGCACCCAGGCCACGTGCGATCGGATTGTTGACCGACAGCAGTCGACCCTGCACCAGCTGGCCGCCGGCGTTGTAGCCGGTGGAGGTGGATTCGTAACCGATCTGCGCCAGCGACGGTGCGCGGAAGTTGTTGGAGATGGCGCCGCGCAGCGCGAACGCCGGGGTGAATTCGTAGCGCAGGCCGAGCTTGCCGGTCAGTTCGCCGCCGAAGTCGTCATTGTGCTCGTAGCGCGCGGCCAGGTCGGTGGAGAACTTCTCGCCGAACTGGCTGGACAGGCTGGCGTAGGCGCTGGCCACGTCGCGCGACAGGCGCGCCGCGTCCTGCGGGGTCAGGCCGCCACCGGCCTGCGAGCCGGTCGGGCGGTCGGTGTACGGGCCGGCCGCATAGCTGGCCGGGTCGCCGGGACGGGTCTGGTAGCGCTCATGGCGCGCTTCCACGCCCAGGCCCAGGGTGTGGCTGATGCTGTCGCTCTGGGTGAACACGCGGCTCAGGTCGAGGTTGCCCACGGTCTGTGCGTATTCGTAGTCGGCGGTCTTGAAGCGGGTCGGGCTGGTCGGGCCCAGCGATGCGTTGAGCGAATCACGCAGGCGGTAGGTGAAATCGTTCTGCCCGTAATCCAGGCTGCCGTCGTAGCTCCACTCACCCCATTGGCCGCGCACGCCGGCTACGGCCTGCACGTCGCGGTTCTCGCCTTCGGAGATCGGTCGGTAACCGTTCGGATAGACCTCTTTCCAGTTGGCATCGCCATCGGGATAGCGGAAGTAGTTCGCGCCTTCGGTATCCCGCTGGTTGAAGGTACCGAACGCGTAGAACGTCGACGTCTGGCCCACCGGGATCTCGGTGTTCAGCCACAGGTTGATGTCCTTGCTCTTGCCATCACCCAGCA
This sequence comes from Stenotrophomonas sp. GW821-FHT09E08, assembly GCF_059416125.1. Classification (NCBI taxonomy): domain Bacteria; kingdom Pseudomonadati; phylum Pseudomonadota; class Gammaproteobacteria; order Lysobacterales; family Lysobacteraceae; genus Stenotrophomonas; species Stenotrophomonas sp. GW821-FHT09E08. Next base: position 241,624 of record NZ_JBWKOO010000002.1, read on the forward strand.
CGTAGTTGCGCTTGCCCTGCAGCGCCAGGTTGTCCGGCGTCTGGTCCCACGGCGGAATCTGGTCGAAGCCGGCACGGTTGGTGCCGTTGCGGTGCTTGTACTCCAGGCCGACGCGCAGGAAGCCGCCGTCCTCGCCCAGCGAAGTGCCGACCTTGGCGCTGATGTTGCCGGTCTGGCCATCGGTGAGGGTACGGCCGATCGGCTTGAGGTCGGTGTGGTTGGCACCGTAGCTGGCCTCGATCTCGCCACCGTCGCCGCCGTTGTCGAGGATCACGTTGATCACGCCGGCCACCGCATCGGAGCCGTACAGCGCACCGGCGCCGTCGCGAAGCACTTCGATGCGCTTGATCGCGCTGACGGGGATCGAATTGAAGTCGACCGGGGTGGTGCCCTTGCCGATCTTGCTGTCGGTGTTGACCAGCGCAGTGTGGTGGCGGCGCTTGCCATTGATCAGCACCAGCACCTGGTCCGGCGACAGGCCACGCAACTGTGCCGCGCGCACGTGGTCGGCGCCGCCGGAGTTGGACTGGCGCGGGAAGTTGAACGACGGCAGAAGCGCCTGCAGCGCACTGCCCAGTTCACCGTTGACCACGCCGGCCTTGCGGATGTCCTCGGCGGTGAGCACATCCACCGGCGAGGTGGATTCGAGCACGGTGCGGTCGGCGGCGCGGGTGCCGGTGACGATCACCGTGTCCAGGTTGGTGGCGTCCTGGGCCAGGGCCGGGGCGGCGGCAGAAAGCGCGAGGGAGATGGCGAGGCCGAGTGGCGACGCAGGCAGGCGGACGGACATGGGGACTCCAGCAACAACGACGACAGGGAAGGGGGAGATGGTTTCACTTACATCCATCCGGATGAAGCGATATATTATCTTCGCGTGATGGCCGGTGTCGATGCAAGTCCCTGCCGTCCCGGCATGAGCTGATGCCCTGCTGGCATCAGCACGCCGGGCCGGTGGCGCTGTACGCTGCCGGCTCGCCTCTGTCCCCCTTCCCCGGAGCTGTATTGATGAAACACCTTGGCCTCGTCTTCGCCGTGCTGCTGGCCACCAGCGGCTGCGCCAGCCTGTCCTCGCAGGCGCCCAGCGCCTATGCCACGGCCACCACCGCCGAACTGAAGGGCGATGCCGCCCGCCCGTCCGCCGGCCACGGCTGGGTGCGCAGCGAGCTGTACTTCGGCGTGGGCGAGGAGCAGGGCGCCGGCAACCGCCCGCAGGCCGACACCATCAGCGATGCGCAGTGGCGCACTTTCCTGGACAAGGAAGTGACCCCGCGCTTCCCGGATGGCCTGACCGTGTTCGATGCCTACGGCCAGTGGCTGTTCCGCGGCGATGCCAGCCCCAACCGCTTGCGTACCAAGGTGCTGGTGGTGCTGCACGAGGACACCCCGCAGCGCCGCGCCGATATCGAAGCGATCCGCCTGGCGTGGAAGCAGCAGACCAAGCATCAGTCGGTGCTGTGGTCGCGGCAGCCGGTCGAGGTATCGTTCTGACCTGAAGGGGCCATCGTGGCGCCACAGGGATGGACGATGAAACACAGGGACTACGTGCTGGGCCTGCTGCTGGCAGGCCTGTGGCTGCCGACGGCGGAGGCGAATGAGGGCGACGGCGAAACGCTACGCTTCCAGGTCGCCGCTCACGTGCAGGCACACGCCGATCCCCAGCAGGACGGCAGCATCGCGGTGCAGTTGTCGCCGTCGGGCAAGCGCCAGAATCTGGCGGGCGCGGCGGATGCGGACGGCAATTCGCGATGGGGTCTGGAGGACGTCGATTTCGATGGCTACCCGGAATTGATTGCACGTGCATCGGTGGGCATGGTCAACGAAGCGGTGGCGGTGTACCGCTTCGATCCGGCCAGTGCCGGGTTCCGCGCGCTGCAGGCCGACACCCACGGCAAGGACAGTTGCGGCGACTTGATGGGGCTGACTGTCGATCGTTCGAGCCGCACCCTGACCAGCAGCTGCCGCAGCGGTCCGATGTGGTACACCGATCAGTACCGGTTTGCAGGTACGAAGCTCTATCTGTACCGCTCCGAGAGCGTGTTGATGCTGGGCGATACGCTGAACGCCGCGCTGCATTGGGTGCAGACCGACGAGCAGGGGCCGTTGGCAGTCTGGCGCACCTATGATGCCGCCGGAAACGTGCTTGAGACGGCCATTGCCGATGGCCTGGGCGCACCGCCCGACGGACCGCTGCGTGGCCAGCAGGCCTCCGTGCTGGCGGCGCGCCTGTTCCTGTTCGACCGGCCCGGTGCATCCAGCACCAAGCGTTACCTGGTGCAGGGCGACCGTGTGGAAATGCTGGATGAACAGGATGGCTGGATGAAGCTGCGCTACCACAACCCGAAGCAGGGCACGGTGGTGGGCTGGATCAACGTCAACGATTGACGAGACATCCGTCTGAAGTTTGCGCATCGAGGCGATGCGCGCCTTGCCCACGGGGGCATCACTTCACCGGGTCTAGCCTCGGAGGTTCCCCCGTTCGAGGATGTATCCGATGAGCAAGCGCGTGGCCGAAATCGTGGTGGACGCCCTGCAGCAGGCCGGTGTCCGTCGTTGCTACGGCATCGTGGGCGATACGCTCAATCATGTTACCGATGCGATGCATGGCAGCGAGATCGCTTGGGTGCACGTACGCCATGAAGAAGTGGCAGCGTTCGCTGCCGGCGCCGATTCGCTGGTCAGCGGCCAGTTGACGGCGTGTGCTGGCTCCTGCGGGCCCGGTGGCCTGCATTTCATCAATGGCATCTTCGAGAGCAACCGCAACCGGGCGCCGATGGTGCTGATCGCCAGCCAGATCGTCACCAGCGAGCTGGGCATGGAGTTCCCGCAGGAAGTGGACTTCAAGGCGGTGTATGGCAGCTGCACGGTGTTCTGCGAACAGGTGCACAGCGCCGAACAGGCGCGACGCGTGGTGGCGCTGGCCTGCCAGGCCGCGATCAGCCGTCGCGGCGTCGCCGTAGTGATCCTGCCGGCTGACATCAGCGAGGCCGAGGTGAAGCACGATGTGCCGTTCTCGGTGCACTACACCCAGCCGGTGCTGCGTCCATCCGACACCGAGCTGCAGCACATCGCCGAGCTGCTGGGGCAGGGCAAGCGCATCGGCATCTATGCCGGCGCCGGTTGCCAGGGGGCACATGCGCAGCTGCTGGAACTGGCGCGGCGCCTGCAGGCACCGGTGGCGCACACCTCGCGCGCCAAGGATTTCGTCGAACCGGACAACCCGTACAACATGGGCATGACCGGCATCTTCGGCATCGAATCCGGCTTCCACACACTGATGGAGTGCGACACGCTGCTGCTGCTCGGCGCTGATTTCGCTTGGGGCCAGTTCTATCCGGACAAGGCGACGATCATCCAGGTCGACCGCGATGGCAGCCACCTCGGCCGCCGCCATCCGGTGAACCTTGGCGTGGTCGGTGATATCGCGCCGACGCTGGACGCCTTGCTGCCGATGCTGACGCCGCGCGAGGACAGCAGTTTCCTGGACGAGTGCATCGAGCGCCGTGACAAGGCACTGAAAAAGCGCGAGAAGGAAGAGCAGCCCGGTGAGGGCGAGCTGATCCATCCGCAGCACCTGACCGCGCTGCTGTCGAAATATGCCACCGATGATGCACTGTTCACCGCCGACGGTGGCTCGCCGATGGTGTGGGTGTTGCGCCACATCCGCGTCAACGGCCGCCGCCGCACGCTGACCAGCCTGCTGCACGGCACGATGGCCAATGCGATGCCACAGGCACTGGGCCTGCAGAAGGCGTTCCCGGGCCGGCAGGTGATCTCGCTGTCCGGCGATGGTGGCCTGGCGATGCTGCTGGGCGATCTGTTGACGGCCGTGCAGGAAAACCTGCCGATCAAGGTGGTGGTGTTCAACAACGGCTCGTTGAATTTCGTCGAGCTGGAGCAGAAGGTGGAGGGGCTGTTGGACAACTACACCGACCTGAAAAACCCGGACTTCGGCCGCCTGGCCGAAGTGATCGGCTTCCACGGCCGCACCGTGACCCGCAGCGAGGACCTGGAGGAAGCGGTGCAGGACTTCCTGTCCCAGCGTGGCCCGGCGCTGCTGGACGTGCACACCAGCCGCGCCGAGCTGGTGATGCCGCCGCAGATCGAAGCCAAGCAGGTGGCCGGCACGGCGTTGTACGCGGCCAAGGCGGTGTTGAACGGCCGCTTCGACGACGTGAAGCATCTGCTGGTGGAAAACTTCCTGAAGAAGTAGGGGGTTGGTTGATGCAGGGCGGCGCCCTGCACCCGCCGAAACGGTAGTGCCGGCCGCTGGCCGGCAACAGCAACAGCAGAAGCGGGTTTCCTGAGGAATGGCAGGGTGGGCCCGGTTGCGGGGGACGCCGTGAACCCGTCCCTGGGGGCTTGGCCGCGGCATCCATGCCGCGGACACCCCCACAACCGGACCCACCCCGCCTTCGACAGTTTCCTGCGATCTGTCGGAACGGCATATTGCACTGGAGGGTGTCGACTATGGTCGACACGGTGGATCCACGCCATGTGTGGATAACGGAAGAATGATCGAAATGATCTTCTGTAGGCCCGAACCATGCTCGGCTCTGAGGCTTCGCGTACAGCAGCCGAGTATGGGCTCGGCTCTACAACGAGCGCCTGCCTTTGCTTTTGATCTCTTGATTCTCTTCCGTGGCCGCCGCGCGCAGGAAACTGTCAGGGGCTGTGCGGGGTGGGCTGCGCAGGACCGTTGGCGCCATGGATGGCGCCATCGAGCCCCCAGGGACGGGTTCACGGCGTGTCCTGCGCAGCCCACCCCGCACGGCCCATTCCGATAAACCCGCTGTCCGCGACCAACCCAGCCACGAGGGGCTCCGCCGTTGGCTGGAACCCATCATTCCACAGCGGAATTGGCGCCCGCGCCCCGCTGGGCCTACCATCGGCGGTCCCCACCCCCACCGCCCCCTTCCATGTCCGCTCCCGCTTCCGCCGCACCGCGTCGCTGGTTCGTCGCCGGCGACTTCAACGGCTTCTTCGGCCTGGTCGTCGACAACCTCTCCATCCTCGGCTTCATCGCCATGGCCCTGGTCGGGATCTTCCAGTTCCCCGCCGACGTAGTGTTCGGCCGCATGTTCCCCGGCACTGCCTTCGGCGTGCTGGTTGGCAACCTGCTGTACACCCTGATGGCGCGCCGCCTGGCCACGCGCACCGGCCGCGACGATGTCACCGCCATGCCGCTCGGCCTGGATGCACCGACCAGCATCGGCATGGCCCTGCTGGTGCTCGGTCCTGCTTTCATTGCGTTCAAGCAGCAGGGCATGGACCCGCATGCCGCGGGTATCGCGACCTGGCAGCTGGGCATGGCCGCGCTGGTCATCATGGGCGTGCTCAAGTTCGTGCTGTCATTCTTCGGCGAAGCGGTCACCCGCGCGCTGCCGCGTGCTGCGCTGCTGGGCTCCATCGCCGGCATCGCGCTGGTGCTGATGGGCCTGCTGCCGCTGCTGGAAACGCTGCGCTCGCCGCTGGTCGGCTTCACGACGCTGGGCCTGCTGCTGTATGTGCTGATCGCCAAGGGCAAGCTGCCGGTGCGTGGCCCGGGCGTGCTATTGGCCTTCGTGTTCGGCACCGTGCTGTATTACGGCCTTGGCCTGGCCGGGCTCGGCGCACCGGGCTTCCACGTACCGGAGTGGGTGCCGCCGCAGGTGGTGCTGCCGCTGCCGACGCTGGGCTTCCTCGACGGCCTGCCCACCGCGATGACCTACCTGCCGCTGCTGCTGCCGTTCGGCCTGCTGATGGTGGTCGGTGGCATCAACGTCTCCGAAAGCGCACGCGCGGCCGGTGATGATTACCGCACCCGCGACATCCTGCTGGTGGAAGCGGTGGCCACGCTGGTGGCTGGTGTCTGTGGCGGCGTCGCTCAGACCACGCCATACATCGGCCAGCCGGCGTACAAGCACATGGGCGCACGCAGCGGCTACACGCTGCTGACCGGCCTGTTCGTCGGCATCGGCGGCATGCTTGGCATCATCTCCGGGCTGGTGCAGTGGCTGCCGCTGGCGGTGCTGGCGCCGATCATCGTGTACGTGGCCATCGACATCACCACCCAGGCCTTCCAGGCCACGCCGCGTCACCATACCGGTGCGATGGTGTTCGGTTTCCTGCCGTCGGTGGCCTACCTGCTGGCGATCAAGGCGCCGGGCTGGATCGCGCCGGACCAGTTGCCGCAGCTGCTGACCAAGCTCGACGGCCACGGCCTGCCGGAGCTGGCGGTGATCTTCACCCTCGGCAATGGCTTCATCATCACTTCGATGCTGTGGATCTCGGCGGTGGCGGCAATGGTCGATGGCCGTCTGCGCCGTGCCTGCGGCTTCCTGTTGGTGGCCGCCGTGCTGACCCTGTTCGGCCTGATCCACTCGGTGGACCCGCGCGGTGGCATCTATCTGCCTTGGGAGCTGGAAGGGCTGGCACGCATCATCAGCTGGCAGTTCGCCGGCGCCTACGTGGCACTGGCAGTGCTGCTGGGCCTGCTGTCGCTGCAGAAGCAGGCGGTGAAGCCGCTGGGTGAAAACAGCTGACCCCAAGTTAGTGCCGGCCGCTGGCCGGCATCCTCATGGACCTCGGACGCAGTGTGCAGCTGCCGGCCAGCGGCCGGCACTACCGCTCCCCATCCAGCTCCGGGTAGTGGCGGAAGATGCCATTGGTGTTGAACGGCAAGCGCCGTTCCGAGGCCAGGTAGGCGGCAATGGCCTGCCGCTTCGCCACCCGCTCCTGCAGCGCACGCAGCAGGGGCAGGGTTGGGCCCAGTGCCTGCATGCGGCGTGGGAACATGTAATCCAGCCCGCTCAGCAGCTGGAACAGCGACAGATCCACGTAGGAATGCTCGCGCAGCGTATGGCGGCCGCCATTGGCGGCCAGCACCTGCTCGAAATAGCCGAGGAACTTCGGCAGCCGTTCGCTGCGCAGAGAGGCGGCGCGTGCCTTGGCTTCGATCTTCTGCTCTTCGTAGTACTTCGATACGGCGATCGGATGGTGGGTGTCATGCACCTCGGCCACCAGATCGGCGATGGTCAGCTGCAACTGCAGCGCCTGCATCCGCCGGGAGGCCGCCTGTGGCACCAGGTCCAACGTCGGGCCAAGGAAATCCAGGATCGCCGCGACCTGTGCGATGACCTGGCGGCCGGCCTTCAGGAATGGCGGCGCGAATGGCTGCGTCCCCTCGCTTTTCCCATCAAGGAAAGGTTGCATCACTGCATCGCCGTGTACCCGTGCCATGTCGATGTAGTCGGCGCCGGCATCTTCCAGCGCCAGCCGCACGAATTCACCGCGGCCCTGGATGCCGGTCCAGTAGTACAGCGCGTATTGCATGGCAACGTCTCCACACGACAAGAGCAACAGCCTCGCGCGCGGCGTGCAAAGCAGGCGTGAGCGTGGCTGCAGGTCCTGCCCAACCCAAACCGCAGCCGAACGAAGGGGGAACCCTCGCCGACACGGGGGGTCACACCATCTCCATGCGTGTGAAAACGAGGTGCTGCATCATGCAGAGTGGAAAGGCGGTATGGCCCTGGGTGCTGGGCGTGGTGGTGATCGGCGGTGCGGGCGGGTGGTTGTTCCGCGATCAGCTGAAGAGCCTGGCGGACGGCGTTTCGGTGCCGGTGCAATCCACTCCCGCCAGCAGCGCTGCACCTCCACAGCCAATGACGGCCGAGCAACAGGCCCCGGCACCTCCACCGATCAGGCACCCGCTGGAGACAGAGGCGGCCGCTGATCCAGCACTGCCGAAACTGGCCGACAGCGATGCCGCTGCCTGGGGCGCGCTGAGCCAGCTGTTCCAGGGCGAGGGCCCGCTGACCCTGCTGTTGCGCGATCATCTGATCCAGCGCCTGGTCACCCAGGTCGACAACCTGGACAAGCCGAGCGTGCCGCCGACCGCACTGGCCGCGCGGCCGCTGCCGGGCAACCTGCAGGTCGAGGCGGGTGAGGGCGGCGAACGCATCGCCGCCAGCAACGCGACGCGCTATGCGCCCTACGTGCAGGCATTTACCGCGCTCGACCCGGCGGCAACGGCCACGGCCTACAAGCGCTTCTATCCGCTGATCCAGCAGGCCTACGTCGATCTTGGCCGGCCCGACGGCTATTTCAACGACCGTCTGGTGGCGGTGATCGACCACTTGCTGGACACCCCGGAGCTGGCCCAGCCGCCGTTGGTGGAACGCGACGAGCGTGGCCGCTACCGCTTCGTCGACGCCACCCTGCAGTCGCGCTCGATCGGGCAGAAAGCCCTGCTGCGCATGGATGTGGCGCAGGCAAGGGCCATCAAGCAGCAGCTGCGGGCGATCCGTACTGCCATCACCCGCGGCTGAGCCTGCAGGCGTCAGAGGGCCTGCAGGAAGGCTTCGATGTCCTGCAGGTCCCGCCTGCTGAGCCCGCGCGGACGCAGCAACGGATCGGGTGCCGGGAAGGGGGCTGCGTCTGGCGGGAGACCCGCCGGAGCCCGCGGTCGGGCACCGCCCACGTTGTAGAACGCCAGCACGCCAGACAATTTCGGGATCATGCCGTTGTGCATGTAGGGCGCTGTGGCGGCAACGCCACGCAGCGACGGTGTACGGAAACGGCCGCTGTCGGCGGGATCACCGGTGACCTCATAACGCCCCAGATCCTGCCGCGAACGCCCGTGGAAATGCAGGCCCAGATTGTGGAAGCCGTTGTCGGTCAGCGCCGCCCCGCTGTGGCAGTTCATGCAGCCGGCCTGCGTGCGGAACAGGTGCAGGCCACGCAGCTGGGCATCGTCCAGCGCACGCGCATTGCCAAGCAGGAAGCGATCAAAGCGACTGTTGCGTGGCGACAGGCTGCGTTCGAACGCGGCGATGGCCTGGCCGAGCTGCGCGGCATCGATGCGCGGCTGCGCGAACACCTCGTTGAACGCACGACGGTAGGACGCATCCCGGCGCAAGCGACGCACGGCGCCCTGCGTGGTGAAGCCCATTTCGACGGGATCGGCGATCGGATGCAGCGCCTGCGCCTCCAGCGTGGCGGCGCGCCCATCCCAGAATAGCGGCGCCACGTGCGCACTGGCCACCACGCTGGGTGCATTGCGGCGACCGGGCTGGCGGTCGTGGCCGAACGATACGCGGCGGCCATCGGCCCAGCCCAGGTCCGGGTCATGGCAACTGGCACAGGCCAATTGCCGCGACTTCGAAAGAACCGGATCGAAAAACAGCCGACGGCCCAAGGCGAGTTTTGCGGGCGTTGATGGATGGCCGGGTGGATCGGCCGGGGCAGGTAACGGAGCCAGCTCCTGCCAGGCGACGCCGGGTTCCACCTCTGGCGCTGGCCACTGCATGCTGGGGTTGCTGTAGAGCGCGCGCAGGCAGGCGCTGTCCGGACGCGCGGGAAGCACGTCGGGGCACGGGGTATGACGCGCAGGTGCAGGCATGCCCGCGCCGCCCAGCAACAGGGCGGCGACGGGCAGCAGCAGACGCAGGCTTGGATAGGCGCGCATGCATGACGCCGGTACGGCGTTCAACGGCACGATGCAGTCAGTAGCGGTAGCCCACTTCCAGCCAGAACTGCCGTCCGATGTCATACAGCGGTGCGTTGCCAACGGCGGAGGATGCGCCGTAGACATTGCGCCGGTTCAGTACATTGGTGATGTCCACATTCGCGTAGACCGTTCCGGCCTGGGCGGACAGCTCGCGTTCCCAACCCAGGCGGACGTTCCAGGTCAGCGACGGGGAGAACTGCCGCTCCTCCCATACGTCGATGCGCTCGCCCTGGTACATCTCGGTCAGCGAAGTCCTGGCGATCCGGCGGTAGCCGGCCGAGTAGGTCAGCATGTTGGTCACGGTCAGGTCCAGCGGTGCAATGCGGGTGATCGTGTTCACGCGCGCCGACCACGGGCGTGTGTAGTTGTCGGCGGGCTTCTGCTGGTAGCGCATGTAGCGGCCGTCGTAGCGGATCCATGGGTTCAGGTAGAACTGGTCGGCGCTGTCGTCGTAGAACGGCACCGCCTTGCGCACGTCGGTCCAGTCCAGAGAGAGCAGCGCCTGGGTATGCGTCGCCCCGGCTGTCCAGCCGCGCAGCGGCTGCGCGGTCAGGGAATAGATGTTGCTCAGGCCACTGCCGGTGCTGGACCAGGTGCTGTAATTGCCGGCCAATGTGGGGTCGTCGGGTGTGATGCCGGTGATGCGCCCGCTCACGTTGATGACCTGATCGCGCAGCCGGCGGTTGACGGCCTTCAGGTTGAAGCGCCAACCCGCCCAATCCTGACGCCACGCGAGCATCAGCTCATCGGCATAGCCCACCTTGTCGATGTTGAAGTAGGTGTCATTTCCGGCCTGGGTGCCGGTGGTCCACGCCCCGTTCAGGCTGGTACGGCGTTCGTTGTTGTAGCGCAGCCGGTTGACACCATCGCGCAGCTTCCAGGTGGCCATGTTGCGGCCGTAGTAGCGGTTGGCGCCTGCGGTGAGCAGGGTGCCATCGCGCGGCTCCCAGCTCAGCGCGAAGCGGGGTGCGATGGTGGTCTGCCCGATGTAGCTGTCGCGCTCGATGCGCAGACCCGGACGGATCGAGACCGCGCCGTAGCGCATGTCGTCGTCGATGTGTGCGGCGAAGCTCTCCACGTCGAAGCCGATGTGGCCGGTGGCGTAGCGGGTACGGCGGGTGAAGTACTGGCCTGGCCAGCCTGCTGCCGCGGTCAGGCCCATGTCACAGGCGGTATCGATCTCGCCGGAGTTGAGGGTGCACGTCGTGGTGCGGGCCGGTGTGACATAGGTGCTGTTCTCGGTCAGGCGACGATAGTCGAACCTCTGCCGGGTCAGCTCCACGCCCGTGGTCAGCTGGTGGACCCCACCGCCAAGGTCGAAGGCGTGGGTCTGTGCCTGCGCGCTGTAGGTAAGACGTCGTTGCCGTTGTTCGATGTCACCGAACTCGCCTTCCAGCGTGGACGCGTTGGTGCCCCAGTCCTTGCTGGCCGAGCGCAGCCAGGTGAAATAGTCATCGCTCTGCGCATCACGCGACTGCTCGGTGCCGCTCCAGCTTAGGCGCTGGGTGATCGTGCCCCAGTCCGCCTGCCAGGTGGCTCCCAGGTTGATCATCGTGCCGCCGCTGTCGATGCGCACGCCGGCGCCGCGGATGTTGGACCGGAACAGCTGGTTCTCCGATGGCGCATGCGTGACGGACGCATCGACGGTCAGCCGGTCGCTGGCCTCCCAGACCGCCTTCAGCATCGCCTGGTCCGAGCGTTGGCGCTGTACTTCGCGTTCCGAGCCGTAGCTGTCCACCAGGTGTGCGGAATAGAAGTAGGTGGGAATCGAGGAGCGCTTGCGGGTGAAGTTGGCCAGTACGCCCAGCGTATCGGTCACCTTGCCTTCCAGCGTGGCGCGCCATGTTTCCTTGGTGAACTCGGGTTGACCATCGCCCCACGAAGAAGCATTGGCATAGTCCTCGCGCATGCTTTCATCCAGCAGGTAGCGGGTCCAGGACGAGCGCGTGGTCTGGTAGGACACGCTGCCGGAAATGGCGTCCTTCGGCTTGCGCACGTTGGCCTCGATGACGCCACCGCTGAATCCGCCGTAGGCCGCCGGCACGTTGCTGTCCAGCACGGTCAGGTCGGCCAGCAGGTCGGTGTCCAGGGCGAAGGCCTGGCTGTTGCCGGGGGCGGTCGCCAGGCGGTAGGGCGATGGATCGCCACCGGGATCGATGTCGTTGTTGAAGTTCATGCCATCGACCACGAAGGCATTCTGGTAGAACGGCGCACCATTGATGCTTACATTGGCCGGCGAGATGTCGCCGGGGGTGAAGCTGCTCAACTGGGCGTTGTCGAACTGGACGGCGGGGTTGATCCTCAACAGGCGCCCGATGTCACCGTTGCCGGTGGCCTGGGCATGCATGTAGTCCTCGTCCAGGCGCAGGCCTTCGGCATAGCGGAACGGCTGCACTTCACCGCTCACGCGCAGTGGCAGGGTCTTTCGCGCTGCTGACACCGGTACAACGTTGCCCGCCGCCTGCAGCGTGTAGCTGCCGTCTGCGCCAGGCTGGATGCGCAGGCCGGTACCGGTCAGCAGGCGTGCAAAGCCCTGTTCGGTGCTGAAGGTACCCGACAGTGCCGGTGCCATGCGTCCGGCGGCCAGCGCGGGGTCGAAGGACAGGGCGATACCACGCTGGGCAGCGAAGGTGCTCAGGGCCAGGCCGAGCGGGCTGGCGGCCTGTTCGGTAGCGGCTACGGCCTGCAGCGATGCCACCTGGGCAAACACCGGCGTGGTCGCCAGAGCAATGGCCAGCAGGCTCAGCCGGAAGGGTCGGATCATGGAGGGCATGGAGGGCACGTAAGGAAGGGATTCACTCCCTCTGCCACCCGGACGCGGAAAAAGTGTCACTGCTGGCGATGCGGCCCGCTCACCGTGGCGTTCCTGCGCGCAGCCGCGTCCACAGTCCCGCTGGTCCGCGCTGGATCTCCAGTCCGTGGACGGCTGCCAGCATGGCTACGGCGCGGTCCAGGTCATCCACGGGGAATGCACCTGACACCCGCTGGGATGCGATCGCATCGTCGCAGCCCAGCCAGCCGGATTGATAGCGGCCCAGCTGTTCCAGCACGCGGCGCAGGGGCTGCGCATCGACCACCAGCATGCCGTGGCGCCAGGCGTCGACGGCCGGTGCGATGGCCTGCACCGACGCGAAGGCATCTGCGCGGAAGCTCAGCTGCCTTCCGGCATCGACGACACGCTGTTGCCCTGTTGCGGCCAACATGACCCGTACCGTTCCTTCGAGCACGGCCACTACGGTGGTCGCATCGGCATGCTGCACATTGAAGCGCGTGCCCAGGGCCTGCATGCGCCCTGCCGGACTGGCGAGCACGAAGGGACGCGCCGGTCGCCGGGAATCTGCGGCGGTTTCCACCAGCACCTGTCCGTGCCGCAGCCGCAGCAGGCGCTGCTGGTCATCAAAGGCGATGTCCATGGCGGTATCGGTGTCCAGGAGCAGCACGCTGCCGTCGTCCAGTACATGGCGCAGGCGCTCGCCCACGGCCGTGCGTGCGCTGGCATCCCATGCGGCCTCGTCGTACATTCGCCAGGCCAGCCAGCCACCCAGCGGGGCGACCAGCAGTGCGGCCACACTGCGCAGCAGCGCGCGCCGGCCCGGCGAGGGCGCGCGTTGCAGTGCGCTGTGGGCCAATGGCGGTGGCACCTGCCCGCTCAGCGCCAGCAGACGCTCCGCGCGCTGCCACGCACGTGCATGGTCGGGATCGGCATCGTGCCAGCGCTGCCACCGCGCGCGCTGCGCCGCGCTGCCGTCTTCGTGTAGGCGCATCAGCCAGTCGGCGGCCTGCTCCAGCACACGTGGCGGTAGGGCCGGTGCGGTGGCGGTCTCAGCCGGCATGCGCAAGGCAGCCAAGCAGCGCCCGCTTCATGTGCCGCTTCACCGTGGACAACGACAACCCCAGCTGTTCGCTGATGGCCTCATAGCGAAGCCCATCGAACTGCGCCAGCAGGAACACCCGGCGCGCCATCGCCGGCAACCCGTCCAGCATCGCATCGATCTGCTGCAGGGCCTCACGTACGAGGGCCTGTTCTTCCAGCGAGGGCAACACCGGCTCTGGAAACTGGGCCAGGTATTGCAGGTAGGCGCGCTCCAGCGCCTGGCGGCGGAACCAGTTGGCGGCCAGCCCGCGCGCTACCGTGGTCAGGAAGGCACGGGGCTCACGCAGGGCAGCGAGATCGCGCCCCTGCAGCAGCCGCGCGAAGGTGTCCTGGGTGAGATCGTCAGCCACATCGCGATTGCCCACGCGCCCGCTCAGCCAGCCGTGCAGCCAGAGGCGATGGTCGCGGTACAGCATGCCCAGTTGTTCGTGTCGGGGGCCCATGAAAGGGGATGCGTGGCTTTGATCGAAATGAGAATGATTCGCAAGTATCGCATCCGCGATGCCCGGATTCCAGTGCTTGGCGCGCAGTGGCTTGCGCTGGATCAACGCGCCGACCACACCCGCTCCGGCATGCTGGCGGCAGGCTGACTGGCCTCGGGGTGCAGTCGCAGCCACCCTTGAAACGGGGTGGGGCAACCGCATCTTTCCAGCATCGCCGGCGTAGGCCGGCCCTGATGACCGATGAGGATTCGCAATGCGGATGGACAAGCTCACCTCGCGTTTCCAGCAGGCGCTGGCAGACGCACAGTCGCTGGCCGTGGGCCGCGACAACAGCATCATCGAACCGGTTCACCTGTTCAGCGCGCTGCTGGACCAGCAGGGCGGCAGCACGCGCCCGCTGCTGGCCCAGGCCGGGGTGAACGTGCCGGTACTGCGCGAGCGCCTGACCGAGGCGCTGGATGCGCTGCCCAAGGTGTCCGGCCAAGCCGGCAACGTTTCGATGGGCAATGACCTGGGTCGCCTGCTCAACCAGACCGACAAGCTGGCCCAGCAGAACGGCGATGCCTTCATTGCCAGCGAGTGGTTCGTGCTGGCCGCGCTGGACGACAGCGGCACGCTGGGCATGGCGCTGCGCGCCGCCGGTGCCGACAAGACCCGCCTGCAGGCCGCCATCGACAAGCTGCGCGGCGGCGAGAACGTGCAGTCGGAAAATGCTGAAGAACAGCGGCAGGCGCTGGAGAAGTACACCATTGACCTGACCGCACGTGCCGAGAGCGGCAAGCTCGATCCGGTGATCGGCCGCGATGAAGAAATCCGTCGCACCATCCAGGTGCTGCAGCGCCGGACCAAGAACAACCCGGTGCTGATCGGCGAGCCGGGCGTGGGCAAGACCGCGATCGTCGAAGGCCTGGCCCAGCGCATCATCAACGACGAAGTGCCCGAAGGCCTGCGCGGCAAGCGCGTGCTGTCGCTGGACATGGGCGCGCTGATTGCCGGTGCCAAGTTCCGCGGTGAGTTCGAGGAACGCCTGAAGGGCGTGCTCAACGATCTGGCCAAGAGCGAAGGGCAGATCATCCTGTTCATTGACGAGCTGCACACCATGGTCGGCGCCGGCAAGGCCGACGGTGCGATGGATGCCGGCAACATGCTGAAGCCTGCGCTCGCACGCGGCGAGCTGCACTGCGTAGGTGCCACCACGCTGGACGAGTATCGCAAGTACATCGAAAAGGATGCCGCGCTGGAGCGTCGTTTCCAGAAGGTGTTCGTGGGCGAGCCGTCGGTGGAGGACACCATCGCGATCCTGCGCGGGCTGAAGGAAAAGTACGCGGTGCACCATGGCGTGGAGATCACCGATCCGGCCATCGTGGCGGCGGCGACCCTGTCCAACCGCTACATCACCGATCGCCAGCTGCCGGACAAGGCCATCGACCTGATGGACGAGGCTGCTTCGCGCCTGCGCATGGAGATCGACTCCAAGCCGGAGGAACTGGACCGCCTGGAACGCCGGGTGATCCAGCTGAAGATCCAGCGCGAGATGCTGAAGAAGGAAAAGGACGAGGCCTCGCGGCAGCGCCTGGCCGATCTGGAAAACGACATCGATGGATTGGAGCGCGAGTTCTCCGACCTCAATGAAATCTGGAAATCGGAGAAGGCCGCGCTGCAGGGTGCAACCAAGATCAAGGAGCAGGTCGAGCAGGCCAAGCTGGAGCTGGAATCCGCGCAGCGCCGCCAGGATTTCGCACGCATGAGCGAGATCCAGTACGGCCTGCTGCCGCAGCTGGAAAAGCAGTTGGCCGCCGCGCAGGAAGCCGAGCACAAGGACTTCAAGCTGGTGCAGGACCGGGTCACCGATGAGGAGATCGCCGAGGTTGTCTCGCGCTGGACCGGCATTCCGGTCAACAAGATGCTCGAAGGTGAGCGCGACAAGCTGCTGCGCATGGAAGAGGTGCTGCACAACCGCGTGGTCGGCCAGGAGGAAGCGATCAAGGTCGTCTCCGACGCCGTGCGCCGCTCGCGCGCGGGCCTGTCCGATCCGAATCGTCCGGCCGGTTCGTTCCTGTTCCTCGGCCCGACCGGCGTTGGCAAGACCGAGCTGTGCAAGTCGCTGGCCGAGTTCCTGTTCGACAGTGCCGACGCGATGATCCGCATCGACATGAGCGAGTTCATGGAGAAGCACAGCGTCGCCCGCCTGATCGGTGCGCCCCCGGGCTACGTCGGTTACGAAGAGGGTGGTTACCTGACCGAGGCGGTGCGTCGTCGTCCGTACTCGCTGATCCTGCTCGACGAAGTGGAGAAGGCCCATCCGGATGTGTTCAACATCCTGCTGCAGGTGCTGGACGATGGCCGCCTGACCGATGGCCAGGGCCGTACCGTGGATTTCCGCAACACCGTCATCGTGATGACTTCGAATCTGGGCTCGCACCAGATCCAGGACATGAGCAGTGATGACAGCCCGGAGGCCTACACGCAGATGAAGGCGGCGGTGATGGGCGTGGTGCAGGCGCACTTCCGTCCGGAGTTCATCAACCGCCTGGACGACATCGTGGTGTTCCACTCGCTGGACAAGCAGCAGATCAAGCAGATCGCGCGCATCCAGATGCGTGGCCTGGAGAAGCGGCTGGCCGAGCGTGGGCTGAAGCTGGTGGTGTCCGATGCGGCGTTCGATCTGCTCGGCAACGTCGGCTTCGATCCGGTGTACGGCGCACGTCCGTTGAAGCGTGCGATCCAGGCGCAGCTGGAGAACCCGCTGGCGCAGAAGATCCTGTCCGGCGCCTTCGTCAACGGCGATACCATCGAAGTCGGCAACGACGGCGGCCACCTGGTGTTCGCCAAGGCGTGATTCACACGGGGCGCTGCCTGGTCGCAGCGCCCCGTTTCCTGCGTGTAGCACCGGGTCACACCCGGCGTCCCCTCAGAAGCGGTGCGTGTATCCGCTCATCAAGCCGAACTGATTCGGCTTCTGCACGATCGGGCTGTCGGCCGCATCGCCGAGCAGGCGCGTGCCTTCCGCCGAGATGTACCAGTTGCCATTGCGGCCCACGCGGTGGCTCCACTTCAGGCCAAGCCGGGCACTGACCAGGCCTGCTTTCGGCTTGTGCTGGGCAAATCCTGTGCGCGCTGCCTGTTCTGGACTCACGCCGTACCAGGTCTGCATGTAGCCGCGATTGCCGTACTCGGTGGCGACACTGCCACTGACCACACCACCGGCAAAATCGAACAGCGGCATCGACAGGCTCAGCTGCATCTGCTGGGTGGCCAGGCCGTTGTCACCCTTGTCTTCATCCTTGCGGGTGAACTGCCAGCTGCCGCTCAGCACGGCTTCGCCCAGCGTATAACCAGCCGAGAGGCCGACCAGGGGACGGGTACGGATATCACCCATGCCGCGCAGGAAGTCCGAACCGCCGAGCGCGGAGTCCTTGTCGCGGCGGCTGCCGCTGGCACCGATGTAGGCACGCAGGTGGGTGTGTTCGCCGATGGCCGTACCCCAGCCGAGGCCACTGGTGCCCAGAAACCAGCCACCGGGTGACATGGCATCGAAGGACAGCATGGGCGACGCCTGGTACTCCTTGCTGCCGCTGTAGCGCGGTGTCGCACCGGCACCGGCGGCGACTTCGAAGGTCCAGTGGTCATCCTTGGCGTGGGCGATCGGCGCGGCGAACAACGGCAGCAGGGCGAGGCAGAGCAGGGTGGGGGTACGGTGACGCAGGGACATGGGCACTCTCGACGAAGGGAGGAATGCAGCACGCGCATCCGGCGAGTGCTGCAGGGTCGCTAGCGTGGCGATACGCCAGCGGCCGTTCCCTCCGCAGTTGTGCGGGAGTTGTAATCAACTGTAATCGCGCCCGTGGGCGTTCAGCTGGCAGCCAGCGGCCAGTGCATTTCGAAGCGTGCGCCGCCCAGCGTGGCGCGGCTGATGTGCAGTTCCCCGTCATGGCGTGCCGCGATGCGGCTGACGATGGCCAGGCCCAGTCCGAAGCCACCGGTATCGCGACTGCGGCTGTCGTCCAGGCGGGTGAACGGGCGGATTGCTTTCTCGCGGTCGGCTTCGGCGATGCCTGGGCCGTCGTCATCCACGCGCAGGCAGGCGCGACCGCCGACGCCGACAAGAGAGACCTCCACCTGCGAGCGCGCATGGCGCAGCGCGTTGCCGACCAGGTTGCTCAGTGCCAGCTGCAGCAGGCGTGGTTCTGCGTCCACCCGCGGCAGTGCGCTGGGTTGCACGCGCAGTACCAGGCCGGCGCGTTCGGCATCGCGGCGCGCATCGGCCAGGCAGGCCTGCAACCAGTCATTGGCTTCGATGCGCTGCAGGGGCTCGGCTTCGTTGGGATGTTCCAGGCGCTCGTAGGCCAGCAGTTCGCTGACCAGTCCGTTGAGCTCGGCCAGGTCACCGTGAAGCCCCTGCGCCAAGCGCGCGCGTCGTGCCGGATCGTCGCTGTCCCGCATCAGGTCCAGGCCGAAGGCCACGCGTGCGATCGGCGTGCGCAGTTCATGCGAGATGGCATGCGTGAGGTCACGCTGGCGCTGCACAAGCTCAGCCACGCGCGCGGCCATGCGGTTGGAATGATCGACAATGACCCGGATCTGCGAGCGTGGCGACACCTGCGCGCGCGCCTGCAGGTCGCCGGCACCGATGCGATCGGCATGCATGCGCAGTGCCTCCAGGTCGCGCCAGAGCAGGCGTACCCAGGCATACAGGCTGGCGCCGACCAGCAGCAGGATGCCGAGGTAGGCAGCGATGGTCATATACGTTGTCATCGACACCGCACCGGGCAGGCGCAGGTGCAGCCAGCGGCCGTCCACGCTGTCGATGGGCAGCAGTACCTGCTGGTAGAGGTCGCGCACGATGAAGCCATCGGCCCGCACCGCCGCCAGTTCCTGCGGGTTGAGCGCGGGAGGCCTGTCGAGCAGGGTCAGGGCGATGCCGTAGTGCGGCTGCCACTGCTGCAGGCGCTCACGCTGCTGTTCTGCATCCAGGCCGGCCAGGCCACTGCGCAGAGCGTACACCTGCCCGCGCACCTGCTGAACGAACACGCGGTCCTGGACGGGCGTGTAGATGCCATCCAGGATGTGGTTGAGGAAGAACACCGAGACCAGGAAACAGGCACCGGTGACGAACCACAGCCACAGGAACAGGCGCTTCACGCCGACCAGGCCGAGGGGTTGAACTGGTAGCCCCGGCCCCACACGGTCTTGATCCGGCGCGGTTCGCGCGCGTCATCGCCCAGCTTGCGGCGCAGCTTGCCGATGCTGACGTCGACGCTGCGGTCCAGCCCATCGAAGCCGATGCCGCGCACCGCCTGCAGGATCTGGTCGCGCGAGAGGATCTGACCCGGCTGGCTGGCCAGCAGCCACAGGATCTCGAATTCGGTGGTACCCAGCTCCACTGCCAGGCCGTGCAGGTGAACGTCGCGCTGCATGCGATCGATCAGCAGTCCGCCGTGCATCAGCCGGCAGGGCGAGCCGGTGCTGCCGCTGCCGTGGCGGCGGCGCAGCAGGGCGCGCAGGCGGGCCAGCAGCAGGCGCGGTTCGACCGGCTTGTGCACGTAGTCGTCGGCGCCGGACTCCAGGCCGAGCACCTGCTCGATGTCGTCCTCGCAGGCAGTCAGCATCAGGATCGGCACGTCGGAGAAGCTGCGGATCTGCCGGCACACGTCGATGCCGCCGAGGCCGGGCAGCATCAGGTCCAGCACCACCAGTTCCGGTGCGTGCTGGCGGCAGGCGGCGCCGGCCAGGTCGCCGCGGGCGATGTGCTGCACGGCGAAGCCATGTTCGTGCAGGTAGTCGCTGACCAGTTCGGCCAAGCGGCGGTCGTCCTCCACCAGCAGCACCGGGGTCGGTGTGCCGCTGGCGGCGGGTGTCCAGGGGGATGACTGCATGCGCTTGGGCCTCCGTGCCCGGGCAGGAGCGCCCGGCGGCGAAGCCTAACAACGGCCCATGACGGCTGCCTGAATCGCGGCCAACCTGATAACCACCGGTACGGGCGTTATCGCCAGTGGCTCTCAGCGGTCTCTGCCGGCTGGCCTATCGTGGCCGTTTCCCCGGATGGAGCCTGGCGCAATGAGCGACCCGCAGTGGCAACTGGAAACCCTGGCCGTGCATGGCGGCTATCGTCCCGATCCGACCACCCGCGCGGTGGCGGTGCCGATCTACCAGACCGTGGCATACGCCTTCGATGACACCCAGCATGGTGCCGACCTGTTCGACCTGAAAGTGGCCGGCAACATCTACACGCGCATCATGAATCCCACCACCGATGTGCTGGAGCAGCGCGTGGCGGCGCTGGAAGGCGGCATCGGTGCGCTGGCGCTGGCTTCGGGGCAGGCCGCGATCACCTACGCCATCCAGACCATCGCCGAGGCCGGCGACAACATCGTCGCCTCCAGCGCGCTGTATGGCGGTAGCCTTAATCTGCTGGCGCATACGTTGCCGCAGTACGGCATCCAGACCCGCTTCGCCGATCCGGCCGATCCATCCGCGTTCGCCGCGCTGATCGATGAACGCACCAAGGCGGTGTTCGTCGAGTCGATCGGCAATCCTCGCGGCAACGTCACCGACATCGCCGCCATCGCCGAGGTCGCCCATGCCGCCGGCGTGCCGCTGATCGTCGACAACACCGTGGCCACGCCATTCCTGCTGCGCCCGTTCGAGCATGGCGCCGACATCGTGGTGCATTCGCTGACCAAGTACCTGGGCGGCCACGGCACCAGCCTGGGCGGTGCGATCATCGACTCGGGGCGTTTTGACTGGGCCGCTCAGCCCAAGCGCTTCGCCCGCCTCAACCAGCCCGACCCGAGTTACCACGGCGTGGTCTATACCGAAGCACTCGGACCGGCCGCCTACATCGGCCGCGCGCGGGTGGTGCCGCTGCGCAATACCGGCGCGGCGCTGTCGCCGTTCAATGCGTTCCTGATCCTGCAGGGCATCGAAACCCTGGCCCTGCGCATGGAGCGCATCAACGCCAACGCGCTGGCGGTCGCACAGTTCCTGCAGGCGCACGCAAAGGTGGCCTGGGTGCGCTACGCCGGGCTGGCCGACGACCCCGAGCATGCCGCCGCACAGCGCTATCTGGGTGGGCACGGCTCGGGCGTACTGACCTTCGGCCTGCCTGGCGGGCGCGAGGCAGGTGCACGTTTCCTCGATGCCCTGAAACTGTTCACCCGGCTGGTCAATCTGGGTGATGCGAAGTCGCTGGCTACCCACCCGGCCTCGACCACCCACCGCCAGCTGGACGCCGTCGAGCTGGCCAAGGCCGGTGTCAGCGAAGACACCGTGCGGCTGTCGATCGGCATCGAGCACATCGGCGACCTGCGTGCCGACCTGGAGCAGGCTTTGGCTGGCGCCTGATAGCCACGCGCTTGGTCGTCATCGCCACAGGCGATCACCATCGGCCGTGCAATGCGCTACGGTGGAACTGCCTCTCCAAGGCAATGGAAACGTGGCGATCCAGATCCCCGGTCGATGCGGGTCGACCGGGGATTTTTTGTTTCCGGGGTCAGATCCGCTTTCCTGCGGAAAACGGATCTGACCCCATGCGACGCCGTGTCGACCAAGGTCGACACCTACCAACAGCCGCAGGAAGCCCGCTTTTGTTGTTGCTCTGGCTTTTGCTGTCGCCTTTGCGGGTGCAGGGCGCCGCCCTGCCGCAGAACCCTCACACCACCGGAATGCTGTGCTGGCCCAGGTTGCGATACGGCGGCGTGGCCATCACCATCTCGGCCAGCGAATAGGCCAGCTCGCGCTCGGCCATCACCGTCCCGTCGGCACCATGCTCCAGCAGATGCTTCACCTCGGCATCGCTGTGTGCTCGCGCCAGCAGGGTCAGATTCGGGTTCAGTGCACGCAGTTTGGCCAGGGTCTCGCCGGCTTCCAACGGCTGTGGGATTGCCAGCACGGCGATCTTGGCGCGCTCGGGATGGGCTTCGGCCAGCACCTTGTCCGAGGCCGCACTGCCGCGGATGCCGGGCAGTCCCGCCGCATGCGCTTCGGCGACATGCTCCTTGTTGTCGTCGATGATCATCACCGGCACGCCACGGTCGCGCAGAACCTGCGCCAGCGCACTGCCGACCCGACCGTAGCCGATGACGATGGCGTGGTCGTGCAGGTCCAGCGACGGCCCAGGTGGCAACTCGGTTTCCACCGCGGCCGGCGTGGTTTCCTGGTGCTTCAGCAGCCAGCGGTCGAGCAGGCCGAACACCAGCGGGTTGAGCATGATCGAGATCAGCGCGCCGGCCAGCACCAGAGCCTGCCCGGTGGGCGGCAGGATCTTCAGGGTCACGCCGAGCCCGGCGATGATGAAGGCGAACTCACCGATCTGCGCGAGGCTGGCGGAGATGGTCAGTGCGGTACCGGTGGGATGGCCGAACGCTCGCACGATGAAGAACGCGGCGGCGGACTTGCCGAACATGATGATCGCGGCGGTGGCCAGCACCTGCCACGGGTGCTCGATCAGGATGCTGGGATTGAACAGCATGCCCACCGAGACGAAGAACAGCACCGCGAACGCATCGCGCAGCGGCAGCGAATCGCTGGCCGCCTTGTGGCTCAGTTCGGATTCGTTGAGCAGCATGCCGGCAAAGAATGCGCCCAGCGCAAAGGACACGCCGAACAGCATCGCCGACCCGAACGCCACGCCCAGCGCGATCGCCAGCACCGAAAGTGTGAACAGCTCGCGCGAACCGGTACCGGCAATGCGTTCGAGGATCCACGGAATGACCCGGCGGCCGACCACCAGCATCACCGCCACGAACAGGCCCAGCTGCACGAAGGTCCAGCCGATGCTTGCGAGCACGCTGCCGAGGGTGTGCTGCTCGTTGGCCGCATCGGGACCGAACACGCCGGCCATCACCGGCATCATCACCAGCGCCAGCACACAGGCCAGGTCTTCCACGATCAGCCAGCCGACCGCGATCTTGCCGCGCTGGGTTTCCAGCAGGCGCCGCTCTTCCATCGCCCGCAGCAGCACCACGGTACTGGCGGTGGCCAGCGCGAAACCGAACACGATGCCGTGGATGACCGGCCAACCCATCAAGGCTGCCAAGCCCCAGCCGAGCAGGGTGGCGACCAGGATCTGGCCGATCGCACCGGGAATGGCGATGGCCTTGACCGCCATCAGGTCCTTCAGCGAGAAGTGCAGGCCGACGCCGAACATCAGCAGCATCACCCCCAGTTCGGCCAGCTGGTTGGCCAGCGCCTGGTCGGCGACGAAGCCGGGGGTGAACGGACCTACACAGATGCCAGCAACCAGGTAACCGACCAGCGGAGACAAACGCAGCTTGTTGGCCAGCGCGCCAAAGATGAAGGCGAGCCCCAGGCCAACGGCAACGATGTTGATCAGGTCGGTGTCATGGTGCATCGGCTCTCGCAGAAAAACGGGGGTATCCCGATTTTCACCGATGACGCCAGATACGGCAAACCTTAAATGCGAATGGGGTCAGATCCCTTTTCCCGCAGGAAAAGGGATCTGACCCCGCCACGGAGTTGCCGGCCAGGGGCCGGCACTTCCAGAGAGCCGCCCACCAGCGCTTACCAGGTGTACTTGACCCGGCCGTACACGTACGCGCCGTTGAAGCCGAACGGCGAGTAGTTGCTGTACGGCAGCATGCCGAAGGTCGAGTTCTGCAGGTCTTCGGTGCGGTCCGGGTACTTGTCCAGCAGGTTGTCGGCGCCCACGGTCAGGGTCCAGTTGCTGCTCGGCTTGTAGCTGGCCGAGGCATCCACCACCCAGACGTCGCCGTAGGTCTGGTCGCGCAGCGCGGTGGCCGAGTTGCGCACGGTGAACTTGCCGTAACGGGTCGCCGCCAGGCCCAGTTCCCAGTGATCCGAACGCCAGGTGCCGCTCAGGATCGCCTTGTCGCGCGGGAAGCTGTCCTCGATGCGGCCGATTTCATCGCGGCCGATCAGTGACTGGTTCAGGCCCAGCGTGCCGAACACCGCCGGGGTGCCTCCAACGCGGCGCACTTCGGTGTCGTTGTAGCTGTAGGCGGCGGTCAGTTCCAGGCTGCTGGCGCTGAACGGCACGGTGTAGCTGGAGACGAAGTCGACGCCACGGGTACGCGTATCCAGGCCATTGGTGAAGTACGAGAACGCGGTCACCTGCGGTAGGCCCAGGGTGCCCAGCAGCGCGCTGGTTGCCGCATTGGTGGTGACGCTGGAGGACAGTGCGATACGGTCATCGATGTCGATCTGGTAGGCATCGACGGTGATGTACAGGCGGTCGACCGGCTGCAGCACCAGGCCCACGCTGTAGGAGGTGGAGGTCTCGGCCTTCAGCGGCGAAGCGCCCAGCGCCTGCGCGGCCTGGCTGGTGGTGGGGAAGGTGCCGCGTTCGACGAACACGCCGTTGGTGAACTGGCTGGTCACCGCCTGGTAGCCCTGCTGGGCCAGCGACGGTGCACGGAAGCCACTGGAGGCGGTGGCACGCAGCGCGACCTTGTCGGTGAACGCATAACGCGCCGACAGCTTGCCGGAGAAGCGGTCGCCGAAGTCCGAGTAGTCCTCGTAGCGGCCGGTGACGCCGGCCGAGAATTTCTCGGTCAGGTCCGCTTCCAGACCCGCATAGACCGCGTAGTTGTGGCGGTCGGCATGCACTTCATTGGTCGGGGTGAAGCCGCCGAAGCCCTGCGCGCCGCTGCCGGTGTACGAGTTCAGCTCGCCCGGCTTCTGGTCCCACTTTTCCTTGCGGTACTCACCGCCGAAGGACAGCGTGACCGGGTAGGCCAGGCCCCAGTCCAGCGACTTGGTCAGGTCGGCATTGAAGATGTCCTGCTGGTACTTCAGCGTGCCGTCGTAGAACGAGCGCGGGCTGGTCGCACCCAGGCTGTAGTTGATGCTGTTGCGGGTGTGGAAGTCGAGGGTGTTCTCGCCATGGTTCAGGCTCAGGTCCCAGGTCCAGCCGCTGTCGGTGTTGCCCTTGACCCCGGCCACCAGCGAGCGGTCCTTGGAATACTGGTTGATCTCCGGCACGAAGCCGTCCGGGTAGGTCTGCGCCAGCAGTGCGCCCTGGCTGTTGTGGTTGCGCGAGCGGTAGAACGCGAACGAGGTGATGTCGCGGTTGCTGAGCAGCGCGCTGGCGTAGCCGGTCACGTGGTCGCTGAAATCGAAGCTGGCGTTGACCGAGGCGGCGGTGGCGTCCACGCGCGGGTCGCCGACGATGAAGGTGGTCTGGCCGATGCTGGGGAAGTTGCCGGTGTTCGGCGTTGTGCCACGGTACGGGCCGGCGCGGTTGCTCTCGTCCTGCTGGCTGATCTGGCCGGCGACGTGCACGCGGCCACGGCCGTCGCCGAACTCGACGCCGGTATCGCCGGAGAGCTGGTACTTGTTGCCGTCGCCGGCCGAGTACTGGCCGTAGTCCACCGCCAGGCTGCCACCACTGCCGCTGCCCTTGAGCACGATGTTGATGACGCCGGCGATGGCGTCAGAGCCGTACTGCGCCGACGCACCGTCGCGCAGCACTTCCACTCGCTCGATCGCAGCGATCGGGATCGCATTGATGTCCACGGCCGACGAGCCACGGCCGATGCTGCCGTTGACGTTGATCATCGCCGAGGTGTGGCGGCGCTTGCCGTCGACCAGCACCAGTACCTGGTCAGGCGACAGGCCGCGCAGCTGCGCCGGGCGCACGCCGCTGGTGCCATCGGTCAGGGCAGGGCGGGGGAAGTTCAGCGAGGGCAGGGCGCGCGACAGTGCGGTGGCCAGCTCGCTGGTGCCGGTGGACTGCAGGGCTTCGGGGGTGATGATATCGATCGGCGACTGTGACTCGGCCACCGTGCGGTCGGCCACGCGGGTACCGGTGACGATCACCGTGTCCAGGGTGTTGGCGGCGGTGCCGGCCTGCTGGGCAGCGGCAACGAACGGAGAACCACCGAGTGCGACAGCGACGGCGGCGGCGATCAGGCTGGTCTTGCGGGTCATCGGGATGGGGCTCCGGTTGGCGGGGGCGGCACCGGAATCGACATCACGGGGGTGAGGCGGACGGCGGTTGTTGCGGTGCGCAATACAGGAATTAACGGGATATTCAGCGCCTGTCAAATGCCGGTCATCAGAAAAAACGTTGCAGCAGCAACCATTTAGCCCGGATCGGCACTGACGGGGGAGGGGACCCGGGAGGCGCGCGGCGAGAACGTGGGAGAGAGGAACGTCGGCCGCTGCGCATCCCGGGGCCCGTCAAGTATTCGTTAACGTTAGAATTGCGTCGCAGGAACAGTGCTCACCAGCACATTCCATTCGGTTATATGGACCCCTCCCCCGATGATCTCCCTTCGTAATTTCGCCTTGCGCCGCGGCGAGCGGCTGCTGTTGTCCAATGTCGACCTGACCCTGCATGCCGGTTACCGGGTGGGTGTGGTCGGCCGCAACGGTGCCGGCAAGTCCAGCCTGTTCGCGGCAGTGAAGGGTGAGCTGGAGGCGGACAAGGGCGACGTCGATCTGCCCGGCAAGGTGCGCATCGCCAGCGTTGCCCAGGAAACCCCATCGCTGCCGGACCCGGCGCTGAGCTTCGTGCTGGGCGGTGATACCGAAGTGGCTGCCGTGCTGGCCGCCGAGGCCGATGCCACCGCCCGCGAGGACTGGGAGGCCGTGGCCGAGGCACACACCAGAATGGCCGAGCTCAATGCCTACGACGCCGAAGCGCGCGCCGGCAAGCTGCTGCACGGCCTCGGTTTCCCGGCCGAGACCCATCACCGCGCGGTGTCCTCGTTCTCCGGCGGCTGGCGCGTGCGCCTGAACCTGGCCCGCGCGCTGATGATGCCCAGCGACCTGCTGCTGCTGGACGAGCCGACCAACCACCTGGATCTGGACGCGGTGTACTGGCTGGAACAGTGGCTGCTGAAGTACCCGGGCACGCTGCTGCTGATCTCGCATGACCGCGAGTTCCTCGACAACGTGGCCACCCACACCCTGCACCTGCACGGTGGTGGCGCCAAGCTCTACCCGGGCGGCTACACCGACTTCGAGCGCCAGCGCGCCGAACAGCTGCGCCAGCAGCAGATCGCGCACGACAAGGAACAGGCCGAGCGCGCCCATCTGCAGAGCTTCATTGACCGCTTCAAGGCGCAGGCCAGCAAGGCCGCGCAGGCGCAGAGCCGCATGAAGCGCCTGGCCAAGCTGGCTGGCACCGAGGCGGTACGCGCCGAACGCGAGTTCCGCATCGAGTTCGCGCCGCCGGCCAAGCTGCCGTTCTCGCTGATCCGCCTGAACCACGTCGAGGCCGGCTACGGCAAGGACGCGGTGATCCTGCACAACGTCGGCTTCGGCCTGGAAGCGGGCCAGCGCATCGGCCTGCTCGGCCCGAACGGCGCCGGTAAGACCACCCTGGTGAAGACCCTGGTGGGCGAGCTGGCACCAATCGTCGGCGAGCGCATGGCGCACCCTGACCTGAAAATCGGCTACTTCGCCCAGCACACGGTGGAGTCGCTGCACGAAGGCCAGTCGCCGATGGAGCATTTCCGCGAGATCGCCCCGGACGCACCGAACCAGTCGTTCCGCGATTTCCTCGGCAAGTGGAACTTCCCGGGCGACCGTGCGTTCGAGCCGGTCGATGGTTTCTCCGGCGGCGAGCGCGCGCGCCTGGCGCTGGCGCTGATCGCCTGGCAGCAGCCGAACGTGCTGCTGCTGGACGAACCGACCAACCACCTTGACCTGGAAATGCGCGAGGCGCTGGCTGAGGCACTGGCCACCTTCGAAGGCGCGATCGTGATGGTCTCGCATGACCGCCATCTGATCGGCCTGGTCTGCGATACCTACTGGCGCGTGGCCGATGGCGTGGTCGAGCCGTTCGACGGCGACCTCGACGCCTACGCCGCATGGCTGCGCACCCGTCCGCAGGCGCAGGGCACCAAGGCGCGCATGGAGCAGGTGGAAGAGCCGGTGGTGGTCAAGACCGCGCCGGTGGCGCAGGTGGTGCAGAAGAAGCCGGTGAATCCGCACAAGCTGGCCGCGGCCGAAGCCAAGGTGGCCGAGCTGGAAGGCGCCCTGGCCGAGCTGGACCGCCAGCTGGCTGACCCGGCCAACTACGCCGATGCCACCCGCATGGCGGTGATCGGCCGCGACCGCGAAACCACCGCCGCGCAGCTGGAGAAGGCCGAAGCGGCGTGGATGGAGCTGCTGGAGTCCTGATCACGCAGAAAAGGGGACGGAGGGGATTAAGTCGTTTGTGTCACAAACGACTTAATCCCCTCCGTCCCCTTTTTGTTATGTGCCCTGCGCCTGCAGCCATTCGCGGAACCGCTTCGCTGGCTCGCGTTCGGTACGTGAGCGCAGCCGGGTCAGCCAGTAGCGGCCAAGATCCAGCGTGGTGCCGAATGGCTTCAGCAACCGGCCTTCAGCCAGTTCCTGCTCGAACATGCGCAACGGCAGCAGTGCCACGCCGGCGCCACCGATCGCGGCCATGGCAACGGTCAACGACGAATCGAATACCGGCCCGCGTGCTTCCAGGCCACTGATCCCGGCGGCCTGCAGCCAACGCGGCCATTCGTCGCTGCGGTAGGAGCGCAGCAGCGGCAGCGTGCCCAGGTCGCGTGGCTGCTTCAGCCGCCGCACCAATGCCGGCGCGCACAGGGGTGCGAACGGCGCATCGAGGATCGCCGTGCAGGCCTGGCCCTGCCAGTCGCCGTCGCCGAAACGGATCGCCAGATCCAGGCCTTCGCCGGCCAGGTCGATGCGGTTGTTGTGGGTCTGCAGGCGCAGCTCGATATCCGGATGCGCGGCCTCGAATGCGGCCAACCGTGGCAGCAGCCAGCCGGTGGCGAAGGTACCGACCACGCCCAGGGTCAGCACCTCGCGCGCCGGGCCGCCTGTGTAGCGCGCGATGCTGGCCGAGATACGCTCGAATGATTCATTGAGCACCGGATACAGCGCCGCGCCCTCGTCGGTGAGTGCCACGCCGCGCGGCAGGCGATGGAACAAGCGGATGCCGAGACGATCTTCCAAGCCGCGGATCTGGTGGCTGAGTGCGGCCTGGCTGACACACAGCTCCAGCGCGGCGCGGGTGAAGTTCTGGTGGCGTGCGGCCGCCTCGAAGGCACGCAGGGCGTTCAGCGGCAGGGTTGGGTGCAGCATCCGGGGAGTCGTGAGTCAGGGTGATGGCTGATCCTACCTGCTCAATGCAAATTCCAGGAGAATTAATGGGTTGATTGCGACAGGCATGAATTAAGCTAATGTCTTCCGCTGATTTTTCGCGCTGGTCGCCTGCGTGCGAGGCTTCAATAATCGAACGGTCCCCCCAGGAGAACCCCGCATGCTCGCCCGTCGCCGAATCCTCCAGTTCAGTGGTGCTGCCGTGGCTTCCTCGCTTGCTCTTCCGTTGCTGGCACGCGCGACGGGCAAGACCACCGCCAACGCGCCCGCCGAAGCAGCGATCACCGCCGCCACCGACTTCGCGACGCTGGAAAAGGCCTGTGCGGGCCGCCTTGGCGTAACCCTGCTAGATACCGCCAGCGGCCGCCGCATCGGCCATCGCCAGGACGAGCGTTTCCCGATGTGCAGCACGTTCAAGAGCGTGCTGGCCGCCACCGTGCTCAGCCAGGCTGAGCGCACTCCCACGCTGCTGGACACGCGCGTCCCGGTGCGCGATGCCGACCTGCTCTCGCATGCGCCGGTCACCCGTCGCCACGCCGGCAAGGACATGACCGTGCGTGACCTGTGCCGGGCGACGCTGATCACCAGCGACAACACCGCCGCCAATCTGCTGTTCGGCGTGGTCGGTGGCCCGCCCGCGGTGACCGCCTTTCTGCGCGCCAGTGGCGATGCGCTCAGCCGCAGCGACCGGCTCGAGCCTGAGCTGAACAGCTTTGCCAAGGGTGACCCACGCGATACCACCACGCCCGCGGCGATGGCCGCGACCCTGCAACGGGTGGTGCTGGGCGAAGTGCTGCAACCGGCCTCGCGGCAGCAGTTGGCCGACTGGCTGATCGACAACGAAACCGGTGATGCCTGCCTGCGCGCGGGCCTGGGCAAGCGCTGGCGGGTCGGCGACAAGACCGGCAGCAATGGCGAAGACGCGCGCAACGATATCGCCGTGCTGTGGCCAGTGGCCGGCGGCGCACCGTGGGTACTGACCGCCTATCTGCAGGCGGGGGCGATCAGCTATGAACAACGTGCCACGGTGCTGGCGCAGGTGGGGCGGATCGCCGATCGCCTGATCGGTTGAGGTAACCGGGGTCATTCGAAAGTGACTTGCCGGATCGGTCGGGCGCGCGCATCCTGCGCGCCTTCGAACCACATGGATGTCCCCCATGAGCCATGAGCTGATCTACCTGCTGCTGATCTTCGCGTTGCTGGTGATCCCGCGCGCGCTGCAGCGTTTCAGCCTTCCGGCGCCGCTGACCTGCCTGCTGTTCGGCATCGTCGGCATGCTCTGGCTGGGCGACCAGGCGCACGACGCAGTGATCGGCCTGCTGGCCACGCTGGGCATTTCCTCGTTGTTCCTGTTCGCTGGCCTGGAAGTGGACCTGCAGGCACTGCGCCGCGGCATGTGGCCGTTGCTGGCGCATCTGGTGATCCGCAGCGCGACCCTGTTCGGGGTGGGCTGGCTGGCCTGGCGCTACGCGGGGCTGCCGTGGCAGGCCGCCGGCCTGCTGGCGCTGGCGCTGCTGACCCCCTCCACCGGTTTCATCATGGATTCGCTTTCGCGGCTGGGCCTGAGCGAGGACGAGCGGTTCTGGGTCACCAGCAAGGCCATTGCCGGTGAACTGCTGGCACTGGCGGCGTTGTTCATCGTGCTGCAGGCCGGCGATCCGGGGCATATGGCGCTGTCCAGCCTGGCCCTGCTGGCGATGATGATCGGCCTGCCGCTGCTGTTCATTGCGTTGGGGCGCTGGGTGGCACCGCACGCGCCGGGCTCGGAGTTCTCGCTGCTGGTGATGGTCGGCATGGTCGCGGCCTACATCACCTACCTGCTGGGCGTGTATTACCTGGTCGGCGCGTTCATCGCCGGCCTGGTCGCGCGCCTGCTGCACCAGCGCATGCCGCTGCTGGCCTCGCACGAGAACCTGCACGCGCTGCGCCTGTTCGCCTCGTTCTTCGTGCCGTTCTACTTCTTCAATGCCGGCACCAAGGTGCCCAGCGAAGCGCTGAGCTTCGAGGCACTGGGGCTGGGTATCGTGATGACCCTGGTGGTGCTGCCGTTGCGCATCGGCGTGGTCTGGCTGCAGCGCCGGGTGATGTTCGGCGAAAGCTTCCGCAGCAGCCTGCGGGTTTCGCTGGCGCTGGCCCCGACGTTGATCTTCACCCTGGTGCTGGCGGCGATCATGCGCGAGCGTTTCCAGATTCCGGCGGTGTTGTTCGGTGCGCTGCTGCTGTATGCGGCACTGACCACGCTGCTGCCGTCGCTGGTGTTCCGCACCCCGTTCGATGTCGATCCGGTTGAACAGGAGCCGGCGGGCGAGGGCGAGGCGGCACCGGTGGCCGCCACCGAAACGCTGCCGGTGGCGCAGACGGCTGAACGTTGATCGGGGAGCGTGCGCGGTTTGCGCCCACCGGCCATGGCCGTTAGGGTTGGGGCATGAAACTGCCCGCCGCCGTCACCGCCTCCGCCCTCCTGCTCAGCCTCGCTGCGTGTACGCAGCGCTCCGACACGGTCGCCCATGATCTGGCGACCGCACCGGCCGACGCCTTCATGGCCGCCGTGGCCGCACATTGCGGCCAGGCCTACGCGGGCAAGGTGGTGGAGGACACCCCGGCACCCACTGGCAAGGACCCGTTCGCTGGCCAGCGCCTGGTCATGCACGTTCGTGGTTGTGCCGACCCGGCGCATGAGCTGCGTATCCCGTTCCATGTCGGCGATGACCACTCGCGTACCTGGGTGCTGACCCGTACCGCGACCGGCCTGCGCCTGAAGCACGATCATCGCCATGCAGACGGCAGCCCCGATGCGATCACGCTGTATGGCGGCGACAGCACGCCGCCGGGGACCGCCGAGCGCCAGCAGTTCCCGGCTGATACGGATTCGGTGGCGATGTTCCGCCGCGCCGACATGCTGGCGTCGACCCACAACACCTGGGCGATGGAGATCGATCCCGACCAGACCTTCGTCTACGAACTGACCCGACCCGATGGCCGTCGCTTCCGCGTTCAGTTCGATCTGAGCAAGCCGGTGGACCTGCCGCCAGCGCCGTGGGGCGACGAGAAGGCAGCCGCGCCGTGACCCAGGGGGCGGATCCCTCCTGCGGAGGGCACCGACCCCGATGCTGAATCCAAGGGTCAGCGCCCTGGCCGTCGGCCAGGGATCCGACCCTGCACTCAACGCGTGCCGAATCGGGCCCGGCAACCGTTGCTTACCCACACCTGGCCACGCGAGTAACCCCAGCTGCGGCCTTCCTGGCAGGCGCTGCCGGACAGTTGCTGCTGCAGCACCGGCCGGCCCTGGCGCTCATCCCAGTCGCAGGTCTGCGAGCGGTTGTTGTTGCTGCTGCAGGTGACCGAGTAGTTGCGATCACCACCGCCACCCCAGCCGCCGCCACCGCCGCCCCAGCCGCGGGCCTCGGCGAACTCCGCACGGCAGCCGCCGCTGACCCAGATCGCGCCATTGCGCACGCCCCAGGTGCGGCCTTCATCGCAGGGGCTGCCGGACAGTTGGCGGACCATGCGGGCATTGCGCCAGCCGACCTGGCAGCTGCGCTCGCGGTTGTTCTGACTTTCGCAGCGGATCGTTTCGCCCGGGCGGCCGTTGCCGCCCCCCCAGCCACCGCCGTTGCCGCCGCCCCAGCCGCCGCGGGCCTCGACGAATTCGGCGCGGCAGCCGTTGGTGACCCAGATGCTGCCGTTACGGCTGCCCCAGGTTCGTCCTTCATCACAGTCCGAGCCGGACAGCTGGCGGACCAGCTGCGCTCCGCGCCAACCGGTGTTGCAGACCCGTTCGCGGTTGTTTTGGCTTTCGCAGCGGACCACGCCGCTCTGCGCATGCGCGGAAGGGGCGGGCAGGGCAAGGGTGCCCAGTGCACCCAGGGTGAGGCTCACGGCCAGGCTGGCCAGGGACAGCGGTTTCATGGCGGCATCCCATACGGTGGCAGGTGCCCGACTATAGGGAGAGGGGCGATCAAGCCGGTGTGACTGGCAGGATTTGCCCCGGCCGGGGCCTCGGCCGCAGAATACGAGGCTTTCCGGCCTCCATCGGGCGCCGGCGTTCTCCAGCGGAGCTTCCCCCATGCGTACCCACTTCTGCGGCCTGGTCGATGAGACCCTGATTGGCCAGACTGTCACCCTCGCCGGCTGGACCGACGTGGCCCGTAACCAGGGCGGCGTCTGCTTCATCGATCTTCGAGATCATGAAGGCATCGTGCAGGTGACGGTGGAGGTCGACAACGCCGAAGTGTTCGCCGTGGCCGCGTCGCTGGGCTACGAGGACGTGCTGCAGGTGGAAGGCGTCGTGCGCGCCCGCCACGCGGTCAACGACAAGATGCGTACCGGCAAGGTGGAAGTGATCGCCACTGCCATCACCGTGCTGAACAAGGCCGCGCCGCTGCCGTTCCACGCCCACGAGAACCCGGGCGAAGAAACCCGCCTGAAGTACCGTTACCTGGACCTGCGCCGTCCGGAAATGCAGCGCATGCAGCGCACCCGCATCAAGCTGGTGCAGGCCCTGCGCCGCCACCTGGACGAAAAGGGCTTCCAGGACATCGAGACCCCGATCCTGACCAAGGCCACCCCGGAAGGCGCGCGTGACTTCCTGGTGCCGGCGCGCATGCACCCGGGCGAGTTCTATGCCCTGCCGCAGAGCCCGCAGCTGTTCAAGCAGATCCTGATGGTGGCCGGCTTCGACCGCTACTACCAGATCGCGCGCTGCTTCCGCGACGAAGCGCTGCGTGCCGACCGCCAGCTGGAGTTCACCCAGCTGGACATGGAGTTCGCCTTCGTCCGCGAGCGTGACGTGCAGGATTTCGTCGAGGACATGATCCGCGACATCTTCAAGGAAGTGGTCAACGTCGAACTGGATGCAAGCTTCCCGCGCATGACCTGGGCCGAGGCGATGCGTCGCTACGGTTCGGACAAGCCGGACCTGCGCATCGCGCTGGAACTGGTCGACGTGGCGGAGCTGGTCAAGGACAGCGAGTTCCCAGTGTTCACCGGCCCGGCCAACGATGCCGACGGCCGCGTGGCCGCGCTGCGCATTCCGGGCGGTGCGTCGCTCAGCCGCAAGCAGATCGACGAGTATGCCGCGCATGCCGCCAAGTACGGCGCCAAGGGCCTGGCCTACATCAAGATCGCCGACAACGGCGAAGTCAGCTCGCCGATCCAGAAGTTCTTCAGCGAGGAATCCTTCGCCGCCCTGGTCGCGCACGTCGGTGCCGGCAACGGCGACATCGTGTTCTTCGGTGCAGGCGGCTACAACAAGGTCTCCGACTTCATGGGCGCGCTGCGCCTGAAGGCCGGCAAGGACTTCGGCCTGGTCGCCGATGGCTGGGCCCCGCTGTGGGTCACCGACTTCCCGATGTTCGAATGGGACGACGAAGCGCAGCGCTACGTCGCCCTGCATCACCCCTTCACCGCACCGGCGGTGGACGACATCGCCGACCTGCGTGCCGATGCCCGTACCGCCGTTTCGCGCGGCTACGATATGGTGCTCAACGGCAATGAAATCGGCGGCGGCTCGATCCGTATCCACCGTCCGGACATGCAGAGCGCGGTGTTTGAACTGCTGGGCATCGGAGCCGAAGAGGCCCGCGCCAAGTTCGGCTTCCTGCTCGACGCGCTGAACTTTGGCGCGCCGCCACACGGTGGCATCGCCTTCGGCATCGATCGCATTGCTGCGCTGATGGCTGGCACCGAGTCGATCCGCGACGTCATCCCGTTCCCGAAGACCACCGGTGCACAGGATCTGATGACCGACGCGCCGTCGCCGATCGTCGACGTGCAGCTGGCCGAAGTACACATCCAGGTTCGCCCCAAGACCAACTGATCAGGAGATCCAGGCAATGACCGAGTTTGCGTTTTCGCTGGAGTGGGAAAAGCTGGGCAATGAAGGCTCCGAGGCCACCCTGGTCACCGAGCGTGCACGTGTGTTCGGTGGTTGGCTGGTCCGTGTCGGTACCAACCCGGCGGCGATGGCCCTGACCTTCGTCGCCGACGGCGAAGGCCGTTGGGATGGTGAGGACTTCGGCGTCGAGGATTACGAGGACGACGAAGAGGAAGAGTACGACGAGGACGAGGAAGGCGAAGAAGAGGAAGACGGCGAGGAAGAAGAGGACGACGAGGAATACGAAGAGGAAGAGGAAGAAGACGAGAAGGCACCGGCGGAACGGGCTTGACCCGAACCGTTGTCCTGACGTCAACTCGACCCATGTATTCGATCCGCCGCGCTACTGTGGACGACGCGCCGACCCTGTCGGCGCTGGCCGCCCGCACGTTCACCGAAACCTTCGGACATCTTTATCCGCCGCAGGACCTGCAGGCGTTCCTGGATGAGTCCTATACGGTCGAGCGCCAGCGCACCATCCTGGCCCACCCCGATTACGCGGTGTGGCTGCTGGAACTGGATGGGGAGGCGGTCGGCCATGCCGCCGCCGGCCCCTGTGGCCTGCCGCATCCGGACGTGAAGCCCGGTGACGGCGAACTCAAGCGCCTGTACCTGATCAAGACGCAGCAGAGCTGCGGCTGGGGCAGCCGGCTGCTGGAAACCGCGCTGGCCTGGCTGGAACAGGAGGGCCAGCGTACGTTGTGGCTGGGCGTGTGGTCGGAAAACTTCGGTGCGCAGCGCTTCTACGCCCGTTATGGTTTCGAGAAGGTCGGCGAGTACCTGTTCCCGGTCGGCGACACGAACGATCTTGAATTCATCCTGCGCCGCGCACCGCGCGAGGCCTGACGTTCACCGCCGCTTGCTGCGCGCGCGTGTCCAATCACCGTACGTTCCTGCCCCGCTGACCGCCAGGCTGTTTGCATGACTCCCCCCGTATTACTGCTGCATGGCATCTGGAATGCCCGCGCCTGGGTCGGGCCGCTGGCCTGGCGCCTGCGTGCGCGTGGCTTCCAGGTGCATGCGTTTGGTTACTCCTCGGTGTTCGGCGGCCCGGATGTGGCCGTGCCGCAGCTGCTTGAGCGGCTGGCCGATGCCGGCCCGCTGTCGCTGGTGGGCCATAGCCTGGGCGGACTGCTGGCGCTGGAGGCATTGCGTCGCAATCCGCAGCTGCCGGTGCAACGCGTGGTCTGCCTGGGGTCACCGCTGCGCGGCAGCGGCACGGCGCGCTCGTTGTCCGAACACGGCTGGGGCCTGGCCCTGGGCCGCAGCAGCGATCTGCTGCTGGACGGCCTGCCGGACTGGCAGGGCAAAGCCGAGGTCGGCCTGATCGCTGGTTCGGTCCCGCACGGGCTGGGCAGCCTGCTCGGCGCCATTGACGATGCCTCCGACGGTACCGTGGCGCTGGCCGAGACCCGGCTGCCGGGGCTGGCCGACCATTGCGTGGTGCGTACCAGCCACAGCGGCCTGGTGGTGTCTCCGGATGCAGCCCGGCAGACCGCGCATTTCCTCCGTCACGGCCAGTTCCAGCACGGTCGCGACGCCGCCGCCGCGTAAGTCGGTGGTGCGATCGACCTCCATTGGTGGGGGCGAACCGTTGGTTCGCATGCTCTTCGCCTGGTCATACCCGGCGGCATCTGGCCGGCCTCGACACGGTCAACGGGCCCGATCAGGTAGAATCCGCGGCCTTATCCATCAACGCACGTACGGAAAGACCCATGGGTAGAGGCCCCTCCATCGAAAACCGCAAAAACGCGTCTGACGCGAAGCGCGGCAAGATTTTCACCAAGATCATCCGTGAGATCGGCGTTGCCGCGCGCGGCGGTGGAGGCGACCCCAACAACAACCCGCGGCTGCGCGTGGCGATGGACAAGGGCCTGACCGCGAACATGTCCAAGGATGTGATCGAGCGGGCCATCAAGAAGGCCACCGGCGAGCTGGAAGGCGTCGAGTACGAGGAAATCCGCTACGAGGGCTATGCCCCGGGTGGCGTGGCGGTCATCGTCGACTGCCTGACCGACAACCGCGTGCGCACCGTGGCCGATGTCCGCCATGCGTTCAGCAAGTGCGGCGGCAACATGGGCACCGAAGGCTCGGTGAGCTTCATGTTCAAGCGCGTGGGCGTGCTGCATTTTGCCGCAGGTGCCGATGAGGACGCCATTTCCGAAGCGGCCATCGAGGCCGGTGCGGACGATATCGTGGTCTATCCCGAAGATGGCGCGATCGACGTGCTCACCGCCGCAGACAGCTACCACGCGGTCAAGGAAGCGATGGAAGCGGCCGGGCGCACGCCGGATCATGCGGAACTGACCTTCCGTGCCGACAACGACATCAAGGTCGAAGGCGACACCGTCCTGCAGGTCAAGAAGCTGCTGGACATGCTGGAAGACCTCGACGACGTGCAGGATGTGTACTCCAACGCCGATCTCGGCGCGGACGCGTACGCCTGACGGACGCATCACCGGTCGCCTTTGGCGGCCGGTGAGCGGACAATGCGCACCATGATGACCCCAGCCGTTTCCTGCCATTGCCGCTGCCAGCGTCCGTCCCGGACCTTCGGCAGCCGCGTGTGTGCCGCATGACCCGCATTCTTGGCATCGACCCGGGTTCGCAGCGGACCGGGGTCGGCATCATCGATGTCGATGCCACCGGCCGGGTGAGCCATGTGCATCACCAACCGCTGGTGCTGCTGGGCGCCGATGACTTCCCGCAGCGGATGAAGCTGCTGGTACTGGGCCTGGCCGACCTCTGCCGTGAGTACGAACCGCAGGAAGTGGCCATCGAACGCGTGTTCATGGCACGCAACCCCGATTCGGCGCTGAAGCTGGGCCAGGCCCGTGGCGCGGCGATTTCGGCCGTGGTGCTGCGCGACCTGCCGGTGCACGAATATGCCGCCAGCGAGATCAAGCTGGCAGTGGTTGGCCGTGGCGGCGCCGAAAAGCAACAGGTTCAACACATGGTCGGGCTCATGCTCAACCTGAAAACCAAGCTGCAGGCCGACGCGGCCGACGCGTTGGCGGTGGCCATCACCCATGCCCACGTAAGGGCAACGGCCAACCGCCTGGGGCTCAGTGCCCGCCAGGCGTGGGGCCGCAAATGAGGAGCTGCACGCAATGATCGGTCGACTGCGCGGCATCGTCGCCTACAAGGCGCCGCCGTGGCTGGTGGTGGACGTGAACGGAGTGGGCTACGAGCTGGAGGCGCCGATGAGCACCTTCTACGACCTGCCCGAACTCGGCCGCGAGGTCACCCTGTACACCCATTACTCGCAGAAGGAAGACAGCGTCTCGCTGTACGGCTTCCTGCGCGAGGGCGAGCGCAGGCTGTTCCGCGACGTGCAGAAGGTCAGCGGCATCGGCGCGAAGATCGCGCTGGCCGTACTGTCCGGCGTCACCGTCGAAGAATTCGCCCGCATGGTCCAGGCCGGCGACATCACGGCGCTGACCCGCATCCCCGGCATCGGCAAGAAGACCGCCGAGCGCATGGTGCTGGAACTGCGCGACCGCGCGGCGCAGTTCGGTGCCGGTGGCGCGCTGCCGACCGGCAGTGGTCCGGCCCCGGCCGATCCGCTGTCCGATGCCACCGTGGCCCTGCAGCAGCTGGGCTACAAGCCGGCTGAAGCGGCGCGGATGGCCCGCGATGCCTTCAATGAAGGTGACGAAGTGGCCACCGTGATCCGCAAGGCGCTGCAGTCGGCGTTGCGCTGACCCGCTTTCCTTTCCCTCAACGAACCGCCTGAGCTTCGCCAGGAGTCCCATGTCCAGCAGTCAAACCCCGCACGCAGCCGCCCCCGGCGGCCACGGTCACGCCCCTCCAGCCGGAGGCCTGGCGCTGATCATCGGTGCGATCGGCGTGGTCTTCGGCGATATCGGCACCAGCCCGCTGTACACCCTGAAGGAGGCGTTCTCGCCGCACTACGGGCTCAACAGCGACCATGACACCGTGCTGGGCGTGCTGTCGCTGGCGTTCTGGGCGCTGAACATCGTGGTCACCCTGAAGTACGTGACCATCATCATGCGCGCCGACAATGACGGCGAGGGCGGCATCATGGCGCTGATGGCGCTGACCCAGCGCACGCTGCGCAACGGGTCGCGTTCGGCCTATGTGGTCGGCATCCTCGGCATCTTCGGTGCCTCGCTGTTCTTCGGCGATGGCGTGATCACGCCGGCGATATCGGTGCTGGGTGCGGTCGAAGGCCTGGAGGTCGCTGCGCCGGGGCTGCATGCCTTCATCGTGCCGATCACCGTGGTGGTGTTGCTGGCCGTGTTCGCGGTACAGCGCTTCGGTACGGCGAAGATCGGCAAGCTGTTCGGGCCGATCACCTCGATCTGGTTCATTTCGCTGGCCGCGATCGGCATCTACAACATCGTCGACGCGCCGGAAGTGCTGAAGGCGTTCAACCCGTGGTGGGCAATCCGTTTCTTCATGGAACATGGCTGGCACAGCATCTTCATCCTGGGCGCGGTGGTGCTGGCAGTGACCGGTGGCGAGGCGCTGTACGCCGACATGGGCCACTTCGGTGCCAAGCCGATCCGCCACGCCTGGTACTTCTTCGTGCTGCCCTGCCTGGTGCTGAACTACCTGGGGCAGGGCGCGCTGGTGCTCAACCATCCCGAGGCAGTGAAGAACCCGTTCTTCGAAGCGGTGCCGTCGTGGGCGCTGTACCCGATGATCATCCTGGCCACGATGGCAGCGGTGATCGCCTCGCAGTCGGTCATCACCGGCGCGTTCTCGGTCTCGCGCCAGGCCATGCAGCTGGGCTACATCCCGCGCATGCGCATCAAGCACACCTCGCACGACACCATCGGCCAGATCTACATCCCGGGCATCAACTGGGGTATCGCGGTGATGGTGATCGGCCTGGTGCTGGCCTTCCGCAGCTCGTCCAACCTGGCCGTGGCCTACGGCATCTCGGTGTCGGCCACCATGCTGATCGATACCCTGCTGCTGGCCCTGGTCGCGCGCTCGCTGTGGCCCAAGGCGCGCAACTGGATCCTGCCGCTGTGCGTGGTGTTCTTCGTCATCGACCTGGGCTTTGTCATCGCCAACGGCGCCAAGCTGCTGCAGGGCGCCTGGTTCCCGGTTGTGCTGGGTATCTTCCTGTTCACCATGATGCGTACCTGGCGTCGTGGCCGCGAACTGCTGCGCGATGAAATCCGCAAGGACGGCATCCGCATCGATACCTTCCTGCCGGGCCTGATGCTGGCACCGCCGGTACGCGTGCCGGGCACCGCGGTGTTCCTGACCGCCGATCCGACCGTGGCCCCGCATGCGTTGATGCACAACCTCAAGCACAACAAGGTGCTGCACGAGCGCAACGTGTTCCTGCACGTGGTGACCCTGCCGGTACCGTACGCGGCAGAGGGGCAGCGGCTGAAGATCGAATCGGTCGGCGACGAGTTCTACCGTGTCTACGTGCGCTTCGGCTTCATGGAGACCCCGGACGTACCGCTGGCACTGATGCGCTCTTGCGACCACGGTGGCATCTACTTCGACCCGATGGACACCACCTTCTTCGCCAGCCGCGAAACCATCGTCGCCACCGCCAACCGCGGCATGCCGATCTGGCGCGACAAGCTGTTCGCGCTGATGCACCGCAACGCCGCCCCGGCGACGGGTTTCTTCCGGATTCCGGGCAACCGCCTCGTCGAGCTGGGCGCGCAGGTGGAGATCTAATCTCCACCTGTGCTACGTCCCACGATTTGCTGCGCAAATCGTGGGCCCCGCCCGCATTCCACCTTATCCCCCCGCCTGTCGGCGCGCCCCCTTGAACAACAAGGGGGCTCCACCTGCGGAGGCGCCGCGCGCCAGAAGCCGAGCCCACTCTGCTCCTCAGTTCCATCCACCCATGGCGTGGATCTACCGTGTCGACCAAGGTCGACACCTACCAGGAGCAGGCCATGCCATTCCGTCAGATGGCGGAGATCTGTCGAAGGCGGGGTGGGTCCGGTTGCGGGGGTGTCCGCGGCATGGATGCCGCGGCCAAGCCCCCATGGATGGGTTTACGGCGTCCCCCGCAACCGGACCCACCCCGCCATCCCGC
Organism: Stenotrophomonas sp. GW821-FHT09E08; assembly: GCF_059416125.1. NCBI lineage: Bacteria > Pseudomonadati > Pseudomonadota > Gammaproteobacteria > Lysobacterales > Lysobacteraceae > Stenotrophomonas > Stenotrophomonas sp. GW821-FHT09E08. Next base: position 282,415 of record NZ_JBWKOO010000002.1, read on the forward strand.
AGCAAACCCGCTTTTGACATTGACGTTGACGTTGCATGTAGCGGGTGCCGGGCGCAGCCCGGCCGAATCTCCCCGCTTTTACCGCATAATCAGCACATGACCGACGACCGCATCATCGCCGCCGGCGCCACCCGCGAGGATGACGCCGCCGACGCCAGCATCCGCCCCAAGCGCCTTGCCGACTACCTCGGCCAGGTGCCGGTGCGCGAGCAGATGGAGATCTACATCCAGGCGGCCAAGGGGCGTGGCGACGCGCTGGACCACGTGCTGATCTTCGGGCCGCCTGGCCTGGGCAAGACCACGCTCAGCCATGTCATCGCCAACGAACTGGGCGTGGCCCTGCGGGTCACCTCTGGCCCGGTGATCGAAAAGGCCGGCGATCTGGCCGCACTGCTGACCAACCTGCAGCCGCACGATGTGCTGTTCATCGACGAAATCCATCGCCTGTCGCCAGTGGTCGAGGAAGTGCTGTACCCGGCGATGGAAGACTTCCAGATCGACATCATGATCGGCGAGGGCCCCGCCGCCCGCTCGATCAAGATCGACCTGCCGCCGTTCACCCTGATCGGTGCCACCACCCGTGCCGGTCTGCTGACCGCGCCGCTGCGCGACCGCTTCGGCATCGTCCAGCGCCTGGAGTTCTACAGCGTTGAAGAGCTGACCCGCATCGTGCGCCGCTCGGCGGCGATCCTGGCCATCGACTGCACCGCCGATGGCGCTGGCGAGATCGCGCGCCGCGCGCGCGGCACCCCGCGTATCGCCAACCGCCTCCTGCGCCGCGTGCGCGACTATGCGCAGGTGAAGGCCGGCGGCCACATCGACGAAGCCGTGGCTCAGGCTGCGATGAAGATGCTCAAGGTCGACCCGGAAGGCTTCGACGAGCTCGATCGGCGACTGCTCAAGACCATGGTTGATTACTTCGACGGCGGCCCGGTCGGCATCGAATCGCTTGCTGCGGCGCTGTCTGAAGAGCGCGGCACGCTGGAAGACGTGGTCGAGCCGTACCTGATCCAGCAGGGTTTCCTGGTGCGCACCGCGCGTGGCCGCATGGCCACCCACAAGGCCTACCGGCACATGGGCCTGAAGCCGAAGAACCCGCCGCAGGACCTGTTCGCCGAGGTTCCCGATGTCGGTTGAGCCCCGATTCAGTTGGCCGACACGCATTTACTGGGAAGATACCGACGCAGGTGGCGTGGTCTACCACGCCCGCTACGTGGCCTTCATGGAACGGGCCCGGACCGAATGGATGCGTGCGCTGGGCTATGGCCAGGAGCGCATGCGTGCCGAGCACGGGATGGTCTTCGCGGTGCGTTCGATGCAGATGGATTTCATCAAGCCGGCACGGCTGGATGACACCCTGCAGGTGAGCGCAACGCTGGTCCAGCTGAAGAAGGCCAGCATGGCCTTCGACCAGCAGATCCTGCGCGACGGCGAGCTGCTGCTGTCGGCCCAGGTCCGCATCGCCGCACTGGAAGCGGCCAGTTTTCGCCCGCGTGGCATGGACGAAGCCGTCCTTGCCGTGCTGAAACCCCACCTCCACCCCGAATCCGAACATTGAGGAACAACGGATGATCGCAACGCTCCTGGCCCTGCAGGCCACGGTCACCGAGGCATTGCCGGCCGACGTCAGCAACGCCGCGACACAGACCCTTGCCCAGGCCACCACCGGCGGCGGCATCAACTACCTCGAACTGATGGCCAAGGCCAGCCTGCCGGTGAAGATCATCGTGCTGGCGCTGCTGGTCGGCTCGTTCGTCAGCTGGGTGATCATTTTCCGCAAGGCCCGCATCTTCAAGCAGGCCACGCGCGAAGCCGACGAGTTCGAGAACCGCTTCTGGTCCGGCGCCGACCTAGGCAAGCTGTACAGCTCGGCCACCGACCGCAGCCGCAATGTCGGAGGCCTGGAGGCGATTTTCGAAGCCGGTTTCCGCGAATACAGCCGCCTGCGCGACAAGCGCCGGCTGGACGGCCGTGCGCAGCTGGAAGGCGCGCAGCGTGCCATGCGCACCACCTACACGCGCGAAGTCGACCAGCTCGAACGCAACCTGGAACTGCTGGCCAACATCGGCTCGACCGCCCCCTACGTGGGCCTGGTCGGCACCGTGTTCGGCATCATGGTGACCATGCACGACATGATCAGCAGCGGTGCGCAGGCCGGTATTGCCGCCGTCGCGCCGGGCATCTCCGAAGCACTGTTCGCCACCGCCATCGGCCTGTTCGTGGCGATTCCGGCGGTGTGGGCCTACAACCGCTTCACCACCCGCGTGGAGCGCATGTCGGTGCGTTTCGAGACCTTCGCCGACGAGTTCAGCTCGATCCTGCAGCGCCAGAGCGCTGGCGACGAGTAAGCGCCTGACCCGGGAGTCCATGCCATGTCCGCTGCCATCGGTCGCCGCAAGCGCCGCAAGCTGAAATCGGAAATCAACGTCGTTCCCTACATCGACGTCATGCTGGTGCTGCTGATCATCTTCATGGTCACCGCGCCGCTGCTCACCCTGAGTTTTGATGTCGACCTGCCCAACTCCAACGCCAAGGCGCTGGAGAGCAAGCAGGACCCGGTGATCGTCTCGGTGCGCCAGGACGGCCAGCTCAGCCTGAAGCTGCCTGACGCCAAGGAGCCGACCGCCGTGTCGGCCGAGGAACTGGAAGGCCGCCTGGCCGGCATCGCTGCCCAGGACAAGGGCGTGCGCGTGATCGTCGCCGCCGACCGTGCCGTGGCCTATGAAAAAGTCATTGCCGCGATGGATGTGATCAAGCGCGCCAAGGTAGACAAGGTAGGCCTGGCCACCGATGCACGCTGACGCCCTGCCACCCCCGCATCAGCGCGAACCCGGCTGGGGCCTGCCCCTGGCCCTGGCCGTGCTGGTGCACCTGCTGGTCGCGCTGATCTTCATCGGCGCCTGGCTGTGGTCGCCCCAGCGCAACACCGATGCCGCCGCCGGCGATCCGTCGGTCGAGGCCAGCCTGGCGCTGTCTTCGTCCGAGGCCGCTGCCGCGCGCCAGGCCCTGCGCCAGTCGGAGAAGCTGGAAGACCTGCCACCGCCGGTCGCCGAGCCGATCCCGGTGCCGGAAGACACCATCCCGCCGCCGCAGCCAATTCCCGAGCCGCGCCCGCAGGACGCGCCGACGCCGCAGCAGCAACAGGCGCAGGAGCGTGTCGCGCAGCCCGATACCAAGGATCAGGACGCCGTGAGCGCACTGGCCATCTCGCAGGAGAAGGCCAAGCAGGAACAGGAAGCCAAGCGCCGCCAGGAGCAGATCGACCTGACCGAACGCAAGCGCCAGGAAGAAGCGGAGCAGAAGCTGCGCCTGGCCAAGCAGCAGGAAGCGGACGAGAAGAAGAAGCAGGCCGAGCAGGAACGCGTGGCGGCTGACAAGGCCGAGGCCGAAAAGCAGAAGAAGATCGCCGAGATCCGCGCCCGCCGCGAGCAGGCCGAGAAGGAAGCCAAGCTGGCCGAGCAGAAGCTGCGCCAGGTCGCCGCCGCGCGCAACGCCGCCGGCAGCGCCGCCGCCGGTGCCAGTGGTGCGGCACAGCCGGCTGGCGGTGGTGGTGGCACCAGCGATGACCTTTCTGCCAAGTACGCCGCCGCGATCCAGGCCAAGGTGCTGTCGCAGTGGGTACGTCCGGATACGGTGCCACTGGGCCAGCGCTGCACCATTACCATCACCCAGATTCCGGGTGGCACGGTGATGCAGGCCAAGGTCAGCCCGAACTGCCCATACGACGAGGCTGGCAGGCGTTCGATCGAGGCCGCGGTGCTCAACGCCCAGCCGCTGCCGTACCGCGGGTTCGAGTCTGTGTTCGCGCGCACGCTCAACTTCACCTTTACCGCCCAGGATCGCTGAGGCGGGCAGGGCAGGGTGGCCATCGGGCCACCTGCGCCCACGGATGTCGCGCTTGCCTCTGGCGGGCCCGGTTTCAGCCGGGCAGGCTGGGTGTCGCCCGGGAACGCCGCCTTTCGAGGGGGCCGTGATCGGGCCGACGAGGCCGGTGGGTGCGATGTTAGCCACGACGTTAACGGTGCGTGAGAGAACGGGCTGGAACTGACCCGGAATTCACGTACCCTTGGTTCATGATTGCGAAGCGGTTCACTTCCGCTTTGCTATCCCTCGTTCCGGTTTCCCCCTATTGAGCGCTCCATGAAAAAGATGCCTCGCTGGCTTGCCGTGTTTGCGGCCCTGTTGCTGCCCTTTGCTGCCGTTGCGCAGCAGAAGGGGCTGGATATCGACATCATCGGCGGCAATGCCTCCGCGCTGCCGATCACCGTTGTGCCGATGCCCTACCAGGGGTCTTCGGCCGCACCGCAGACCGACGTCGCCGGCGTGGTCCGTGCCGACCTTGAGCGTTCGGGCCAGTTCCGCACGCTGCCGGAAGCGCAGATCGTCGAGAAGCCGGTGCGCGGCGGCGACATCCAGTTCGCCACCTGGCGCGCGCTGAAGCAGAACTACATCGTGGTCGGCCGCGTGCTCGACGCCGGTGCCGGCGCCTACCGCGTCGAGTACGAGCTGTTCGACGTGCCCAAGGGCGAGCGCCTGCTGGGCCTGGCGATGACCGCCCGTGGCAATGCCATGCGTGACGTCGCCCACCAGATGGCCGATGCCATCTACGAGAAGATCACCGGTGTGCGCGGCGCCTTCTGGACCCGCATCGCCTATGTGACCGCCAGCGGCAAGGGCGATGCCATGCGCTATGCGTTGATGGTGGCCGACTCCGACGGCTTCAATCCGCAGACCATCGTGCGTTCGGCCGAGCCGCTGCTGTCGCCGTCGTGGAGCCCGGATGGCAGCAAGCTGGCCTATGTCAGCTTCGAACGTGGCAACTCGGCCATCTACATCCAGAACATCGGCACCGGCGCGCGTGAGCTGGTCACCAGCTTCCGTGGCATCAACAGCGCCCCGGCGTTCTCGCCGGATGGCCGCAAGCTGGCCCTGACCCTGTCGCGTTCGGGCAACCCGGAAATCTACGTGATGGACCTGGGCAGCAAGCAGCTGGCCCAGCTGACCAACCACTTCGCCATCGACACCGAGCCGACCTGGGCGCCGGACGGCAGCGCGGTGTACTTCACTTCCGACCGCGGTGGCCGTCCGCAGGTCTACAAGGTGGGTGCGGGCGGCGGCAGCGCCGAGCGCGTGACCTTCCAGGGCAACTACAACGCCAAGCCTTCGGTGTCCTACGATGGAAAGAAGATCGCCGTCGCCCAGGGCTCGGGCAACAGCTACAAGATCGCGATGATGGACAGCTCGCTGGGTTCGCCCCGCTGGAGCACGCTGTCCCCCGGTTCGCTGGATGAGTCTCCGAGCTTTGCGCCCAACGCAAGCATGGTGTTGTACGCCGCCCGCGAGGGTGGCCGTGGTGTGCTGTACGCCGTTTCGGCCGATGCGCGCGTGCGCCAGCGGTTGGTTCTGGCTGACGGAGATGTGCGCGAACCGGCATGGTCCCCATACCGTACCCAGCGCTAAAAGAGTGTTAATATTTTCGCTGTCTTGATCCCCTCATCGGCCTAGGAGCCACAAAGGTATCGCCATGAACAAGTCCACCCGCGTTCTGCTTGTTTCCCTGCTGTCTGTGGCCGTCCTGGCCGGTTGCTCGAAGAAGGTCAAGGAAGAGCCGCAGGCTCCGGTTGACACCGGCACCTCGACCACCACCCCGACCGGTCCGTCCACCTCCGGCCTGTACGGCCCGGGCGACTTGGACACCGATGCCTGCCTGCGTCAGCGCGTTGTCTACTTCGACCTGGACAAGGAAGACGTGAAGCCGGAATTCCAGGCCATCATGGCTTGCCACGCCAAGTACCTGCGTGACCGTCCGTCCTCGCGCATCACCCTGCAGGGCCACACCGACGAGCGCGGTTCGCGCGCGTACAACCAGGCCCTGGGCGAGCGTCGTGGCAACGGCGTCAACTCGGCGCTGCAGGCCAACGGTGGCTCGGCTTCGCAGCTGACCGTCGTGTCCTACGGTGAAGAGCGTCCGGTCTGCACCGAGTCGAACGAGTCCTGCTGGTCGCAGAACCGTCGCGTCGAAATCGTCTACACCGCGCAGTAATCCATGCGCATTGGCATCAAATTGATGCTGGTCGTTGCGGCAGCCCTCGTGGCTGCCGCACCGGCGCATGCACAGCGACAGAGTCTGGCCGACCGTGTCGGCGCGATCGAGCAGCAGATGTACAACAACAGTGCCAACCAGGACCTGTTGAACCAGATCAACCAGCTGCGGCAGCAGGTGACCAGCCTCCAGGCCTCGATCGAGCAGTTGCAGCACGACAACGCCCAGCTCAAGCAGTCCGCCCAGGACCAGTACCTGGATCTGGACAGCCGCCTGAACCGGTTGGAAGGGGGCAATGCCGCCCCGGCCCTGCCGCCCGTTCCGGCGAGCGCGCCGAAGGCCGCCCCGGCCCCGGCAAAACCCGCAGCGGCGGCCACTTCCGAGCGGCCGCCTTCCGTCCATGGTGATGCCGGCAGCCTTGCCGCCACCGGCGACGAGCGCACTACCTACAACGTCGCCTTCGATTCGTTGAAGGCCGGCAAGTACGATGATTCGGCGCAGCTGTTCCTGAGCTTCCTGCAGCTGTACCCGAACGGCGTCTATGCGCCGAACGCGCTGTACTGGCTGGGCGAGAGCTATTACGCCACCCGCAATTTCCCGATGGCCGAGACCCAGTTCCGTGAACTGCTCTCGCGCTATCCGACCCACGACAAGGCCGCTGGCGGCCTGCTCAAGGTCGGCCTCTCGCAGTACGGCGAGGGCAAGGTCGACCAGGCCCAGCAGACGCTGGAGACCGTCGTGGCGCAGTACCCCGGCTCGGACGCCGCGCGCACCGCGCAGGACCGCCTGCAGTCGATCCGCCTCGGCAAGCAGATCCGCTGATCCGCTGACCGGGCGTACAATACGTGTCCTGTAGAGCCGAGCCCATGCTCGGCTGCTTTCGTTTCCGGACCGGCAAACCCGTCCGGATCCGGTAGCGCCGGGCCATGCCCGACCGGCCGCTGTTGTAGAGCCGAGCCATGCTCGGCTGCTTTCGTTACCGGCCACGGTAGCCCATCCGCCACGTGTCCCACCAAGAAGTCCCGCCATGACCGCCGTTACCCCGTCCAGCGCCGCCGCCACACCCAGCGAGATCGTGCAGTCGCCGCTGCCACGCCTGAAGATCACCGAGATCTTCACCTCGCTGCAGGGCGAAGCCGATACCGCCGGATGGCCGACCGTGTTCGTGCGCCTGACCGGCTGCCCGCTGCGCTGCCAGTACTGCGACACCGCCTACGCCTTCCATGGTGGCACCTGGTGGGACATCGACGACATCGTGGCCGAGGTGCTCGCCCAGGGCGTGCGCCATGTCTGCGTGACCGGTGGCGAGCCGCTGGCGCAGAAGCGCTGCCTGGTGCTGCTGCAGAAGCTGTGCGATGCCGGCATGGACGTCTCGCTGGAAACCTCCGGCGCGCTGGACGTCAGCGCGGTGGACCCGCGCGTGTCGCGCGTGGTCGACATCAAGACGCCCGGTTCGGCCGAAGCTGCCCGCAACCGTCTGGAAAACCTGCCGCTGCTGACCGCGCGCGACCAGATCAAGTTCGTCATCTGCAGCCGCGAGGACTACGACTGGGCCAAGACCATGCTGGCCGAGCACGACCTGGTGAAGCGTTGCACCGTGTTCTTCTCGCCGAGCAAAGGCGAGATCACCGCGCGCCAGCTGGCCGACTGGATCGTGGAAGACCGGCTGCCGGTGCGGTTCCAGATGCAGTTGCATAAAATCCTGTGGAACGACGAACCGGGCCGATGAGCCCACGCAGCGTTCCCTGATGTAGCTCCGGCGCGGGACAGCGTGCTGGCTTTTCCCCCAAACCGGAAGATTGACCTATGAAGAAGGCAGTCGTGCTTCTCTCCGGCGGCATGGATTCAGCCGCCGTCATTGCCATGGCCCAGGAACAGGGCTTTGCCGTGCATGCCCTGAGCGTGCGTTACGGCCAGCGCCACACCTCTGAACTGGACGCCGCCGCCCGCGTGGCCAAGGCCCAGGGCGTAATCGCGCACAAGACCGTGGACGTGGACCTGCGCAGCATTGGTGGCTCGGCGCTGACCGACGATATCGACGTGCCCGAGGCCGGCGGTGCCGGCATCCCCGTCACCTACGTGCCGGCGCGCAACACCATCATGCTGTCGCTGGCCCTGGGCTGGGCCGAAGTGCTCGGCGCCAACGACATCTTCTGTGGCGTCAACGCCGTGGACTACTCCGGCTACCCGGACTGCCGCCCCGAGTTCGTGGCCGCGTTCCAGGCGCTGGCCAACCTGGCCACCAAGTCCGGCGTGGAAGGCGCGGGCATCAAAGTGCACGCACCGCTGCAGTTCCTCAGCAAGGGCCAGATCGTCAGCGAAGGCGTACGCCTGGGCGTGGACTTCGGCCTCACCGTGTCCTGCTACAACGCCGACGCCAACGGCGCCGCCTGCGGCCACTGCGACGCCTGCCGCCTGCGCGCGCAGGGCTTCACCGAAGCCGGCGTGCCGGACCCCACGCTGTACGCCTGAGGTAATGGGGGCTGATGCCCCAATGGTGGGTGCCAACCCTGGTTGGCACTGAGCGGCGGGCACGGCCCGGCGCTACCGGGCAGGTCTGACTCTGGTGGGTGCCAACCTTGGTTGGCACTGGGCGCCGGGCATGGCCCGGCGCTACCGGGGAGGTCTGGCTCTGGTGGGTGCGAACCGTTGGTTCGCACTGTCCGCCGGGTATGGCCCGGCGCTACCGGTGAGGCGAGGCCTGACTCCGGTGGGTGCGAACCGTTGGTTCGCACTCCCTGACTCGCCAGGCATGGCCCGGGCTATCCCTGCCGCAACCACCCCGACGCCTCGATGAAGGCCCGCACCGCCTTCGGATCGGCATAGTCCAGCTCGATCATCCGCGCGATGCCCGCCTTTTCATCGGCCTGCTGCCGCATGTACTCCTGCGCAATGCGGTAGCCGGCGTAGTAGCCCACATCACTCACCCCGAACGGATTGCGGGCGCTGTTGTACAGCCAGTTGTCGAGATTTTCCCCATCCATCTCAGCAATGAAGCGCGTGCGGATGTCCGCTTCGTGTGTTGCGCCGTAGTCGTAGAAGGGTAGTGCCGGCCGGCGCCCGCTGATGCGCTCCGCCACATACTCGGCCACGCCCTCGCGCACCGCATACTGGGCCAGACTACCCGTGGTCTCGCGCTGCTGGGTATGCACGTACTCGTGCAGGTTGTTCTGCGCGTTGTTCGCACCCGGGTGGCTGTCGTAGAAGATCCGCAGGCGGCTGCGCATCGGCTCCGGCAGCTCGCTCACGTCCACGCGTTTATCGCCCAATGCCATCTCTGCGCCGATCAGCACCTTGTCGCCCAGCGTGGTGCCGCCCGTGTGCAGCACGCCTACTGCATAGGTGATGGTGGCCGGGCGCAAAGCCGGGTAGAGCGCGCGGAAGTCGGAAAGATCCCGTTCCAGTGTGGCGCTGGCCTGCTGCGCGTTGGCGGTAAGCGGTCGTACCGAGTTCCAGAAGCGCGGCCAGGAGCGCATCGCTTCGGCGTACTCGCGGGCGGTGTAGTGGCGGACCTGCATCAGCGCATGCAGACCGGGACTGCCTGGATCGATGTATCGCTGCTGGACCAGCGCCACCTGGTGCTCGGTATCAGGCTCGGCGCGCACCGCGTCATAGGTGGCCCAGAAGCGGCCGATATCATCGGTGACGACCTGGGACGGGGCGGCCAGTGCCGCACAGGGCAGCAGCAGGGCAGCAATCAGGCAGAAGGGCAGATGCATCCGTGGCTCCGAGCGGGGATCACACCTGGGATGCGCAGGAGGCCCGGAAGGTTTAAGCGGGCTCGCCTGGTCGGGTAGTGCCGGCCGCTGGCCGGCACCCGCAACACATCGGGGTTTCACCCGGCCCGGCAAAGTAGGGTAGAATGCCCACCCCGCCGAAAGGCCGGGGAAGTGCAATGGGCCGTTAGCTCAGTCGGTAGAGCAGAAGACTTTTAATCTTTTGGTCGAAGGTTCGAATCCTTCACGGCCCACCATTGCGACAGAAGGGTTTCGGAGCGATCCGGAGCCCTTTTTGTTTTTCCGCAAACGCCGATCTTTTCCGCAAAATCACTTCGTCGGGGTTACGCGGTCGCCCTTGCGCTTTCGCGTGTAGGTCTCGGTCATCACCACGGACGAGTGGCCCAACTGTCGCTGCGCCTGGCGAATGTCTGCCGCCGCGTCTGCCTTGTCGGTTCCTGCCTTAGCCCGCAGGTCCCGGAACTGGAACGCCCCCTTGGCAACGCCTGCACGTGCGCGCGCTGCATCGAATCGGCTCCGCAATTGGCCCTTGCTCAGCGGCTGGCCGTACTCATCCAGCAGCAGCGACGTGTGCACGATCACCGCACCTTTCTGCTTGCCGCGGCGCTTGAATGTCCTAGCGCCGAAGCGCACCAGCAGCTCGGCCAGCTCGCCCTCGATGGCAATGCGTAGCTTGTGCTTGGTCTTGCTCTGGCTGATATGCAGGAAGCCATCGCGCACGTCTCGCCGATCCATGCTGAGAGCATCGGACGGACGCTGGCCAGTCAGGTAGGCCAGATCCAGCGCATCGCGCAACGGCTGATCTGCTGCATCCCACACTGCCCGGTATACGTCGTCCTCGACGTACACATCGCGGCCCGCTTCGCCGTAACCACGCACGCCCTTGCAAGGGTTTTCCGCGTCGGTGAAGCCCCATTCCCTACACTTGTTCCACAGATGGCTCAGCAGCGCTTTCTCGCGGTTGGCGCTGACCATGGCCACCGCCCCGTTCTTCGTTCTCCAGTCCAGGTACTGTCGAACGTGAAGCGGCCGGATCTTCGCCAGCGGCGCTGGTGGATTGCAGAAGAACTCCTCCAACTTCGCCAGTTCTGCCAGGTTGACCTTGGCCGTTGATGCGCGCTTCTTTGGGATAACCAATTGCTTGTAGCGAGCCGCTGCATCTCGGAAGGTCACGATCTCCGGAACAGCCGCTTCGGTCGCCATAAGCTCCGCCCACTTGCGAACGGCCTCCGGGTAGCTTTTACCCAGCGGAGTTTCTCGCCGCGGCTTGCCGCCGTGGTCGAAGAAGTAATACGTGGTCTTTCCGCGTACCCGCTTCCGCATGTGCGGGATCGGTCAAGGCGCTGCGGGTGGCTGCAGTGTCCACAGCGGCTGCAGGGCAGTACATCGAAACGCGGACGCCAGACAAGGCCATCAAGGTCACCCCTGGGCAGAAGTACGTGGCCAGCGCGTTCGTTCGCAATGGAGGTGGACCGGCAAATCCCGCTCTGATCATCTGGTTCCTTGATGCGAACGGGGCAACAATCGCAAGCGCTGCACAGGACGTTTTCACCCACAACGAGAACACCTGGCGGCGGATCGTCAGCACACCGCGAGCAGCTCCGGCGAACGCCGCGTTCGCCCGTGTCTACTATCGGACGACGCTGCCCAACAACGGCGCAGCGATCACGGTCCAGATGGATTGGGACAACGTGCAGTTCCAGCAGGGCGAGGTGGCTACGCAATGGTCCGCGAGCACCAACGAGCTGCAGGGCACGCTCAGTGCCACGGCGTCGGCGGTGTCTGGTCTGACTGCGACGGTTGGCCAGTTGGGCACGACGGTTGAGTCCCAGTCCTCAATGATCACGTCGCTGCGTAATGATCTGACCGATGTGTCTGGCAAGACCACCGCGAACACAACGGCGCTTCAGCAGCTCGGCGGACGTGTCACCACGGCAGAGGGGAAGATCGAGGCCACCGGCTCAAGCGTCACGAAGCTGGAGGGGCAGATCGTCAGCATCGGCGGCGACAATCTGCTGTGGAACAGCAGCATGGAAGACGCGACGGTAGCTACCGCGGCGCCGGCGGGTTGGAACCTGGAACGCATCCGCAGCGACGTAGGTGGGACCTTCTCCTACGTCGATTCGCCGCTATCCGGTGGTGGCAAGGCTGTGCGCCTCGACTGGACGGCCGTCAACACGAAAGACTGGGTGGGCCTTAACCGAGCCGGTCCTGGCACCAACTACGTCAAGGTCGACCCGACCACTGACTACACCCTGTCCAGCTGGGTAAGGGGCTCAGTCGGAACCAAGGCGCAGCTTTACGTTCAGTGGATGAACGCATCGGGTGGAACGGTCCTCGGGACGGTGACCTTGCCGGAAGTAGCCATGACCGGGCAGTGGCAGCGGCTGATTCTGCCCGCCCGCTCTCGTGGTGACGCGGTGCTTGCTCGCGTCTACGTGGGCCGGCAGTTCGCAGACCAGGCTGGGTCGTACTGGCTCGAAATCGACAACGTGCAGTTCCAGCGTGGGTTGGTGGCCACGGAGTATCGCCCGAGCGGTCAGGAGGCGATCAACGTCACGACGCAGAACGTGTCCGCTGTTTCCGGCCTGACCACCCGCATGGTCAACGCCGAGAACAAGGCGACCGCGCAGGCGGATCAGCTGACGAACCTCACGGCGTCGGTGAACGCCAGCTTCAACCGTGGCGATAGCATCAACACCAACTCCGCTTTTGACGGGTCGGCACAGCCGTTCGCGCTTGACGGAGCGGTGGAATGGGTAAGCGGTGGGGGGCAGGTAGGGTCCGCGATCCAGATGACCCACGTTGAGGGAGCGACGAACCCAGCGGTGCGAGCTAACCGTGGCGCCTGGTCTCCACTCCGGGCGGGCACTGGACGGCGCATGCGTACCGTCATCGTGGCACGCGCCACGTCGGGTTCCATTTCCTTGACGGCGCGATGCCGGGTCCGCACGGGTGGCGTGGCGGGCGAGGGCAACAACGACCAGACGACCCCCGTTCTGACTACGGCCTGGCAGCGGTTCGCCTTGGAACACCCCATTGGTGATGACCGCACCGAAGTAATGTCCCACGTGTGGGCAACGAACCGGGGAACCGGAACCGCTGTGGTGCTGGTGGATCGCATCGAGTTCTACGACGTGACCAACGAGCTACTGATCAGTGCCAACGCATCGGCAACGGCCGGGCTCACCACGGCGGTGAACCAGCAGGGCAGCAAGCTGGACGCGACTGCGCAGGACCTGGTGAGCCTGAAGACGCAGGTGGGCGATGTGTCGGCCAGCGGCTTCAACCAGCTGAAGACCCAGGTCACGCAGCAGGGGCAGACGCAGGCGGCGCAGGCGCAACAGATCACGGGTATCCAGACCTCGCTTGGTGGCAAGGCGGATGCCGCGGTTGTTGTGGACATGCAGACGCAGGTGAAGAACCTAGGGCAGTCAGGGAACCTACTGGCGAACAGCACGTTCCCGTTCTGGCAGCGTTCGGGTTGGGGGTGGGGCCGAAACGTGCATTTCAGCGAGTTAGGAAATCCGACAGGGGGCGCAGGTCAGAACTGGGCCCCTCGCGGCATGTACGGCATAGGGGCGGTGGCGGGGTTCCAGTGGGCGTGGGGGCCGGATGATGTGCATTGGGGGGGCACCGAGTACGACATCCCGGTGGAGGCAGGCAAGACGTACTGCGCCTCTACGTGGGCTAACACCCACCGCTGCCAATTCCTCGTGGAAATCACGTGGGTAGGCCAGGACGGCGGTTCTGTTGGTCTCGTCCAGTCGCCGTGGGTCGGACCATCTGGCATCGGCCCTGGGGCTTCTCTGACCGCGATGCCCCGCCCATTCGTCATCGCCAAGGCCCCGCCGAACGCGTTTGCGGCACGGTTCCGGTTCCTGATCCGTGGCTCCAACGAAGCCAACCCGTACTTCTGGATGTACCGCCCGATGTTCAGCATGGTGGACGCAGGCACTACCCAGCCGCCGCAGTGGAGCGCTGGCGGCACAGAGTCCAGCGCTCAGTGGGGCGTGAACGTTCGTGCTGACGGAAAGATCGGCGGCATCCAGCTGGCGGCGAATGGCTTGGTCTCATCGTTCGACGTGGTCGCAGACGTGTTCCGTGTCTCCTCGCCGTCTCAGGGCAGGCGAACGGAGTACCGAGACGGCCATTGGCTGTCGTATGACGACTGGGGGCGGCTCAAGGCCCGCTGGGGCAACTGGGATTGATTGGAGTGGGGCAGCCGGCATTGGCTGCCCCTCATACTTGATGTGAGGCGAGTTATGCCGGCCGGCTTTCAAACGTTCAACGATGACGGAAGCATCGACATCGATATCACCACGCGACTTGCTGGGTTCGTGACGTCCATTGGAACGGACTCTAATCACGGCGGGTCGGTGGCGATTCCCTATGTCCCTACCGGAGACTTTCTCTACTGCATCGTGCCGCCTCCGGGTTGGGAGGGCCGGCAGCCGTCGCTGGTGTACCGGGATGGTCGCGTCTACTGGTATGCGGATGTGACCGGCGGCGGTGCGCCGGCCTACCAGCTGGTGCCGTGCACCGCATTCATAGGATGGAGCTGATATGCCAGCAGGAATGGAGGCGTGGACCGACGATGGTGCCCACGTGCAAATCTCGCCGGACTACCCGAACTTCCACCTACGGCATCGGCTGGACTTCGCTGAGCCGGGCACTGTGGTGTATCAGATTCCCGGGCAACCCGCGTTCACCCGGATGATTGAGAGGAGGTTCCAAGCGAGCACACCGATCATCGCGGCGATCGCAGGTGACGTCGACAAGCCGATCGTGCCTGTGCTGGTTAACGAGGGCGGCGGCAACTGGCTCCTGCGGATCTACGCTGGGTCACAGCCGACGAGGGTGGCCGGCACGATCTGGATCTATGACCTGGGCGTCTACCTGCGGGCGAACTACGGGTTTGAGCTGTTCCGAGACGATGGCAGCTTGTCGTTCTCTACGGCAGGCAAGCCGCTCAAGATCATTCGTGTCTTCCCCATCGTGAATGGCTCGTCCGCCGGATCTCAGATGGTGGTTGTACCAGCAGGGAAGCAGTACGCCGCGATCACCTGCCGGGCGTGGGTGCAGACCCAGGTGCCAGTCGGCTATCGGATCAGCGGCCCGAACCGAAATGGGATCGGACCGCAGCAGTTCTACACGGCGGGCAGTACCGCGCTGATCCCCTCGAGCGACAACGCCGCGGTCTTCAACCAGCTCGGCATGACCGCGGTGGCCGACGTAACGGGGCACTGACAGCACAGCTCGCCATCACGTCGCGGAGACGGCTGGTGCGGCCAGATGGCGGTCATGTGCTATTCCTCGCTGATCATCGGCTTCATCGGCAGCTCTCAGTAGAGCTTAAGAAAAATGCCCCTCGTGATGAGGGGCATAGGGAGAGCAGAGATGGAACTTGGGGGGATCTAGCGCTTTGTCTTTGCCACGGTGAAGGCCATGACCGCAGTAGCCGCGGCAAATATAAGAGCCATGGGGGAAGCTAGGTAGATGTCGCTCCATTCGTTGAATCTTCTTTCAACAGCGATCGCGATTAAACCTGAAACCATGGCGACGGCGCCTCCCATCAGGAATGCCCTTCCAGGCGAGGCACCGAAGAATCCAGCTATGAGTGCGATTGCGGCGCAGTAAATGGCAATGGTCACGAGTTGAACCTCGGGTCCTGGCTAAGTAGACCTGGAGTTGATGCGTTACGCGGCGGTGCCACTGGATGTGATTGCAGAGATTATTGGGGCTTCTTAGTGACACTGCGGGGCTTCTTGATATCGCCGCCACCGCTACCGCCACCGCCGCCAGGGTTGCTTGTGGGTCCGACTGTTACGACGCCACCGCCGCCGCAATTTCCATAGCAGCCGCCGCCGGGGTTGACGCCGCCAACGCCCCCACCGCCGCCGCTCCCACCGCCACCACCACCGCCTGGATTTCCCTGTGTAATAGTCTGGATCGGGCCACCCTCAAAGTTTCGCCCATCAGTTTTTGTGTATGAAACACAAGCGGTGGCGCTGCAGATCGTAATGACGTTCCCCTGAGCCATGCCCGTAAATGCGGGGCTGTTCTGAATGAAGGATAGAGTGGCTGCATCTGGCATTGGCGTCTGTAGGAGGCAGCCTTTGCAGGTGTATGGACCATATCTAGATGTAAGCGGCCCGGCTTCAGACGGCGCGAGGGCAATTGAGCTGCTGCCCAGTAGAAGGAGGGTGATGAGTGCATTGCGCAATGTCATGGAGTCGTCCTTTTCTCTTGGGTAACGATTTGGAAGAGCTTCCTGCCTTCTTCTCGGGCTCGAGCGATTTGCGCCGGGGTTAGCTCTTTGGCGATGCTGTTCCGGTAGGCCTCACTGGAGAAATCTGGGTTGATTGCACTTAGTGCAAGCTGCGTGGCATACGCTTTCTCCGGATTTCGGGGTAGCGCGTAGTCGGCCATGTACGCGTTCGAAAGCTGAGAAAGCGCATCGATGCTTCCCTTCTGTAGCGCCTCATTAAGATATGAGGCGACATTGCTTTGCCAGTTGCGGAACTCATCTGAATCTTTGTCTGGATTGGGGCCGAGGATGGCATTTGGACTGGCGGCGTATGCGACCAGGGCCTCTATTGATCCCTGGCTCGCGGCCTTTGAGAGCCAGTGCCCAATTTCTCCGTGCTGGAGTGGGGCGAGTGATTCACATTCGGTGAGCTTTCTAAGGACCGTTTTTTCATATTCAGGTGAAGCACCGATGGATCGGGATTCAGCAAGCTCTTCGGGGGCGCTTGCCTTCAAGTACATTTCGCAATCCATTAGTGCCAGATAAATGCTGTAGGAAGCCTCGGCATCACCCGCTTGGGCTGCAGGCTTAAGAGAATCGATCCACGCGCGCGGATCACCCGGCGGTCTCAGCGCGGATCCGCGTACGAAGACGAAGGCGTTGCCAACCTCTCGCCGAGCGTACGGCGGTAGCTTGGTAGCGTTGACAAAAGATGGTTCAGTTTTTTTGCCTTCCTCGACGCTCTGGTCTCTCGCAACGAGGGAGGGCGCGTCGGGGCTCTTTATGTGCCACCACGCTAGGGCGGCTAGGATCATGGAGATTGTAACGATTGCTAGGGGAAACAGCCTCGATTGCTTCATATGCTCATCAGTCCATTGCTTGCTTTGAGAGTCTTGTATTCGAGCCGGGCGCAGAGTTCAGCTGACAATGCTTCGGTTGTGTTGTAAACCGGCTGAAAAGGCAATCCCCCCTAGTGCCTCTCTATGATTGTTCACAATTCATTCATGATATAATTCGGTTGGCAGCTTGTACTTCAGACTCGATCCAACAGCGCCCTCCTTGGGTGATGCGATGTCTGTGGCAGCAGGCAGCTCAACCCGGGGCGCGTGAGCAGCGCCGCGCCGGTACAGGGGCGAGTCAAGCTCGGCTCGCCCTCACTGGACTTGCAGCAGCAAGCCCTCCTGGTTGTTCCGCGGCGTGTTCGGTTGACGCCGTAGGCCTCCATCACGCAGCCCCAACGGCAGGTGCGGCCAGATGGCGCCGATGTGCTACTCCGCCCAGATCACCGCCGCCTACCAGAAGCTGGTCCGGATGACCGGCGCCACGCTGTCGCTGCAGGAGTTTGCGGCGCTCTACGCCCACGATCCGGGGAAGAAGCGGCCCAAGACCCCAAAGGCGATGGATGACGCCTTCCGGGCGGGAGCGAGTCCGGCGGAGCTGGCAGTGTGGGCCGAGGTCGAGCAGTGGAACCGGGCCGAGGCCGCGGTGCTGGAACAGGAGCTGTTCGCCAACCGGAAGCGCCTGGCCGACGCCGAGCGCGCGCTGCAGGTGAAGGAGACGAAGAAGGCCCGGGAAGACGTGCGCATCGCCGGCAACAAGATCGATCGCGCCCTGGCCAAGTTGGCCGACCTGAAGCGCGCCGAGCCGAAGGACCGCGATAGCCGCATCTTCCCCGGCGTGTATGCCCCGGTGATCGTCTCCGAGGGCGGCAAGCTGGTGATCAGGCCCATGCGCTACCAATGCCGGCTCGCCGGGAAGCCGGCCAACTACGATCAGCGCTTCCCGGGCACCTACAACGCCCGCCGAGACAGCCTGGAGAAGTTCTGGGCACCGGCCTTCGGCCACACCCACGGGCTGATGGTGGTCGATACCTTCTACGAGAACGTGGAGGGGCCGGACGGCAAGAACCAGGTGGTGCAGTTCACCCCGCGCACCGGTGAGCCGATGCTGGTGGCCTGCCTGTGGTCGCACTGGAAGGATCCAGCCGGCAAGGAACCGGATCTGTTGTCGTTCGCCGCCATCACCGACGACCCGGAGCCCGAGGTGGCCGCTGCAGGCCACGACCGGACCATCATCAACATCAAGCCCGAGCACGTGGACGCTTGGCTTAACCCGAATCCGGCCGACCTGGCTGCGCTGTACCGGATCTTTGACGACAAGCGGCACCCGTTCTACGAGCACCGCCTCGCAGCGTAGACGAGATTGCCGAGGCTGTCTCAACATCTGCGAAGACCCTTGGTTAGCATTCTTGCTAAGTGAAGCGGTTGCCGCATTCAGAGACTTGGCTTAACGTTCGGGCTTGCGCACATGCTCAGACACCGGATGTCGTGATGGCCGTACCAAGTTGGAATGCCGCGGGTCTTCTTCCTCCCATCGACCTGAATGACCCTGTTTCCAGGTTGCGATCCCCGTACCTTGTTGGTGTCGTGGATTTTGTGGCGGGTCTTGCTACGACTGAAGAGCGGCGAGTAATCGTTGATGGTTTCCTTCGATACCGGGCAGGTCTTCACGCGTTGGGTTTCGTAGATGGGTTCCAATGGGTGAACGGCAGCTTCTGCATGAACGTGGAAACCCTCGAAGGGCGCCCACCAGGTGATATTGACGTGGTCACATTCCTCCATGCACCGGCGAATATGGATCGCGCTGCGGTGGTGGCGAACAACCCGCAGTTCTTCTTTAGCCCTTTGGCTAAGGCGCAGTTTCACTGCGATGCATATGTGGTGGACTTTGGAGGCAAACCGGAGTCGGTGGCCAATCTAGCGGCCTACTGGTCTAGCGTATGGGGTCATACGCGAGTTGGGACTTGGAAAGGCTTCCTGCAGATCCCGCTAAATCCAGATCTCGATGAGCGCGCCGTAAACCTGCTGAACGGCAACGAGGTGGCCGCGTGAGAGCATTTGAGCGGGCTTCAGTAAAAAGCGAGATCGCGGAGGTCAATAGGCTTCTGCAATCTGTCGGTCAGGACGATGTCTTTTCGAGGGTGGGACTAGAGTACCGATTGCGGGAGCTCTATGAGAGGCTCGAAGATGACCCAGGTAGTCACTTCCAATCTCGACTGACCTTTAAGGGTGCGCCGGTTGTCGGCAGCTACGGCATTTCAGTGTCGTTCGGCGCCAAGGCAATGTCGGCATTCTCTGATGCTGTATCGGCAGTGGGAGCATCGCTTCGCGGAATCTTGGCTGATCATGGTCCACTGCCTGATCGTCCGGACTTCGAGATGCTGATCACGGGCACTGCCGTCGGTTCCTTCGGATTCGAGTTGGAGGGTCGTAACCGCGAGCTAGTTGAGGGGGGCACTGTGCAAGAAGCGGTAGATCGTGCGCAGCTCTTGCTCGAGGCTTCGTCCCTTGAAGCAGACGACGCACTGGCGGAGGCTGCTGTTGACCTTGATCGTCGTGCGATCGCCAAGGTGCGTGCATTCGCCGAAGTACTCATGCAAAGCGGGGCACTCTGCACGCTTGCAACGACGCAAAGGACGTTCAGCTTTAGCAACCTTCAACAGGTTGCTCGAAGTGTTGAGCGGTTGGAGGACGACAACATAGTTGAGCAGGAAGATGCTGTCGAAGGTGTGCTTATTGGGGTCTTGCCAGTCACGCGCACATTCGAGGTTCGACTGCCTGGCGGCGAGGTCATTCGTGGGAAGGTGGATCGTTCCGTAGGGGAACTTGATACCCTGCACGAGAATGGTCACCGGCGCTGCAGAGTCCGTGTGCGCACGACCCAGGTGGGAGGGGGTAGACCGAAGTACCTGTTCATCGGGCGACCGGAGTTCATTGACGAGATGGGGCTCTTGGGTGATGAGTAACCGACAACGAGCCGGGGGCGCATTGGTGTAACGGCCGGAAGCTGGCGGTGTAGGGAGAACCCCGAACGTCAGTGGGTGAATGCCCGATAGTGCCCAGCCGCCGGCACTGGCATTGTGCCTGTGCCGGATCCGGGGCCGCAGGCAGCTCAACCCGGGGGCGCTTGAGCAGCGCCGCGCCGGCACCATTCCGAACGATTCAGGCAGGTCGCTACCGCGTTCGCAGGATCTGCGACTGCCGGTCGTATTCTCCCGGCCATGCCGCTCCCTGCCGACTTCTACTGGACGACCAGGTCAGCCAGCCACCCGGATGACCCCCTGACCGTGATCGCCTGCCACGGGGTGTGGGTGGTGGCCATGGCCAAACGCGTAGGCGACGGGATCTGGATTGCCTCTCTTGACCGGCATCGGCATGGCCCTGGCGGACCGTTCCGCTGGTGCACCAGCTACGAGCAGGGCCGGGCAGGGGCCGAGCTGTGGGTGGCCCGGCACGAGGCTAGGCTGCGGGAGGACGTGGGTATGATACTGGCGTGGCAGGAGAAGGTCCGGGGCAACCGGCTGGCCAAGGCCGACCAGGATCCGCCATTCGGATGGATGGGGTGAGCCTTGGAGAGGCTGCTGACTGGCGCCGGAAATCCGTTCCGCAAAATTCGCGAGTCCCTTGTGGCTCAAGGATTTCAACTGTCGGTTTTGAGCATCGGTGCGGAACGAATAGATGCGTAAGTAGTTGAAATGCATGATGTTGTCGCGTGACTTTTAATCTTTTGGTCGAAGGTTCGAATCCTTCACGGCCCACCAATTGCATCAACGACTTAGGCGCCCTTGCGGCGCCTTTTTCGTGTCTCCGGAAAAATTGCCGGAAAAATTACGTGGTTCCACGCTCAAGTGCGTTCCTCCTGCCGGGCGGTTGAACCACCGGCAGTTCATGGTCGTAGCGCTGCCGCATCGTTTCGGTAACGTGGCCGCCTGCAGCTTTGTTGTCGCCGTCCGTGATGCCCCGGTGTTTGAGGCCGTGCAGTGCGAAGCGCTCGCTCTTGCAGATCACCCCGACGCGAATCGCTTCGGTACCGCCGTCGCCGAGTATCCGGGTGTCGTGCGGTACGCGTATAGCGCCGCCGGCTGCATCTTTCGACTGAAGTAGCCCATGCCGGCGGCGTCTTCCAACCACCACCCGAACGCATCACCCTCCAGGGCGCAGGCAGTGCCGTGAGCAGATGCTGTCAGCGCGGCCGCAACAGCGGCGATGTACGCGCCCTGGCCAAAGGGGCTGGTGCCGGCCAGGATGTCGCCGGCCACGTGAGGCAGGCCGGCGTTCTCGAACTCAGCGGCGAGGAACCGGCGGGCGCCGTCGATATCAACCATGGGATTCCTCCCAACCGGTGAGCGTGAATGAGGCGCCGCAGTTCCGGCACTCGTAGTCGCGGGACGGGCCGTTGTGGTCCGAATAGTCGCCGTCCTCTCGGGTGTACGTCCGCACCGAAGCGGGAACGTTCGTGAAGCCGAGGGCACCCTTTTGGCCGCAGTCCGGGCAGTGCCTGGCGGGGTCGAGGATCATCAGTTCAGGCATGGGTCACCCCCCGGCGCACGGCCATGGCAGCGCGCCGGCGCAGCGGCTGCGGGATCTGGCCCACGGCCAAACCGCTATGACGACGCCGAGGCGGGCGCGTCTGCCACATCTTGAGCAGGGTGGCGCCGGCGACCGGCAGCAGCACGCACATGGCCAGCAGGGCGACGAAATCAGCCATTGGCCACCTCCTGCGCGGCCTGCGCTACGGCAGCGGCCGTGGCCCGCTTGCCGGGCAGCATGTTGGCCACTTTGTAGGGGAAAGGCACGCGGTTGGCCAGGTCGGCAAGC
Source organism: Stenotrophomonas sp. GW821-FHT09E08 (assembly GCF_059416125.1). Taxonomy (NCBI): domain Bacteria; kingdom Pseudomonadati; phylum Pseudomonadota; class Gammaproteobacteria; order Lysobacterales; family Lysobacteraceae; genus Stenotrophomonas; species Stenotrophomonas sp. GW821-FHT09E08. The sequence goes on from NZ_JBWKOO010000002.1 coordinate 304,102, forward strand.
TCGGGCGAAATCCAGCTGGTTTCGTCTTTGAAGTCGGTTCCCTTCACCAGCTCCCAACCCTTCCTGCTCCCTTTCCGGCGCTCGAACACGCACTGCGCGATCTTGGCCGGTCCCATGTTCAGCATCGCCGTGGCGATCACCCGGTTGTGGGTGACGTGGAGCGTGATCGTTGCGCTCGCGTCGGAATCTCCGCTGTCAGTAGCATTCACACAGTTATGCACACCCGTGATAGCCTCCGCTCCGGGTCCGGTGCTGGAATCCAGCGACTTTGCGAGGGTGGTCATGGCTTTGCCTGTCATCTGTTGCATGGTTCTCTCCTGAACTTCGTTGGTGGATGGCCTTGGGGGCGGTGTTGGCGCACTCCCCGCCGGGCCTTTGTTGTTGCTGCGGGTCTTACTTCTGAAACACCCAGCACTTCACGGTTGTGCTGGCCGTTTGAGTGCAACGGATCGCGCTGTTTACGGCGGTATTGGCGCTGATGAACTTGTGGCGCTTCGACTCGACCAGCAGCCTGCGCAGATCGCCAATGTCAGGCACCTGCTGGCCGAAGTAGCCGGCCTTCTGAATGAACTCGTTGAGGTTGATGGCGATACGGTTTTCATCGCGCGAATGGTTCAGCACGGTTCGCTTGTCGCCACTGGCCTGCATCTCGATGTACTCGAACGCATCCCAGAACTCGGACACGATGCGGTGGTCGGCGCCGATGGCGTCCTGACGCTGCATGGCCATCTTGACCAGGGCGTCTCGGGTTTCGCGCACCATGTGCTCCGGCAGTTCGACCACCAGCCGCAGCGCATCGAGCAGGGCCAGCATCTGTGCGTGGTTCTTGATGATGCGCTCTACGCGCAGTTCCTTGTCCTCGCGCAGTCGGGATTCGTAGAACTTCACGCGCTCGGCGAACTTCTCCATAACGGCGGTTTCCGCCTTGAGCGCTGCGAGCAGGAAGTAACTCAATTTCTCGACCGGCAGTGCGTTGAGGTTGTCGGCGGCCTGCCGACTCTCAGTGGTCGCATTGGGCTTCTTGAAATGCAGCTTGACGATGCGCGTCAAGATGGCCTCGCTGCCGTCAACGGGCGCGTTCTGGCTGATGACGATGGTTCCCTGAAAGGGCGGCTCGTAGGTTTCGTTGCCACCGTTGCGCACGCCGCGCGTGGCCAAGGTGCCGCCGCCGTAGTAGTCCTTCAGTTCGTCCCACTCGAACGACTTGGCATGTGCCTTATCGCCGCTGTCGCTCCGGTCGGCTTCCAGCAGCACGATGGGCATCCCGGAAATCTGTCCCATGGCGCGGGCGCGGCCGGCCTTGGTGGACTTGGCCGGGTCGAAACCTTCATGGTCGGCGCGGGCCAGTAGCTTCCACAGGAAGTTGAGCAGCGTGGTCTTGCCCGCGCCGGCCTCGCCCGTGGCTTCCAAGAACGGGAACGACTTGTGACTGCTGCGGATCTGATTGGCGTACAGCGAGCCGAACCAGAACGTGAGGGCCACAATTCCATGCGTGCCGAAGCACGTCCAGAGCCAGCCAAGCCATTCGGCGGAGTTGTTTTCGTGATCGCGTTGAATGTCCATTCGAATTGACCTCTGTGTGGTTTTGATGCGCAGCTTGTTGAACTCGAAATAGTCCTCGGCATTGGCGAGGGTCACCTCGCCGGCACGCACGGCCAGGTCGGGGAAGATGTACGCCTTGTGGTCGGGGCTGTAGCCGACGAAATCGACGGTGTCGACCTTTTTGATGTTGAACAGCTGGTCTTCCATCATCCGGTCCAGCTGCTGGCCGCTGCCGCTGAACACTGCGCCCTGCGCAAGGCTGATGATTCGCTTCTTGAACTCAGTAGCGCTGGCCACCTGTGCGCCGGTGAACGTGCCCTTGACCGACGGTGCGTCGTGCGGGAAGTCAACGCGGAAGTAGTACCAGCTTTCGTCCGTTGCTTCGTGGCGCTGGAAATAGAGGGCTTCGGGGTAGCAGTTGGCCATCTGCTGCACCGATGCACAGGCGCGCTGGATCTTGGCGACAGCCTCATCGCTCAACGTGCCTTCTTCGTCGTCGGGGTTCTTCTCCCGCATCATCTTGTCGAAGCGCACGGCATCGAACTCGAACCAGAACAGACGCGAGGCGAACTCGATATAGAACTCGGTCTTCTGCTCGCGCTGGTAGATGACCAGTCCCTTATCCACGGCCGTGCGCGCCATCAGCACGGCACCGTTGTGGCGTGCCAGGTCGAGGTCTGCCTGCCACTGCGCGTCGCCGTCCTCCGCCGCCTGCGCGCGCAGGTGCAGATCGTTCCAGTCGGTCTTCTTCTCGCCCACCTGTTCGATCTGCGCGGCCAAGCACCGATATCCCAGCTTCTCGGCCCGGCGGGCGTGCTTGACGGTGTAAGCGCGTGCGCCCGGCTCGTTGTCCAGCCCCCACACCAGCACCGGCAGATCGCCGGGGCGCGCGGCTTTCAGTTCCTTGAGGGACAGTTCGGGATAGGCGTTGCTAGACATGGCGGCGACTGCGCAGATACCGCGCTGCAGGAGCGCGATGGCGTCGAAGATGCCCTCCACGATCCACACCTCGCGGGCGGTGCGAAGTTTGTCCTGTGCTGCGGCGCCCCACCACACCCCGGCGTAGCTCTCGCCTGGCGCAAACCGGGCCTTCTGTTTACCAAAGCGGTGCGGCCGATCGATCAGCCGCTCCCACCAGCCGCCCTTGACCAGCGGGAAGCGTACAGTGGCTGTGCCCTCGCGCTTGGTGCGGTCGTAATAGGTCTCCTGCATATACAGGCCGCGCAGCGGCGCTACGTTGAATCCGCGGCCGGTGGCCAGCCAAGCACTTCCGTCCTGGGTGCGGGGCGCGAATGCCACCCGAGCGGCAACGTCAGTGGCCGATCCGGCGCCAATCTCGCTCAGCGTCCACCCGAAGTTCACGCCACCATTTACATCCTTGGTGGTGTTCCCGATGGTCACCTTGCGGGAGGCGCCCCATGCCGTGCTCACGATGTTGGCAGAGCCATCGAACGCGGTGCCATTGATCGTGCGCGGTGCCGCGAGCCTGCTGGCTGTGTCGGCGTTGCCCGTCAGCTTGCCCCGGAATTCGGCCGCATAGACCCAGCTTCCGGTCGGGTTCAACACAATCTTGTTGGGATTGGCGACGTTCGTCAGGCGGAATTCCTTACCGCCGGTAATGTCGTGCAACTCCAGCCCGGTCTGTCCCTCCGTCCCGCCTTGCTTGAACTGCCAAGGGCGTTCCGAGTACAGCTCGCACAGCACCTTTCCGTCGCCCGAGCCGGTTCCGATTCGGGCTCCAGCCATCTCCGTGAATCCGTTCTTGTAAACGGCCAGCTGCCCGGCGGCGTTGGCGGAGCCATTGGGGCGCAGGTAGACATACCCTCCCGACTCACCCGTCGGCCCCGCCCCTGCGGCGAGCACAACACTGCCAGTATCCGTTCCACGCAAGCTGCCACCGCCGAATCCGAGGTCGACGGTTTGATCGCTGGGCAGGTAGAGGCCCAGGGCAAAGGTCTGACGACGGCCCCAGCGATTCTCGGTTGCCTCAACCAGGCGCCGCAGGTCGCCCATATAGGCAATGGGCTGAGCGGTTGCGTAGACGATCCCCTGTGGCTCGGCAGTGACGAACGTGCCAGGGCCGTGGTACGTCGCTCCGGTAGCGTTGACCACGCGCACGGCGTGGCCTTGGTTGTACTCGCGCTGCTGCAGCCACAGCTCGACACCTGTGGACTTGCCTGCAGCATCGGCGGTCAGCACAAGGCCGATGCGGCTGGGCCGGTCCAGCGAAGAGTCGGCTCCTATGCGGGTGTGCTGCACCATGCCATCGACAACCGCCTGCGTAAGCACAGTGGTGGTATCGCTGAACGTGCGGGTAGACGCAGCGATCTGCTCCCAAGCGTAGCGCGGGCTGCCGATGGCGCCATCCACCGGCATATCCGCCGTGGGCGCCATCAACTGCACGCGGTGCACGCCATCGACGTGCAGGGCCGAGTAGAGCGCCGACAGCGGCACGTCGCGGCCCAGGCGCTGTGTCTGCTGCAGGAAGAGCGTCACGCGGCGACGCGCCTCGGCCAGCACCAGGGCGCTGTCAGGGCCGTTGAAGGTGACCAGCCGTGCGCGGATCTCGAACGGCTTCACGGTGGCCGGAGCCACGGTGACGTAGTCGGTCAGCGGGCGCACGTTGTCGTTGAGCAGCGCGGCCTCGACGGTCTTCAACAGATCGGCCGACGGGGTGCCGTTGGTGGAGCGGTCGGTGGTTGGGGCAATGCTGGTGCCGTTGAGTCCGACCATAATGCGGTCCAGTGCCTGGCGCTGGATGATCGCGTCGCGCAGCACCGTCTGGAAGTTCTTCTGACGCGCCCATGCGTCGAGGCGAGCGTAGGGGATTGCGGTGTCGTAGTTGGTCTGCGAGCACTCGTAGCCGGTCTTGTCGAGCGCGGTCACATCCGCCGGCTCGCGCTTGCCGCTGCCGCTGGTGTCGGTGCGGCCGGCGATGGTGCCGCTCACGCCCACGCCGATCTTCTCGCCCTTGAGGTCGATCACGCCGGGCATGTTGATGGCGGACAGGAATGCGCTGCTCTCCTGAATGCGCTGCTCGATGGTCTGTTGCACGCTCGGCTCGACCGAGAACGACAGGGCGGCAGATTCGATGTTGTTCAGTTCCGCCACGCGGCGGGTGAACTGGTTGAACTGTGTGCGGGTTTCGGTACGCATAGCGTTGCTCCGTTAATAGGGGGCCGGTAGGTATCAGCAGTCGGTGGCGTCGCCGACGCTACGACCGGGGCCGGAAATCGGCTGGCGCTGTTTGAACGTCTGCGGGGTGTCATCGAGCGTCTTGCGCACGGTGGCCACCTGTGCGGTGAGGTTCTGGACCTTGGTGACCAGGTTGCGGTTCTCTTCGGCCAGCTGCTCGATGCGTTCGTCCTGCGCGTTGAAAGTCGCCAGCAGCTGTTCGGCAAACTTGGCGGCGTCGGGCGCGGTGTCTTCCTTCGGTTCCGGTGCCGGCTTGGGCAGCAGCCCAAGGCCAGAGAGCAGGATGGCCATCTTGCTCGGGCGCGCGGCCGGCTGATCGACCTCATCGAAGGTGATCTCCGTCTCTTCCATCGCCGTGAACAGGTTTTCCGGGGACTGCTTGCGATGGGCGAGCGGGCTGCTCTCCGGATGCTGTGCCGCGAAGGCCAGCATTTCCGTGCCCAGGCTCGCCGGGGTGTCGGTCACCGCCAGGCCCTGCAGGTACGCCTTGCCGGTGTCGGCGAACTTCGGCGCAATCTCGATGCTGGTGTAGAGCTTTTGCTTGTCGTTGTTGACCATGGCCACCAGGGCGTCGGTCGGCTCGATCTGGGCGAACAGGGCGAGCTTCTTCACGCCGCCGACTTCGACCTCTTCGGCCTTCACAGCCAGGACGTCGCCGAACGCCTTGAACGGGCCATCCGGCATCAAGCTGCGCATGTGTTCCACCCAGATGCGGGCGCCGTACAGCTGCGGATCGTAGGACGCTGCCATATCGGTGATGTGCTGACGCTCGATCACACGGCCGTCAGTGGTTGCGCCCTCGACGGCGACGCGGAAGAACTTGGAACGCAGCTTCTTTTTGTCGGTCTTACCGGCCATTTCGCCCTCTGCTGGTGTCAGTGCGCATCGGTTCTCGATGCGATGACCCATGGTCGAATGAGGGCGAAGTTGCAGCAACGCGTGGAGCGTGTAAGCACCTGTATTACTAGGGTTTTCCGTGTTGCGCGCGCGTGGCGACGGGCAACCTGTTCACGTGACCAGCGTAGCCGAAAAACTCCACGTCGATCCACGACGCCAAGCCAAGTTCCTGTACTGGATGGGCTGGCGCGTGTGCGACATCGCCAGCCTGATCGGCGAGAAAGAGAAGACGATCCACAGCTGGAAGGCGCGCGACGAATGGGACCGCGCCGACGCTGTGGAGCGCATTGGTGGCGCTCTGGAAGCGCGGTTGGCGATCCTGATCCACAAGGAAGGGAAGACCGGCGGCGACTTCAAGGAAATCGACCTGCTGCACCGCCAGCTTGAGCGGCAGGCTCGTATCCAGCGATACCAGGGCGGTGGCAACGAGGGTGATCTGAATCCTGCGGTGGCCAACCGCAACGCCGCACCGAAGAAGAAGGCGCGCAAGAACGAGTTCAGTCAGGAAGAGATCGAGCGCCTGCAGACGGCGTTCGTGGACGGCTGCTTCGACTACCAACGAGATTGGTATCGGGCTGGGAACGAACGCACGCGGGTGATCCTGAAATCCCGCCAGATCGGCGCCACCTACTACTTCGCGCGCGAGGCGCTCATTGATGCGCTGACCACCGGCCGCAATCAAATCTTCCTCAGTGCTTCAAAGAGCCAAGCCCATATCTTCTTGGGCTACATGCGCGGCTTTGTGCGTGAGGTGCTGGACCGCGATCTGACCGGGGATCCGATCACCCTGGCCAACGGCGCCGAGCTGTTCTTCCTCGGGACGAACGCCCGCACCGCACAGGGCTACCACGGCAATTTCTACTTCGACGAATTCTTCTGGACCCACGGCTTTAACCAGCTGAACAAGGTTGCCAGCGGCATGGCGATGCACAAGAAGTGGCGAAAGACCTACTTCAGCACGCCATCCACCATGGCGCACGAAGCATTCGACTTCTGGACCGGCGACCGCTTCAACAAGGGGCGCCCGGTGTCCCAGCAGATCCAGATGGATGTGAGCCACGCGCGGCTGATGGGCGGGCGCCGGTGTGAAGACGCCATGTGGCGCCAGATCGTGACCGTTCTGGATGCGGCAGGCCGAGGCTGCGACCTGTTCGATATTGAGGAACTACGCCGCGACTACAGCGCCGAGGAATTCGCCAATCTGCTGATGTGCGAGTTCGTGGACGACAGCGCCAGCATCTTCCCGCTCACGATGCTGCAGCCGTGCCAGGTCGACAGCTGGGTGGAGTGGGCCGACGACTTCAAGCCTCTGGCCATTCGCCCCTACGGCGACCGCGCGGTGTGGATCGGGTATGACCCGGCCGAGACAGGCGACAGCGCCGGCATCGTAGTGGTCGCGCCGCCGCAGGTGCCCGGCGGCAAGTTCCGCGTGCTGGAACGCCATCAGTTCAAGGGCATGGACTTTGCGGCGCAGGCTGCTTTCATCCAGCAGATCACCCTGCGGTATTGGGTGACCTATATCGGCATCGACGCAACCGGCATGGGCACGGGCGTGGCCCAGCTGGTGCGCCAGTTCTTCCCCGGCTTGACGATCTTCAACTACTCCCCCGAGGTGAAGACCCGGCTGGTGTTGAAGGCGTTCGATGTCATCAAGAACGAGCGTCTGGAATACGACGCAGGCTGGACGGACATCACGCAGTCGCTGCTGGCGATCCAGAAAACCATTACCCCGAGCGGGCGCCAGGTGACCTACACCGCCGGCCGCTCGCGCGCCACAGGCCACGCCGATCTGGCGTGGGCACTCATGCACGCACTGCAGAACGAACCGCTTGAAGGCGGCGCCGCTGCGCGCGGCTCCATGGAGATTTTCTGATGACTGACCCTGACCAGGGCGCTACCGCGACCGCGCCTGCCGGCGTCGAGGCGTTCACCTTTGGTGACCCTACGCCAGTGCTGGACTCGCGCGGCATCCTCGACTACCTCGAATGCTGGCGTAACGGTCGCTACTTCGAACCGCCGGTGGATCTGCATGGGTTGTCTCGCACCACTCGCGCCAATCCCTATCTGCACAGCGGGTTGACCTTCAAGCGGAACATGCTGGTCAGCACGTACCGCCCGCACAAGCTGCTCAGCCGCGAGGCGTTCGCACAGCTGGCGTTGGACTACATCACCTTCGGCATGGCCTACGTTGAGCGCCGCCGCGCTATGTCCGGTGTCAATCACTCCCTGGCGGTGCCGCTGGCGAAGTACATGCGCCGAGGCGTGGAGCCCGGCGAGTTCTTCCAGATCCGCGCCGGTCAGATCGAGCATGAGTTCACTCGCGGCGATGTGTTCCAGCTACGCGAGGCCGATGTTGACCAGGAGATTTACGGGCTACCGGAATGGATGCCGGCTGTTCAGTCGGCCCTGCTGAACGAATCGGCGACGCTGTTCCGCCGGAAGTATTACAACAATGGTTCGCACGCGGGTTTCATTCTGTACCTGACCGACTCCCTGACCGAGAAAGACGATGTGGACGGCATCCGTAACGCGCTGCGCGAGTCGCGCGGCCCGGGCAATTTCCGCAACCTGTTCCTGCACTCGCCGGGCGGGAGCAAAGATGGATTGAAGCTGATTCCAGTGAGTGAAGTTGCGGCAAAGGATGAATTCACCGGCATCAAGAGCGTGACCCGCGACGACATGCTCGCGTCCCTTCGGACCCCGCCGCAGCTACTTGGCATCGTGCCGCAGAACAGTGGTGGGTTTGGCTCGATCCGCGAGGCGGCGACCGTGTGGACTGCGATGGAACTGTCACCCCTGCAGACGCGGCTGACCGCGCTCAACGAATGGCTGGGCGATGAGGTGATCCGCTTCAACCCCTTTGAGCTGGGAGCAACAGCGTGATGGATCAGCTACGGAGATAGAGCGGCCTCGTGCGAGGCCGCGGGAATAATTCAGGGGAACTCAGTTTGTTGAGGTGGCAGTGTGCTAAGTGCAAGTAATTGAGCTGCGCACCAAGGGACTCTTCACTCCGTCGCTATCTTCCAGATAGCGATCGACGACGATGACACTGCCTGGAACTGGATAAGCGTTGGTGCATCTGGCCGTTGCATTCAGCGTGTCTGGGGTCGCGCTAGGAGATGCGTACTGCTCGGACCTCTGGTTACAGCTATATTCTGGGGGGCAGGTCACAATTTTGGTGCGCAGATAGAGAGGATAAGTTGGGGTCCCCGAGATCTGCACGGTGTAGGGAATGTCGGTGAGATGTGGCCCACTGACGGGTGGTGCGCTCTTGATCGTCAGTGGCCGGCAGTCCGTTTCGCCTTTCTTGTATGTGCGATAGCCCTTCTCAACGCCACGGGCGGCCAAGGATTGGAACTTGCTGTCCTGAAGTGCCACTGCATCTTCGGTATTGGTATGGAAGCCGAACTCGATCAGCGCGGTCGGCATATCTGCGTCGCGAACTTCGGCTTTATCATTGGCTTCAACAAGACCAGGGCGGATAAGGTAGCTGGAGTAGTTATCCGACGAGTTGATCAGTTCCTTCATGTAGCAGGCGATGTTGCTGGCAAGCTGAGCAGACTGTGGATCGGCCAACTTTGTCATCACGATAGCGCCACGCGCGGTCGGGCCAGCTCCATTGGTATGAAAGGAAATGAACGTCTCGGCATTGATGTGGTTGGCGTACTCGGGACGAGCGACCAGATCTTCGTCGTAATCACGCAGGGCGGGGCCTGACGGATTGCCGTTCGGGAAACGATTCCAGATGTTAGCGCCCTGATCCGGAAGAATCCGCTTTAGGTAGTAGCGGGCTGCAAGTTCCGACCACTGTAGGTTGCTCGTGGTGTCTATGCCCGCCTCATTTATTGCCCTTGTATAGCGGATATCAGTGGCGTAGGCGCGGCTTCTAGCACCAAGAAAGCTGCCGACCTGGGCAGCATAGTTGGGGGTAATGAAGTCTTCGTGGATGTTGGTAGTGCCGGCGTAGGGCTCTGGGCGCTGGTACTCCCATGTATTCTTGCCGTGGTGGAAGTACTTCCCATGGCCAGGGTTCAACACAACGAGGCCCTGTACAGGGGCAGCGGCTGCCGCCCGTTGACTGAGCTTGGGGCTAGTCTGCTTTCTGGACTGTGATGGAAAGAGCTCTTCCATCGTCTTGCCACCCACCCGAGCACGGACGAACTTGTAATCAACAACTCCAGTGAGGTAGTCGCCCAGCTCCATGCTGACCTCTCTGATCTTCGCACCTAGGTCTTCGCCGAATTCGGTTGTTCCCTTGGGGAGATAGCCTGCGTCCAAGTCAATCCAGATGATTCCGGTGCTGGGTTCGGGTGTGACTCTAACGATGACGCGAGCTTCTTGGCCTGGCAGGCGCTCTTGCTTATCAACAAATCGCTGCAGTTCGGGCTCAAGCTGATGAAAGATTGTCGTGCTCTGAGCCACTGTAGGTAATGGCTGCTTGTTTTGCGGTTGCGCTGGTTGGGCATCGGCATTTGTTGCAAATGCCATAGCTAGAAGCAGTCCTGCGGTTACAGCGGTGGTTACCTTAGTCCGAGTTAACATCACGCACCTCCTATGCAAATGGATTCCCCTAGCCCGAACTTATCAGCAATGCGGTGCGCATGGGAAATCTGAGTTGGTTCACTATGTGTCTCGGCGGAACATGAGGAATACAATTGTGAACGTGTAAATGGATCGCGGCGGCCACGCTGCAGCTGCCTGACGATGACAGGCGAAGAAAACACTTCTCAAATCCGACGTGCGTCGCCCCACAACACAGCCCACCACAAGCCGCCTACAGGCGGCTTTCTTGTATCCGGACTTCAGCCAACGTTCCGGTCTTGGCCGCGTGGCAAACTGTTGCTTGCGGCCAATGGTGTCACTCCCAATGCTTCCATGCTGGGCATTGGAATACCAAGGGTGGTGTTGACCTGATACAGCTGCCAATAGGCCTGGTGGCGTTCGTCTTCGTTAGTGGCGATGCTCAACGCACGGGAGGCCTTGTAGGCCTGCTCGTGGAGCATGAGTTGTCTTTGACGCGCAAGCTCCGTGCGAACTCCAGATCCTCCGCCAAGGGGACCACGTAGGGCTGGCGCAGTCTGGCTTCCATTGCGTTGAACGCCGAGATGTAGGCTAACTTGAAGGCGAGGGCCTGTTTGCCTGTGAAGCCCATGGCCAACAGGGCAAACCCATCACGGCTCAGGTTGTAGATCGGATCGTGCCGGACGGCACCACTTCCGATGCTGACCTCCACCTCTGCCGCCTCGAAGAGATCCTCGGGAACCATCAGCCCAATCTTGGGCTGATGGTCGTCAGCATCCGATTGTTCATCCATGTCCGCCCGGTCTTGCCACTGGATGTGCTCCCTCAAGTCGCTCAACAGGCTCTCTATGGCCCGCAGCACATGGCTGTGGCGCTTGTCGAAGAACGTGGCCACGTCTGTGCTGGTGGTGAAGGCACAGCCGGTGGGGGACACCCGGACAACCGGGCTGGGGAGCTGATCGGTACTCAGTGGGTGTCGTCAGCGGCCAGCGGTGCGCGCAGCCGCTCGGCGCTGCGTCGCTGCATCTCGGCCTTGAAGGCTGGCCAGCTGGTCTGGAGGTCTTCCCAGCAGCGCCATGCGAAGAACACGGCGCCGATGGCGCAGGCGAGGGCGACGGGTTCGACCTGGTTGCGCAGCGCCCAAGAGAGCGTGGCGAGGAGCAGGCCGACGACGACGGCGCAGAAGAAGGGCAGGGCCAGGTGGCGCATTACTCTTCCTCCCGCACCAATCCGTAATCGGCGAACCGGTGGCCATAGCGTTGCGAGCGAACGATGCAGCGCGCACCTGGCGGGTATGCGTCCCAGCCGGCTTCAAACGCGTCCATTGCCGCGCCTTCCAGAGCCGAGAGACGAGCGTCCAGAGCCGGGTGATCGTCGCGATACTGACGGCTCATGCAGCACCGCCTTGGACGCTCGCGCCCTCGGTGGAGGCAATGAATGCCTGCAGCTTCTCCTGGCTTGTAGCTGGCAGTGCGATGTACGTGCGGCCTGCAATGACGTGATGCTGGCCGGCGGTCTCGCTGAAGGTCGGTGTGGTATCCGCAGCCGCGAACATGACCATGGCCTTTGCGCCTTGGGCGCGGCGCCAACCGGAAATGCTCCAGCCGCCCTCATCCTTCATGGCGCGCAGGCGCATGCCGCAGCCTGGCACTTCGATGATGGCGAAGCTCGGTGCGGTGGGTGCGCTCATGCAGCACCTGCCTGCGCGCGCGCTGCACGGCGAGCGGCGGCGACAGCACCTGCAGCGCTCTTGCCCTGCCGCAGGACAGCGTTGGCGGCAAAGCTCGCGGCTGCGATGACCTGGTTGGGCAGGAGTCCCCAGCGGCGCCCGGCGCGGGCGACGATGCCAGCGGCTGCAGCGGCGCGCTGAGCGTTGGAGTGGTGGGCGAGGGCGGCGCTCATGCGGCTGCGTCCTGGCTTTCGCCGCGCAGCTGATGCGCGGCGTGCTGGATTTCCACCGAGAGACGGTCGGCCTCTGCGAGTTCAACGTAGAGGCTGGCAGCGCCCACCTTGATGGCGACCACGCCGAGGGAGGGAATCGCTACGACGGTAGGTGGCGCCTTGCTGACGCCGAGAGACAGGGTGGCCATGCGTGATCTCCTGCGCCCGGCCCCGGGATGGGGTGGTGTTGGGCGACCGGGTTAGATTAGGAGTGGCTAATCATCCGGTCAATAGGAGTGGCTAATATTTTTCTGAACGGAGTTCCTAATGGAGGCTGGGCTTACCTAGGAAGCGGCGCAGGTCACCCGCGCAAGTGATACGGCCGAGCCAGGCTGGGAGACTAGGCAGGGACACCGAAAGCTGAGACGGCAACGGCCTATGAACGAGCGTCTTTAACGTTAAAACTTTCGGCTCGATCGTCGGTCCAAGCACTCGTAGACGGCCTCGTGCCTCGGTGAAACCCTTATGGCACAAGGTTTCACTTAACTTTGATTGGTAGATGCCGATAGTGGAAATGCGGTAGCCCTTCCGCAACTTCGTTCAGCATAGAAAGTCAACCATTGATGCTAACGACAGTTGTGGTATGGGGGTTTCACTATTACTATTCGCTGGCCGTTGACCGCTCCAACGGCGGGATGGGCACCCCTAAGTGCCAATGATTAGGAGAAGGAGGACAGTGACCATGATGGCCGCGTCCCTAAAGAAGGACATGACGATCGCCGATGCGGTCGTGTCTTTCACCGATACTGTTGAAGGACTAGCAGACCTTGGCCTCCACCGCGCAGTTGACGAGACTGTCGACGCTATCGCCGCGCACGTGAAGACGTATTACGGAATTGCAAACGTTGGCCGCGCCGTGGTCCAGGTGACCCGCACTGCTACCGTTCGTATTGGCGAGTACATGGACCCCGACGACAAGTTGGTTGACGGGCTGGGTGAGCTCGTCCCGCGTTTTGAGTCTGGGCTAGCCGTACTTACCGCGAAGAAGAGCTGCATTGATACCGATGGCCGCTTGAACGAAAGCCACTGCGACATGTTGCACACGTCGTATGACGACATGCTGGTTGCGTTGGCTGCTGTGATCGAGGTCACGAAGGACCTGCAGGCGGCAATCATCTCGCATGATCTTGCTGCGGAGCCCCGTGACGGAGTCCGCTACTCGACGGTTGAAGAGCTGAGGCGAGGCATTCTTCATTAATGACGTCCATAGGCTCAGGAGGAGTCGTCATCGCGGACTGGACTCCATCACGTCGTTACACCAAAGAGTACAAGAAGCTTACGATCGACATGCAGACGCGTGTAGATGGGAAGCTTGACGATCTGCAGAAGAACCCAAGGCCACCAGGATTGGGGTTCGAGAAGTTGCAAGGGTTCAAGAACCCTGACATCTACACCTTGCATGTCACCGGCAACTACAAGATCTCGTTTGAGATCAACGGCACGACCGCTTGGCTCAGGCGCGTGGCAACCCACAATGAGATTGACCGAGCACCATAAAAGCCCCGCTTCGGCGGGGCTTTTTCGTTCGTCCCAATTTGGGACAGTAGTAGGAATTTCTTCGCTACTTAGAACTTCCGCAAACCTGCGTGGATGAGCGCCTTACCCAAGATGCTCACATCGCCAGGATCTGGCCGATAGGCCGGGAAGTCAGTGTTGACGCTTACGACGTAGAGACCGTCGCCACGCTTCTGCAGCATCTTGATCTGGGTCTCGCCGCCGATGTTGATCAGGTAGTAGTCGTCGCCGTCGAAATAGTTGCAACTGGTGTCGATCCAGACAATGTCGCCGTCTTCGAGCTTGGGCCGCATCGACGGCCCGCGGCCGGTGATGATCTGGATCCTGCCTGGCTTGGGTAGGTAACCGAGCTTCCTGCGGACTTCCCATTCTGCAACCTCGATGGTCTTCACCACCTCTGGGTAGTCCTGGTTGACCATCCCTGCGCCCATTCCCGCACCCCCTTCGAACAAGTCGAAGCGAACATAGCCGGGCGGCGTCTCAATCTCTCGGACTGGCGAGATCCATTCAGTCGGATCCGTGCTGGACTGCATCTGCCCCTTGCCAGTGGCCAGCCACGTCTCGTTCACGCCCAGTGCCTTGGCGGCGGCCAGCAGGTTCTCGCCGCGGAGGAATTTTGCTTTGCCGCTGAACCAGCCATTGACACTGGGTGCGGAGATTCCGACGCGGCGGGCAAGTTCCGCCTTGGTCAGCTGGGCGTGCTCGATTGCGAGCGTCAAACGTTCGGCAAGAGTAGTCATTAGGAAAGGCTAACTACAATTGGATTAGGACTGGCTATTGACTGGCTCATTAGCTAGTCCTAACCTTGGCGACATGGACGACCTTACTGCTTCCGAGATCATCGACCGCTTGGGTGGCACCACCGAGGTGGCCCGCATCTGCCGCATCAAGCCGCCGTCCGTCAGTGAGTGGCGTGTCAGTGGAATTCCCCCGGCGCGCAGGCAGTTCCTCGAGTTGCTGCGGCCGGAAGTCTTCGTGGGGTCCAGCATTTCGGCCGTCCGCCAGCTGGTTGACAGCCGCATGAGTAAGCGCGCGCTGCGCGCAAAGCTGGGCCTGAGCACCGACAAGCAGTTGGCCAAGGTTCTGCAGCTGCCGGTAGAGCAGGTGAGCGACTGGGCGGATGAGGACATGGTCCCGGCCCTGCCACAGGTGATGAAGCTGCTTGGGCACACCGAGCAACAGGAGCCGGCCAGGCCGGCAAACGACGACCCCGATGCAGGCCGCATAGCCCCGATTGAGGTGGCGTGATGGGCTACAGCCGAACCAGGCGCTCGCCAGTGGCAACCACTTCAAATCCGTCTGCGTCGGCATTGACTGCGCTGCCGTCTCCGAGCGTGTGCCTTGCCATCCCCTCGACCCAACTTGGCCCGTCCAGGTCCGAAGTGTCGATACGGGTGAAGTGCTTGATGACCCACACCCTGCGGCCGTCCGCGCCGCGAGTTTCGATTTGTTCCGTCTCCATGGAGAACCCCAATGTCTGACCAGACCCCCGAGCAGGCGCGGGAGCACCACCTGTCGCGCATCCGCGAATACGCGGTGCAGCACGACCTCGCTGGCGAGGATATCGCACTGATCTTCAACGCGGGGCTGGCCGCCGCCCGGACCTTGCGGCCCTCGCTTTTCGAACAGGTGGCCACTGGCCGTCATCCCTGAATTGTTGATCTCCATGGCGCCCATCGTGCGCCGCCCCTGAGAGCGTGTCATGAAGCCCAAGCCCCATTTCCTGCCCAAGCGCCAGACGGTGATCTACGGATTCACCGAGCAGATGCTGCGCGACACCGGCACCAACCGCCGCAGCTTCGCCATGGTGGTGGCCGATCAGTACCTGTCGATGTACGCGCAGGACGACCGCGAAGTTCCATTCCGCATCACGTTGGGTGGGGAGGGGGATGGCGACGCCGACAAGAAGCACAACGGCCAGATCCTGGGCCGTTACCTCGACGGCGTGGTCAAGACGCTGCCGGCCGATCTCGAAGATGCCTGGGTGATGAGCCTGCCCGAGCCGTACCGCAGCAACTGTGAGCGCGCGCTGGGGCGCCGCCGCGGCATCCTGCCGATCCGCATGGACGCCATCGAAACCTCCGCCGACACCGTAGGCGTTGGGCAGTTGATGAAGGATTTTGGCGACCTCTGCGCGGCGGTCAGCCCCGCGGTCGCCGACGGTGTGATTGACGAGAAGGACCGCCCCCACGGTCAGAAGATCATCAACGAAACCGACGACCTGGTCATCAGCGCACTGACGTTCCGCAAGGCGGTGATTCGCGCCATGGGACTGGAGACCGCCCGATGAGCCATCTGGCCCGTTCCACCGATCCCCGTGGCAGCCATGTAGCCGCTGCTGATCTTGTCGCCAGCGGTGCGCTGCGCGTCCAGCATGCCAAGACTGAGGCGGCGGTGATCCGTTATCCCGGCCACAGCAGTCTGCACCTCTCGACGTTGACCGGCCTAGACCGCCACATGCTGGGTCGCCGCCTTCCTGAGCTGGCCCGAGAGGGCCGCATCTGGCGCGGCCCGACTGCGCCGTGCGCCACCACCGGCAAGCCGGCCTGCACCTGGTGGCCGGTGGCCCCGGGCCAGAACATGACGCTGGGGCTCTGACATGTCGACGATCATCATGTCGCAGTGCTGGCCGCTGCAGGGCCTGAGCGTCACGCAGAAGGCTGTGCTGATCTCGCTGGCTGACCAGGCCAACGACGAGGGTGTGTGCTGGCCTGCCATTGCCACCATCGGCAAGCGCTGCTGCATGTCCGCGCGCGCTGTACGCACCGCCATGGATCATCTGGAAGTGGTCGGCCTTCCTACTTGATGTGAGGCGAGTTATGCCGGCCGGCTTTCAAACGTTCAACGATGACGGAAGCATCGACATCGATATCACCACGCGACTTGCTGGGTTCGTGACGTCCATTGGAACGGACTCGAACCACGGCGGGTCGGTGGCGATTCCCTATGTCCCAACCGGAGACTTTTTCTACTGCATCGTGCCGCCTCCGGGTTGGGAGGGCCGGCAGCCGTCGCTGGTGTACCGGGATGGTCGCGTCTACTGGTATGCGGATGTGACCGGCGGCGGTGCGCCGGCCTACCAGCTGGTGCCGTGCACCGCATTCATAGGATGGAGCTGATATGCCAGCAGGAATGGAGGCGTGGACCGACGACGGTGCCCACGTGCAGATTTCGCCGGATTACCCAAATTTCCACCTTCGGCACAGGATCGACTTTGCCGAGCCAGGCGTGGTGGTTTACGAGATTGCGGGGCAACCCGCGTTCACGCGGATGATCGAGCGGAGGTTCCAAGCGAGCACACCGATCATCGCGGCGATCGCAGGTGACGTCGACAAGCCGATCGTGCCTGTGCTGGTTAACGAGGGCGGCGGCAACTGGCTCCTGCGGATCTACGCTGGGTCGCAGCCGACGAGGGTGGCCGGCACGATCTGGATCTATGACCTGGGCGTCTACCTGCGGGCGAACTACGGGTTTGAGCTGTTCCGAGACGATGGCAGCTTGTCGTTCTCTACGGCAGGCAAGCCGCTCAAGATCATTCGGGTTTTCCCCATCGTGAACGGATCTTCGGCCGGATCTCAGATGGTGGTTGTACCAGCAGGGAAGCAGTACGCCGCGATCACCTGCCGGGCGTGGGTGCAGACCCAGGTGCCAGTCGGCTATCGGATCAGCGGCCCGAACCGAAATGGGATCGGACCGCAGCAGTTCTACACGGCGGGCAGCACCGCGCTGATTCCTTCGAGCGACAACGCGGCCGTCTTCAATCAGCTCGGCATGACCGCGGTGGCTGACGTAACTGGGCACTGACAGCACAGCTCGCCATCACATCGCGGAGACGGCTGGTGCGGCCAGATGGCGCCCATGTGCTACTCCGCCCAGATCACCGCTGCATATCAGAAGCTGGCCTTCATGACAGGCGAAGCCGGGCCCCTGGAAGGGCTCGAGCTTATCGCTTCAGCTTAGCGGCAATGAATGACATGAGCGCAGCGGGTAGGGCGAAAAGCATCGCGAAGATCGAAACTCGATAGAGGCCGTACAAGTCTGGAGGGCCATTCTCGACAGCGAAGGCGACAAAGCCTGCGACGAATGCGACCAGACTACCCATCAAAAATGCCTTTCGCGGGCTTGCGCCAATGATTGCGGTTGTCAACGCGATGACAACGCAGAAGATGGAAATTTCCACAAGTAAGTATTGGTCTCGGTATGAAAGATGGTCGAGTTGGGTGGCGATTCATCTATCTTCAGGAGCGCGATCGAACCCACAGCTTGAGAAATGACGGCCCCGAAGGGCCGTGAGCACCTGATAGCAAGTTAAAGCGGCTTCCAACATCACTGGGGGCGGATTGGGAAAATCGGCTTGATTGTGACGACCCCGCCGCCGCAGTTTCCATAGCAGCCGCCACCGGGGTTGACACCACCGACGCCACCACTGCCGCCCCCACCTCCACCTCCACCACCGCCAGGCGGGCTTGTCGTCTGTTTGATAGGCGGAGCGCCTATGTAATTTCCAGAATCATCCAGTGTGTATTGGACGCATGCCGTGCCATTGCAGACGGTTACTGTGTCGCCGGATTGTGCCGGTACAGGTGCACTTACTTTAACGTAATTCTTGATCTCGCTTAATGTCCTTTCTGTTGGAAAGGGGGAGCCCAGATCACAGCCGTTGCAAAGTATCGAGTAGTTTGCGGATGCTGCGCTGAATGATCCGAAACTTAAGAGAAGCCCCGCTGTTAAAGCTGTGATTGAGAGGGCGGCTGCCAATGGGCTAAGTGGATTGACCTTTCCATTGGATTTGGGGCTGCTTATGTCATTTGATGTTTCCACATTGAAATCCTTTTTGTGGTTAATTTCTCAATTATCGACAGCAATTGTCGACAATTTGAATTGATAGCTTTTCTGCTGCGTCGTTCTCCCTGTTAGATAGGTTTTTTGATTCGCGAGCTATTAATTCCTGTAGCGCCGAATTGGGCGAAATTGAATAGACCGCTTTGTAATATGCCAGTGATGTTGGCGTTGACTTTTCAGTAAGAATTCCTTTTTCATATGCATTCCCTAGTGCCATTAGGGCGTCCACGCTTCCTGTCGATGCGGCGGATTGCAGATTATGAATTGCTTCGGCTCGGTATTCGATTAAACGCTCTGGATTCGCGAGGTAATTCGAGCGCTGCCCTAGTACGGATCCGGAGTCTATGGCAAACATTATTTTTGCTTCAATGGAGCCTTGGTCTGCTGCTCTCTTTAGCCAGGGCTCGTCTGAGAGCGCCGGATCGCTGATCAATGCCTCGCATTTGATTAGATCATTCTCGATAGAATTCTTGTACTGCTCTTCAATTCCCTGTTCCCGGTAAATCTGGGCAAGGGAGAGTGATGGTGCGTTTAATGTCGACTTGCACTGGCTAACTGCCAAATATATGGCGTATGTCGCTGTGGCATCCCCTGCGCCAGATTTTTGTAGGAGTGATTGCACATACTCCAGTGCGTCGCCCTCCGGAAGTGATTGCGTTCGTGATATTGAGTAAGCTCGGCCCCTAGTGGGAATCACGACTGTAGGGTCAAGCTTTCCGTGTGAAACTAGTGAATCAACGTTTTCCTCGGGGGCTGGAGTTTTTGAAGCTTCTGGCTGTTCGAGTGGAGACGGAGTTTGCAGCGCAGGTCCGCTTGTTGGCCGCTTCGAAAAGATCGCTATTCCGAAAGCCGCCAGCAACCCAATGGCGAGGAATGCAAAGGTGGTGTTTCTTTTCATGCCGTCATCCTTAAGTCTGTTTAGTCGGCGTGCCGTCATTCCGAATGCAGATTCATCCTAAGCCAATTTCGCAGTGGTAATTTTTCTTGGCCCTCTGATGTGGGTGGCGGACGAGCCAAGAGACTGATCACATTCGTGGTCTTGCTTCGAAAAAAATTCCACATACCTCTGCGCCATGCATTAATTCGAAACGGTGTTCAGAGTCGGTCACCCTACGTCAATGGCGATTTCAATTCACTTTTTGTTCATTTTGCAAGGGACTTCGACGGTATGGGCTGATGTCGAAGCATCCGTCCTTATTGATCAGGTGATGTGCTCGGGATGGCAGGCGGGGAGGGAGCGTTGCGGGATCCGGGGCCGCAGGAAGCTCAACCCGGGGGCGCTTGAGCAGCGCCGCGCCGGCACCCCGCAAGACGATTCGGGCAAATTGTCGATTTCGTCAAATCGCCGATGCGGCGCCTAACAATCCTTCCCCGAACGGTTCAGGCAGGTGGCCGCCGTGTTCGCAGGATCTGCGACTGCCGGTCGTACTCTCCCGGCCATGCCGATCCCTGCCGACTTCTACTGGACGACCAGGTCAGCCAGCCACCCGGATGACCCCCTGACCGTGATCGCCTGCCACGGGGTGTGGGTGGTGGCCATGGCCAAACGCGTGGGCGACGGGATCTGGATTGCCTCTCTTGACCGGCATCGGCATGGCCCTGGCGGCCCGTTCCGCTGGTGCACCAGCTACGAGCAGGGCCGGGCAGGGGCCGAGCTGTGGGTGGCCAGGCACGAGGCTAGGCTGCGGGAGGACGTGGGTATGATCCTGGCGTGGCAGGAGAAGGTGCGGGGGAACCGGCTGGCCAAGGCCGACCAGGATCCGCCATTCGGATGGATGGGGTGAGCCTTGGAGAGGCTGCTGACTGGCGCCGGAAATCCGTTCCGCAAAATTCGCGAGTCCCTTGTGGCTCAAGGCTTTCAACTGTCGGTTTTGAACATCGGTGCGGAACGAATAGACGCGTAAGTGATTGGAATGCATGATGTTGTCGCGTGACTTTTAATCTTTTGGTCGAAGGTTCGAATCCTTCACGGCCCACCATTGCGATCAATGACTTAAAGCGCCCTAGTGGCGCTTTTTTCATCACTTCCGTAATTCGCTCCGTAAATCACCCCGCATTTTTGCCTCAGCGATCTTTCATCGTGGAGGGCTTCGCGCGCGGAACGATCTTGTCGTAGACCTTCATCATCGCATCGGTGACGCCCAGTGCATCCTGACGTTCGCCACGGTTGTCGGCTGTGCGGTACGCCATCCAATCTCTGGACCCAGGTGTGCGCGACCAACGGCACGATCAGTAGGTCGGACGAGCGCTTGAAGGCGCCTCTCGTGCCCATGACGGACGCGGAGGATGCCGCCTTCTTGGAGATCAGCGAGCTGCAAATGAAGTGGCGGTAGCTCGCGCGTGTTGCAGAAGAGGGTGATGCTGCGCGCTGGCACGCCCGTCCCTCCGTCCAAGCGGCAATCGCGATCATGGAGAAGCACTGTCTGGAGGCCTTCATCTACAGTGCATTCTGCTACGACTCATGGCCGGCCCAGGACGAGGTGTGGAGGGAGTGGCCCGCTGAAGAGACCGAAGTCATCGAATGGCCGGCGGTGCCAGAGCTCTGGACGGACATCCCTGCAGAAGTCGATGATGCCGGCGAGGCCATCGTTCCCGCACGGCGTGAACTGATCCATGCGGTTGCGCCAGCCGGGCGAGTCGTGCTGAAGGAAGCAATCGAGGCAGGGCGCGAACTAGTCCAGCCTGCTGTTGCCGCCGGAGACCGCTACAGCTTCCGCGTATCAGAGTTGCATGCTTGGATTCTGGCGGCCACTGCCCGCCGTAATCGCCGCGATCGTGAGGTGGTCGAGTGGCGCCTGGCCAGCATCGAGCAGCGCTTGGCAGCCCTTGAGTCGATGAAGTAAGTGAAGACGGGGCGCCGGGTAGGCAGCTGCAAGTGAGTGCCCGGCGCCGCAACAGAGGTGGTGTCAGCACCTGGCATTGGCCGTGGCCCCGTCAAGGTTGCCATTCTCAGTCTTGATCACTCCGCATCGTTAGGCGGGTTTGAGCACAAATGGCTTCGGCTTCCCTACAGTGACGCTACCAGATCCGCCACCCCCACAGTTACCGTAGCAACCGGCGCCAGGATTGGCTCCACCCGTGCGCCCGCCACCAGTGGCACTGCCACCACCACCGCCAGTTCGCGGAGGAGGAGTGGTGGTCTGAGGTTCATTCTTTACGCCGAGATAGCCATCCCCGCCAACGGTAACCTGATAGTCGACGCAGGCCGACCCATTGCATACGGTAATCACGTCGCCCACAGCAATCCATTGGTTTGAAGTTTTTCCAAGATTGAATGAATCGCGAATGTTGATTAGCGTGTTCTTCGTTTGTGAGTCAGGTCGCGGATATCCAAGGTTGCACGTACTACAGCCATAAGACCCAATTTTCCGAGACCCGGGGCTCGACTGTGCAACGACATAGATGGAGGTAGCTGCCAGTAGTGCCAAGATGCAGGCTGCGATTAGCTTTCCTTTCATCTCGAACTCCTTTGGGTCAGTTGTGGTGCTAGCTCTTTCGCTTTCGAAATCTGTTCATTCGTCATGCTCTTAGCCATTATTTGCAGCACTCTTTCATTGCCCGGGGTCGGTGCTATGTCTCCGGCAGCTTTCTTGTACGCATAGGCTCGAACGGGGTCTTTGGGCGTGATAATTCCTAGTTCATAAGCCGAGCTCAGAGAGTCGAACGCCTCTGGGACTCGCTGGTCAGCCAGTCCTTTCAGATACTTCATTGAGCTGGCATTGAATTTTTCGACCAGGTCCGGCGATTTGAGTTGTTCTTTAGGTGGGCCAACAACCAAATCGACATAGTTGAAGAAAGTCAGTTGCGCGTAGGCGTCTCCTCCCTCAGCCGCCTCTACCAACCACTTGGCTGCATCCCCGATTGCACCTGTCGGCAATGCCTCGCACTGCTCGAGAGTTCGGTCTGTGTTGAGGAGGGAGCGACGTTGCTGATCTGCCAAGAATTGCTCGCGCGTCATCCCTGTAGATTTGAGTAGTTCCGGATCAACGATTGTTTCTGCGCCGTAAGAAAGTTCGTGGAGCTGCACGCTCGTACGGCACTCATTTAGGATCAAGAACAATTGGCGCTTCGCTTCCGTGTCACCAGCTTCCGCTCTTGCAAGAAGTGACGGATAGATATCCGCGAGCGGAGCTTCCGGGAGCTGTTGTGCGGCGACTATCCCACCTACCAATGGAGCCGAACCTACTCTGGTGTTCGGTAAATGTGGGGGGCTGGAAGGAAGTTCTGATCGGAGTGTTGTCTCAGTGTCAGGTTGAGCTGGTGCTGGTTCCGGCTTTGAACAAGAGACTGTTAGAGTTGCTGCGAAGAGAAGTGGCAAAGAAGACAGACGGCGCAGATGAGGTGATCTGGCGGTTTGATGCTCAATCTGCATTCGGATCTCCAAGTGGCACGGTTAGGCGCGGAGCTGGGACGTCAAGGGATGCCTCGATTCCTTATCTCTACGATTAACGATTAACGATTAACGAGGAAAGAGGGCGTCCCCCCTATACTGGCTTTGCGCGAATTCATTTTTTGTTCATGTTGTCGCGGGGTGTGACAGGCGCGGGATCTGCGACGGCCGGTAGCTATGCTCCGCCCATGCATCATTCACATGGGTACCGTGACTTCCGCGCCGCCCCCACCCCATCTGGGTGGCTTCAAACAGGTGAGCGCTGGGCGCTTTGGTACGACGGCAGGGAGACGGCCAGCGTCACTCCAGATGGTGGTCCTGGGGGGCGCCTGTGGATGGAAGGCCAGAAATTCTGGGAAGTGAAGGAAGACGCGCCGCCAATGTCCGGCAGGCAAAGCGTTACGGCGAGCGCTGGTGCGCGGGCAGGCTGTATCCCAGCCTGCCTCTACGTGAGGCCGTTGCTAGGCTGGGCGATAACACGTCGATCCAGTTGGCATCGCCATCACTTGGCCTGCCGCCGACGCGGGAGCAGCAGCAACAGGCCCGGCGCTTGGCCGAGACCGGAGCGAAGGAGGTCGAGCGGATCAAGGTAGCGCTGGAGCCGCGCAAGCCGCCGGCAGAGACGAAGTCCCTGCGAGGGACGCACGCAAGGCGTGGGTGAGGGCGGGGCTTCAACGCCTCCGGCCTGACCGCTGACAAGGTAGATCCGAGAAGAGGCCGGCGCTCAGGTCGCCTTTTGCGTGATGGTGAACCACGCAGCGGGATCATCGATTGAGCCCCTTCTCTGGAGGTTCTGAATATCAGCAGCAAAGGTGGTCAATATCTGCGCTGCCGATACCGCCTCCGTAACGGAACCGGCGGGGTGTGATCGAAGGGCATCTATCATTTTCCAAGGGCACGAGCCCTCTTCAAAATCACTGAAATCAAGAATTGTAGTGGTCGCAATCCCCATTTCTTGCCATGCCTTGAGCCTATCCTGACGTGCTTCTGGATCAGAGGTAGGTGTGGCCTGAAGCTCAGTGAACAGTTCGTGCTCTCGCATCCTCAGTGCTGATACCGCTGGTTGAATCACCACGTAATTCAGGTCGATTAGCATTGCTTTGACACATGGATGTAGCGCGGCCTTAATCGCTGCGTCGGAAGCCTGCACTCACTTCATGCTGGTCTTGCACGCCGTAACGATGGCGTACATCTCCTCGGCGCTTGGGGCTCCGTTTACAGAAAGTTGTGGGCTTTCATTCTTTTGGTCGAAGGTTCGAATCCTTCACGGCCACCATTGCACTCAATGATCCAGATCATTCAGGAGGGCACCGCCCAGCGGTGCCTTTTTTGTTGCTCCCGGTGCCGGGCTCCTACTTCGACCGCGCTCCTTTTGCCGTTGCGGCCGCCGCGTCGGCAGCTTCCTGTGCGGCCGTCGCTGCCGCATTCGCGGAACGCGCCGCCTCCGCTTGAGCCGCCTCGAAATCGGCCCGGCGCTGCGCGCTGATCCGGCGTTCCAGTTCTGAATATGCGACGTAGCTCTCCGGATACTTCGCGACGCAGGCCTGCTGCAGCAGCGGGATAGCGTGGTCGGACAATCCCGGTTGAAGGTGGGCGAGCAGGCAGTCCGCATACGCGGCGGATGCTGAGGGAATGCTGCTGGCCTGCGGTGAGCCGGCAGCAAGGGTGGTGGCGATCAATACACTCAACATGGAACCTCCTTGTGGATATGAGCGTGGCGGTGACCAGTCCGTGAGCCAAGGTGCGCCTTGCATGACCATCACCGACTTCATGGTGCTCCAGTTCCGGTAGATCGGCAAAGTGCCGCGAACGACAGTGTCTCCGGCGGTCTATGCTCAGCGCTTTCCCAGAATGGACCGCCCCATGCGTCTGATCGTGCTGTCGCTGTTGTTGTCCGTCGTCTCCGCCGCGCCGCTGATGGCCGCCGAATCCGCGTCGCCCGCTGCCGCCTCGCCACTGGTCATCGGCGAGACCTTCACCATCGAATCGAAGGCGCTGGGCGAAACCCGCCGCATCAACGTCTATCGCCCGCAACCCTGGGGCCTGGACCCGAAGGCACCGTTGCCAGTGCTGTACATGGCCGATGGCGGAATCGCCGAGGACTTCCTGCACGTGGCCGGGCTGGTGCAGGTACTTGCCGGCAACGGCAGCATGCGCCCGTTCCTGCTGGTCGGCATCGAAAACACCGAGCGTCGCCGCGACATGACCGGCCCCAGCAGCGACCCGCAGGACCAGAAGATCGCGCCGCGCATCGGCGGCTCAGCGGCCTACCGCCGCTTCCTGCGCGATGAGTTGATGCCGCAGGTACGCCAGCGCTACCCGACCACCGACGAGCGCGCGCTGATCGGTGAATCGCTGGCCGGCCTGTTCGTGATCGAGACGCTGCTGCAGGAACCGACACTGTTCAACAGCTACATCGCGCTGGACCCCAGCCTGTGGTGGAACCGGGGCACGATGCTGGCCGCTGCGGCCAAGCAGCTGCCGGCTGTGACGCGCGCGCAGCCCCGTGTGTTCCTGGCCAGCAGCGGACAGCCGGAACTGGCCGCATCCACTGCACGACTGGCCGCGTTGCTGCAGCAGGCCTCGCCGTCACCGCTGGTGAAGTACCTGCCGTTGCCGGAGGAAACCCACGCCACGATCTATCACCCGGCCGCCCTGCAGGCGCTGCGCACGCTGTTCCCGGCGGCGCCGCCGGCCTCGCCCTGACCTGGCGTGGCACTGCATCGCACGAGGTGTGAGGATGCGGTAGCGGCGCCACCCGGGTGCGCCGCCCGCAACGGGAGAGCGTGGATGCAGCGTGTGCATGGATGGAGTGTGGCGGCCTGCCTGGCCGTGAGTGGCTGCGCGATGTCGGTGGCGCCACCGGCAACGCAAAGTGACGCGAAGGAAAGCGCGGCAGCCGCCGTGCCGGGCGTAGTGCTGCCGGATACCGAAGCATTGCGCATGCACGATCCTGTGGGCCGCGATTACCCGATCTGGGTGGCGTTGCCGGCCGACTATGCCGCACACCCTGAGAAGCACTATCCGGTGCTGTACGTGACCGATGCGCTTTACAGCTTCCCGCTGGTGCGCAGCGTGCGCAATCTGGTGGGGCAGCGGGGTATCAACATCGAGAATTTCATCCT
Source organism: Stenotrophomonas sp. GW821-FHT09E08 (assembly GCF_059416125.1). Taxonomy (NCBI): domain Bacteria; kingdom Pseudomonadati; phylum Pseudomonadota; class Gammaproteobacteria; order Lysobacterales; family Lysobacteraceae; genus Stenotrophomonas; species Stenotrophomonas sp. GW821-FHT09E08. Next base: position 330,070 of record NZ_JBWKOO010000002.1, read on the forward strand.
GGTTGGGCTGCCACCGCAGGAAGGCCTGACCTCGAAGCAGAGTCGCTCGCGCGACTATACGCCCAGTAATCCGGCGCGTACTGCTGAGGGCTACTATAGCGATGACGTCACCTACGGCGGTGCCGCGCACTATCGTGATTTCCTGGCGGCACAGGTGCTGCCGATGGTCGATGCGCGTTATCGCACCGACCCCGCCCGGCGCGTGTTCGCCGGCCATTCCTATGGTGCGCTGTTCGGCGCCTACGTGCTGACCACGCAACCCGACATGTTCAGCACCTACATCCTGTCGAGTCCTTCGTTGTGGTTCGACCAGCTTCTGCTGCCGCGCATGCAGGATGCTGCCGTGATTCCGGTGCAGCCCACGCGCGTGCTGCTGTCGGTGGGCAGCTACGAGACGGACAAGCCAGGGCCGCGCTATTCTACAGGCAACGACATGCTGCGGCAGACCGCGGACTTCACCACCCAGCTGCAGCGCAGTGGCCGCAAGCTGCAGGTGGACAACGTGGTGATTGACGGCGAGGACCACCTCACGGTCTACCCACGGGTGATCACTCGTGCACTGCTGGAGGTGATGCCGGGCGAAGGGCCGTACACCGGCGGTTGATGGCCGGTCGCATCCACGCCATGCGTGGATGATTGCCTCAGGCCGCGCTGGCCTGCGGCGGCGGCATCAACGTTGCATCCGCCGCATGGCGGAAACACAGGCGGATGGCATCGAGCAGCTCGCTCATGCTGTACGGCTTGGGCAGGAAGTGGATGCCCTCCCGCAACTGCGGCAGCACGCGGTGCTGGTCCATGCCGGAGGTTACCAGGATCGGCAGCTGCGGCAGGTGCTCGCGCACGCGGTTGGCGGTTTCGATGCCGCTGATGCCGCCCAGGCAGACGTCGGTGAACAGCAGGTCGAACGGTTCGCCGGCGTTGAGCAGGCCCAGTGCGGCCTCGGCGCTGCTGACAGCGGTGACCTGGCAGGCCTGGCTTTCCAGGGCGAGACGACTGAGTTCCTGGGTTTCCTCGGCGTCCTCGATCAGCAGGACGCGCGGTTCCACAAAGCGCTTGGACAGCAACATGACGCGGCAACTCCGGACAACAGGGGGAGCGAAAGGCGCGCAAGTATGCGCAAGCCGGTAGTGATCCCGGCGTGCACGGCAAGCTAAGTGGGCGTTACAACCGCGACTGGCGCCGGCGACGCACGTGCCAGGCCAGGATCGTGAGCGCGAGCAGGGCCGTGCCGATGCGCAGGCCGGTAGCCTGCCAGCCCAGTGCAACGGCATCATCGAGGCTGAACACATTCCAGGCCAGGTTCATCGAAACGTGCAGGACCAGGCCGCACCACAGGGTGTCGCCGTCCAGGTGATCAAGCCAAGCGAAGATGAAGCCGCCGAACGCGATGACCGCGCCAATGAACAACGCGATGCCGCCACCGTCGAACCCACCGAAGCCGAGCCAGTGCACCATGCCGAACAGCACCGCCTGCGGCAGCGCGAGCAGCGGCCACGGGCCGCGCACGATCTTCACCAGCAGCACGAAGCCGAGGCCGCGGAACAGCACTTCCTCGGCCAGCGGGAACAGCACGGCCAGCATCGTGGCGTCCAGCGCGGTCAACGCCGTGTTCGGGGTGCCGAGCAGCGCCAGTCCCAGCCAGCAGGGGAGGCTGGCCAGCAGCACCCACATCGGACCGCGCCAGCCGTTTCCACGCAGGCCGAGGCTGACCAGCAGGTCAATGCCGCGGGGGCGCAGCAGCGTAGCCAGCAGCAGCGCAACCAGCACTGCCAGTGCGTTGTCCAGCAGGCTGCCGCCATAGGGCATGGGCAGGGCGGGAATGGGAGTTCCTGCGGCTGCGGCGATATCGCGCAGGTTCAGGCCCAGGCCAACGCCCAGCAGGACCAGCAACAGACGTGTGGCGGTGGGCAAGCGGGACAACACTGTCATGTACGCACTCCCTGCGGGACAAGTCCGCAGTGTCGGGCCCTTCGGCGTTACCGGCACGCGCCGGAAGTCCCTGTGCCTTCGGTCATGCGTTGCCGCACAGTCATCACCGCGCAGGTACAGTCGATGCCAGACCGACAGGAGCAATGCCGATGCTGTGCCCCGTGTGCAAGACCCAGACCCTGCAGATGGCCGAACGCCATGGCATCGAGATCGACTACTGCCCGAGCTGCCGTGGTGTATGGCTGGATCGTGGCGAACTCGACAAGATCATCGAGCGCGCCACTGACGGTGCAGGTGCCGCCATGCCGCCGCCAGCGCCTGTGCAACCGCAGGCCGCTCCGCCGCCGGTGATGCATCGCGATACCCGTCATCTCGGCCAGCGGCATGATGACAACCGTGGCCAGTACAGCCAGGGCTACAAGAAAAAGAAGAAGGAGAGCTTCCTCTCCGAACTGTTCGATTTCTGACGCTGCTCAGGGCCGGCGCAGGATGAATTCGCGGTCGCGGCTGTCGCCGACGATGAAATCGTACTCGCCGACCTTGCTGCAGCCGTAACGCGCATAGAAGCGCTGCGCGCCGAAGTTCTCTTCCCACACGCCCACCCACAGGGTGCGGCGCTGCGGCTGGTCCAGCCAGGCCATGAACGCATCCATCATGCGTGCACCATGGCCGCCGTTCTGGTGTGCGGCCAGGATGTAGAACCGCTTCAGCTCAATGTCGCCCTCGCGCGCATCCGCATGCGGCAGGGTATTGGCGCCGGCGGCGAGATAGCCGACTACCGAGTCACCGTCCATCAGCAACCAGACCGCACTGCGCGGATCGGACAGTTCGGTCCGCTGCGGTGCGATGCCGTAGTGCGCCTGCAGGAAATCGTGCAGATCCTGCGGTGGGTACGAGTCGCCCCAGGTCTCGGTGTAGGTGGCGATGGCGATCGCCGACAGAGCGTCGACGTCGGCAAGGGTGGCGCGGCGGATCTGCAACGACATGGCGGTGCCTGCATTGGAACGTGGCGCAGTGTAGCCGGCCCCGGCGGCTGCCGGGGCTGGCCATTGCTCACAATCCGTTGCTCAGAACCACATGCGCACGCCGGCCACCCAGCGCGTGTCGCGCGCGTGGTCACCGGCGTAGTCGGCGGTGTCGCCAAACGTGCGTTCGTGGCTGATGCCGATGTAGGGCGCGAAGCGGCGGCTGAATTCATAGCGCAGTCGCAGCCCGGCTTCGACCTTGTTCAGGCCACGGCCGATGCCGTACTCCTGCTCGTCCTTGGCCGCGACGGTGGCTTCCAGCAACGGCTGCAGGATCAGGCGGTTGGTCAGCAGCACGTCGTACTCGACCTCGGCCTTGGCCAGCACCTGGCCACCGGAGCCCATGTACAGCGTGGCCGAGCTTTCGAACTTGTACGGCGCCAGGCCCTGGATGCCGATCGCTGCCCACGTGCGCGAGTCGGCCGGGCGGAAGTCCTGGCGCACGCCGACCAGCACGTCCCACCACGGCGACACGCTGCGGCCGTACAGCGCTTCCAGTGACGACGATTCGGTGCGGCCACGACTGCGTTCGCCATCGGTGCGCAGCCACAGGCGATTGATGTTGCCGCCGATCCAGCCGGTCGCCTCCCAGGCCTGGCCATTACTGCTCTTGCCATCCCAGTGTTCGAGGCGGTCGATCAGCAGCAGGCTGTTGATCTCCGGCGCATGCTCCATCGCACCATGGGCGATGGGCGGGAACGCGGCGGCACGGTCGGCATCGGTGGGCACCGGGATCGGTTCGCGCGGTTCGGTCGGTGCGGGTGTGCCGTGCCCCATCGCCGCGTGATCCATCTTGGAATGGTCCATCGCCGCTGGCTGCATCGCGCCATGATCCATCTTCGAGTGGTCCATGGCCGAGTGGTCCATGCCGGCGTGATCTGCCGCACCCATGTCCATCTTCGAATGATCCATCTTCGAATGATCGACCGGTTCGACCGGCGCCTTCGCGGTTTTCGCGGGCGCGTCCATCGCGGCGATGTCATGGCCGGCATGGGACTGCGCGAACACCGGCAGCGTAGCAGCCAGGCCCAAGGCCAGCAGGCTGGGGGAAAGGAGGGAGCGGCTCATTCTTCGATCCTCACTTCGCGCATCATGCCCGCTTCCATGTGGTACAGCAGATGGCAGTGGTAGGCCCAGCGGCCGAGTGCGTCGGCGCGTACGCGATAGGTGCGGCGTGTACCGGGCGGCATGTCGATGGTGTGCTTGCGCAGCTGGAATTCACCCTGTGCGTTTTCCAGGTCGCTCCACACGCCATGCAGGTGGATCGGGTGCTGCATCATGGTGTCGTTGACCAGCACGATGCGCATGCGCTCGCCGTAGTTCAGCCGCAGCGGTTCGGCCCCGGCGAAGGGAATGCCGTCGAACGACCAGGAGAACTTTTCCATGTGGCCGGTCAGGTGCAGCTCGATCTCGCGGCCGGGCTCGCGGCCGTCGGGGTCTTCGAACAGGCTGCGCATCGCACCATAGGTCAGCACCTGGCGACCGTTGTCGCGCAGGCCGATGCCGGGGTCGTCCAGTTTCGGCTCGGTGGCCGAACTCTGCATGTCCACCAGTGGATTGTTGCGCTCGCTGGCCGGATGCTTTGGCGCTTTGCTGGAGGTATCGCCGCCGCCATGCGCGCCGTGGCCCATGCTGGCGCCGCAGCCGCCTTCCATGCCCTTCATCGCCGCCATGTCGTGGCCACCGCTGCCCATGTCGTGTCCCATGTCGCTCATCGTCAGCAACGGGCGCGGGTCGCGCGCGGGAATCGGTGCCTGCAGGCCATGGCGCACCGCCAGCGTGCCGGCGGCGTAGCCGGTGCGGCCCATGTCCTGGCAGAAGATGGTGAAGGCATCCTGCCCACTCGGTTCCACCAGCACGTCGTAGGTCTCGGCTGGGGCGATGCGGAACTCGTCGATGCTGACCGGATGGATGTACTGGCCATCGGCGGCCACCACGGTCATCTTCAGGCCGGGGATGCGCACATCGAAGTAGGTCATCGAGGCGCCGTTGATGAAGCGCAGCAGCACCTTCTCACCGCTGCGGAACAGCCCGGTCCAGTTGCCAGCCGGGGCAGTGCCGTTCATCAGGTAGGTGTAGGTATGGGCGTTGATGTCGGAGATGTCGCTTGGCGTCATCCGCATCCGGCCCCACATGCCCCGGTCGGACAGCGCGGCCGACCAGCCATCTCGGCGGGCGTCGCGCAGGAAGTCGGGCAGGGTGCGCTTGTAGTAGTTGTCGTGCTCGGCGAGCTTCTTCATGCGCCGGAACAGCGCGCCGGGATCCATGTCGGTCCAGTCCGACAGCATGATCACGTGTTCGCGGTCATGCCGGTACGGCGCCGGCTCGGCCGGGTCGATGATCAGTGCACCGTACAGCCCTGCCTGTTCCTGAAACAGTGAATGGCTGTGGTACCAGTAGGTGCCGGACTGCTTGAGGTCGAAGTGGTAGTGGTAGGTCTCGCCGGGGCCGATGCCGTTGAAGCTCAGGCCGGGTACGCCATCCATGTTGGCCGGCAGCAGGATGCCGTGCCAGTGGATCGAGGTCGGGTGGCGTTCCAGCGTATTGCGCACGAACAGGTCCACGGACTGGCCTTCGCGCCAGCGCAGGATCGGTGCCGGCAGCGAGCCGTTGACGGTGATCGCCGGGCGGGTGCGGCCGGTGAAGTTGGCCAGCGATTCGCCGATGGCCAGTTCAAGGCGGGTATCGCTGATGACCGCCGGTGCGCTGGCCAGGCGGGGTGCAGCAGAAGCGGCGGCGAGCGCGCGCTGCGGGATGCCGGCCGCGGCGATGCCGGCAACCACGCCGCCAGCAGCGATGCCCTGCACGAACAGACGGCGCGACGGCATGGGCACAGCGCCTGGGCCGGGAGGAATACGGGTACTCATGGTGGTGACTCCAAACACGGAAAGACGCCAGCGCAGGGCCGGCTTCAGTGCGCAGCGCGCACAAGGCGTGTTGGATCAGCCGATAGGAGGGCGTGAGATCGGCGGCAGCGGCGGTGCCGGGCGGCCATTGGCAGGCATCGGCTGCGGGGTCAGGGAAAGACCGGGACCCGTCAGGAACGGCAGTGCCTGCACCGCCAGCAGCGGATGCTGGGCGCAGCTGCGCACGCAGTCCTTGATCTGGCAGTGTGCGTCATGGGCGGGGGCCTTGGCCTGCGGCGCCTCGTCGGCAGTCATGCTGGCGTGGTGGTGGCAGTCCGCGTCGCCTTCATCGGTCATCGCCGAGGCCATCGCATGGGCCATGCGGCCCATGTCCTCGTGTCCGCTGGCCATGGCCGCGTTCAGCCCGTTGAGCAACAGGCTGAGCATGAGCACGACACGGAGCAGGGTCGAGGCGAGGGACATGGCGCTAATCTAGCGGCAAGTGGGCGGACATGCACATCCGGCTGAACGGGTGGTTCAAGGTTTGAGCGGCACCAGGCTGGGGCTGGAGCGCGTTCATCCCTCTTCGCGCACGATCTCGACCAGGCGCGGGCCGTAGCGGCTCAGCTTGGTGCCGCCGATGCCGCCGACCCGGGCCAGTTCGTCCAGGCTGGTCGGGCGCTGCTCGGCGATGTTACGCAGGGTGCTGTCGTGGAAGATCACGAAGGCGGGCACGTTCTGTTCGCGTGCCAGTTCGGCACGCAGGCCGCGCAGGGCATTGAACAACGCCAGGTCCTGCGGCAGCACCGACAGGCCGGTGCGCTGGGCACTGCGCTCGCGGCCGGTGCTGGTGCTGGTGCTGACGGCGTCGCGACGCATGCTGATCTGCCGACGTCCGGTCAGTACATCGCGGCTGGCATCGGTCAGGCGCAGTCCGCCGTGGCCCTCGCTGTCCACTTCCAGCAGGCTGGCGGCCACCAGTTGGCGGAATACGCTGCGCCAGGTGCGCGCGTCGAGGTCGCGGCCGATCGCGTAGGTGCTCAGTTTGTCGTGGCCCTGCTGCCTCACTTTCTCGTTCTCGCTGCCGCGCAGAACGTCGATCAGGTGGCCGACGCCGAAACGCTGGCCACTGCGGTACACGCAGCTGAGCGCCTTCTGGGCAGGAATGGTCGCGTCCCACGACGCTGGCGGGGTCAGGCAGTTGTCACAGTTGCCGCAGGGCTCGGGGTAGGTTTCGCCGAAGCCGGCCAGCAGCACCTGGCGGCGGCATTGCATGGATTCGCAGTAGCCCAGCAGGTGGTCGAGCTTGCCCCGTTCCAGCTGCTTGCGTTCTTCGCCGGCCTCGGACTGCTCGATCATCTGCTTGAGCAGCACCACATCGCCCAACCCGTAGCACAGCCAGGCCTCGGCGGCTTCGCCATCACGGCCGGCGCGGCCGGTTTCCTGGTAGTAGCCTTCCATCGACTTGGGCAGGTCGGTATGCGCCACGAAGCGCACGTCCGGCTTGTCGATGCCCATGCCGAAGGCGATGGTGGCGCACATCACGATGCCGTCCTCGCGCAGGAAGCGGCGCTGGTTGTTGGCGCGCACCTCCGACGGCAGGCCGGCATGGTAGGGCAGGGCGTTGAAGCCCTGTGTGCAGAGGAACTCGGCGGTTTCTTCCACTTTGCGACGCGACATGCAGTAGACGATGCCGGCTTCGCTGCGATGGCTGCGCAGGAAGTCACCCAGCTGCTTGCGGGCGTTGTCCTTCTGCACCACGGTGTAGCGGATGTTGGGGCGGTCGAACGAGCTGACGAAGTGGCGTGCTTCCTGCAGGTCCAGCCGCTCGGCGATCTCACGCTGGGTTGGCGGGTCTGCGGTGGCAGTCAGCGCGATCCGCGGAATCTCCGGCCAGCGCTCATGCAGTACGGTCAGCTGGCGGTATTCCGGGCGGAAGTCATGGCCCCACTGCGATACGCAATGCGCTTCGTCGATGGCGAACAGGGCGATGTGGCTGCGCGACAGCAGTGACAGGAAACGGCCGGTCAGCAGGCGCTCGGGAGCGACATAGAGCATGTCCAGCTCGCCGGCGAGCAGCTCGCGTTCGACGCGCCCGGCGGTCTCTGCGTCCAGAGTCGAGTTCAGGTACTCGGCGCGCACGCCGAGCTGGCGCAGGGCTTCGACCTGGTCCTGCATCAAGGCGATCAACGGCGAGATGACGATGCCACATCCGTCACGCAGCAGGGCCGGCACCTGGTAGCACAGCGACTTGCCGCCGCCGGTGGGCATGAGGACCAGGGCATCGTGACCGGCAGCCACATGCTCCACGATGTCCTGCTGCGGACCACGGAAATCGTCGTAACCAAAGACGCGTTGAAGCAGGTCGTGCGCGGGACGGGAAGCCATCCGGCTAGTTTACCCCGGCGGGGGTTCGGCAGGGCTGCGCCCTGCACCCGCTACAAGCCGGTGCAACGTCAAAGGCAACAGCCGGCTCTGGCTTGTCTGCTGGCTGGGTGGGGCGGTGTGGGCTTGCAGGACACGCCGTAAACCCGTCCATGGGGGCTCGATGGCGCCATCCATGGCGCCAACGGTCCTGCAAGCCCACACCGCCCCGCCTTCGACAGTTTCCCGGTGGCGGTGGGGCCATCCACGCCATGCGTGGATGGAGTCTGTCAGATATCGACAAACAAAATGGGGTCAGATCCGTTTTCCGCAGGAAAACGGATCTGACCCCAAGGCATGTCCTGACAGATCGCGGAAACCTGTCGAAGGCGGGGTGGGTCCGGTTGCGGGAGTGTCAGCCGCATGGATGCGGCTGCCAAGCCCCCAAGGACGGGTTCACGGCGTCTCCCGTAACCGGACCCACCCCGCCAACCCCCAGGAAACCAGCTTTTGCTCCGGCTGTTGCTGTTGCCGTGGCAGTTGCCTCTGCGGGTGCAGGGCGCAGCCCTGCCGAACCACCCAAAACCCTTACTGGAGCAGCGAGCGCAGCATCCAGGCGTACTTCTCGTGGGTCTGCAGGCGCTGGGTCATCAGATCCTCGGTCGGGGCGTCGTCAGCGTCGTCGGCCACATCCAGCACTTCACGTGCCGTACGGCATACCGCTTCGTTGGCGACCACCAACTGGCGTACCATTTCACGCCAGTCCGCACTGTCGGTCAGGCCCGGCTCCTCGACGATCGAGGTCAGCGCAGCAAATTCCCGGTAGGAGCCCGGGGCATTGAAGCCCAGTGCGCGGATGCGCTCGGCCACATCGTCCAGTGCCGCCCACTGCTCGGTGTACTGCGTTTCGAACATGGTGTGCAGCGAGTTGAACATCGACCCGGTCACATTCCAGTGGAAGTTGTGGGTCTTCAGGTAGAGCGTGAACGCATCGGCCTGGAACCGTGCCAGACCGTCGGCAATCTTCTTGCGATCGCCCTGGGTGATCCCGATATCGATGTTGGGGGCCGACGGTGCCGATGCCGCAAGCTTCTGCTTGCCGGTCTTGGGCTTGGTCGTGCTCTTGGTCTTCGCCATGGGGTTCCTCCTTGTGGAATCGTTGGCCTTCACAATAAATCAGTCGTGATGACTGGTCGCATTCAAAGTTTTAAACGAACCGATTGATGAACGCTATCGACAAAATGCCGCAGTCCCGCCAGCGCCAACAGCGTGCCGCCATTGACGGTGCCATGAGCCGCGACCGTGGACGATTGCTGGGAATGCTCTCGCGTTGCCAGGCCAAGCCGCAGGATGCGGCGTTGGCCGCCACCTTCGAGCAGGCCTTGCAGGTGTCGGTGCAGCGCCGGCAGGCGCGGGCGCAACAGCAGCCGTCCATTACTCTGGACCCGCAGCTGCCGATTGCGCGTGAAGCCGAGACGATCACCCAGCTGATCCGCGACCATCAGGTGGTGGTGATCGCTGGCGAAACCGGTTCGGGCAAGACCACCCAGCTGCCCAAGCTGTGCCTGGCCGCCGGCCGTGGCCAGGCCGGCATGATCGGCTGCACCCAGCCGCGCCGGATCGCCGCACGCGCGGTGGCCAGCCGCGTGGCGCAGGAACTGCAGAGCGAACTGGGCCAGCTGGTCGGCTACCAGGTGCGCTTCAATGACAAGGTCAGCGAAGACAGCCGCATCAAGTTCATGACCGACGGCATCCTGCTGGCGGAGATCGCCAGCGACCGCTGGCTGTCGAACTACGACACGATCATCGTCGACGAGGCGCACGAACGCAGCCTCAACATCGACTTCCTGCTGGGCTACCTGAAGCAGCTGCTGCGCAAGCGCCCGGACCTGAAACTGATCGTGACCTCGGCCACCATCGACACCGAGCGCTTCGCCCAGCATTTCGACAATGCGCCGGTGATCAGCGTCGAAGGCCGTACCTACCCGGTGGAAGTGCGCTACCGCGCGCTGGAAGGCGAAGGCGAAGACCAGGGCGAGCGCACGGTCAACGACGCCATCGTCTCGGCCATCGACGAGATCACCCGTCTGGATGCGCGCGGCGACGTGCTGATCTTCCTGCCGGGCGAGCGTGAGATCCGCGATGCGCACCAGTCGCTGGAGCGCCGCAAGTACCGCAATACCGAGGTGCTGCCGCTGTACGCGCGGTTGTCCAACCAGGACCAGGACCGCGTGTTCAACCCCGGCTCGAACCGCCGCATCGTGCTGGCCACGAATGTGGCGGAAACCTCGCTGACAGTGCCGCGCATCCGCTACGTGGTCGATCCCGGTTTCGCCCGTGTAAAGCGCTACAGCCCGCGCAACAAGCTCGACCGCCTGCACATCGAGCCGATCTCGCAGGCCAGCGCCAACCAGCGCAAGGGTCGCTGCGGCCGTGTAGCCGAGGGTATCTGCTACCGCCTGTACGCCGAAGCCGATTTCCAGGCACGGTCGGAATTCACCGATCCGGAAATCCGGCGCTCCAGCCTGGCCGGGGTGATCCTGCGCATGCTGCAGCTTGGCCTGGGCCGCATCGAGGACTTCCCGTTCCTGGAGGCACCCGACGAACGTGCGGTGGCCGACGGCTGGCAGCATCTGACCGAACTGGGCGCCATCGACAGCGAGCGTCACCTGACCGCGATCGGCAAGCAGATGTCGCGCCTGCCGGTGGACGTGAAGCTGGCGCGCATGCTGGTAGCCGCGCAGGCCGCCGGCTGCCTGCGGCCGATGCTGGTGATCGCCTCCTTCCTGGGCATCCAGGATCCGCGCGAACGCCCGCCCGAAGCGCGCGGCGCGGCTGACAGCGCGCATGCGCAGTTTGCCGATGGGCGCTCCGAGTTTGTCGGTGTGCTGCGCCTGTGGGATGCCTACCGGCAGGCCCACGAAGACCTGACCCAGTCCAAGCTGCGCGACTGGTGCGGCCGTCATTTCCTCGGCTTCCTGCGCATGCGCGAGTGGCGCGAGCTGCATCGGCAGCTGCGCCTGCTGTGCGAGGAACTGGGCTGGAAGGAAGAAGCCAACGAGGCGTCGATGGCGCCGTTGCTGGCCGGCAGCAGTGCACCGCCTGCAGCCCGCGATGATGCCAGTGCAGTGAAGGCCGCCCGTGGCCAGCTGCACCGTGCCGCGCGCCTGGCCCGTGAAGGCAAGGCTGAAACTGCACCTGCGCCGGTTGCCGCACGCGCGCAGAAGGATCAGGCCCCCGACGGTGGTGGCTACAGTGAGCGTGCGCGCGCCGCTGCCTACCAGACCCTGCACCGCGCCCTGGTCGCCGGCCTGCCGACGCAGATCGGTCACCGCACCGACAAGGGCGACTTCCAGGCGCCGCGCCAGCGTCGCTTCCTGCCGTTCCCGGGCTCGACGCTGTCCAAGCGGCCACCGCCGTGGCTGCTGGCGGCCAACCTGCTGGACACGCAGAAGGTATGGGGCATGACCCTGGCCGCGATCGAGCCGGACTGGGTGATCGCCGAACTGCCGCACCTGCTGCTGCGCAAGCATTTCGATCCACACTGGTCACGCGCGCAGGGCCAGGTGCTGGCCTCCGAGCAGATCACTCTGTTCGGGCTGGTATTGGCGCCGAAAAAGCCAGTGCACTACGGCCGCATCAACCCGGGCGAAGCGCACGACATCTTCGTGCGCCAGGCGCTGGTGACCGGCGAGATCAACACCCGCGCCAGCTTCGTGGCCGACAACCAGAAGGTGCTGGAGGTCGCGCGCGAGGAAGAAGCCAAGCTGCGCCGCGCCGGCATTGTTGCCGACGAGGATTGGCAGGCCCGCTGGTACCTGGACCGGGTGCCGCCGCAGATCCATTCGGCGGCGGGGCTGGATACCTGGTGGAAGGGGCTGGCACCGGAACAGCGGAAGACCCTGCACTGGTCGCTGGTCGATCTGTTGCCGGGTGAGGGCAGCGAACAGGAGCGTTATCCGAAGTACCTGGCGCTGGGCCAGGCGCGCTTGCCGCTGCATTACCGCTTCGAGCCGGGCGCCGACGATGACGGCGTGACTCTGGACGTGCCGCTGCACCTGCTCAACGCGCTGGATGCCGTGCAGCTGGGCTGGCTGGCACCGGGCTTCGTTGCCGACAAGGCGGCCGCGTTGATCCGCAGCCTGCCCAAGGCGATGCGCCGCAACTATGTGCCCGCGCCGGACTTCGCGCGTGCATTCTTCGAGGCATTCCCGCAGCCCAGTGCCGACGCCATCACCGGCGAGCTGGCGCGCTTCCTGTCACGCGCGACCGGCGCCAAGGTGGCAGCCACTGACTTCGAACCGGATTCAATCGAAGCGCACCTGCACATGAACCTTCGCCTGCGCGACGAGAACGGCAAGGTACTGGCAACGTCGCGCGATCTGGAGGCGTTGCGTGCGACGTTCGGTGGCCGCGCCGGTGATGCCTTCGCCGCACGCGCGGGGCGCGAGATGGCCGCCGATGGCCTGCGCACGTTCCCGGCCACACCGATTCCGCTGCAGGTACCGGGCGAGGCGGGTGTTCCTGCCTACCCGGCGCTGCTGGACGAGGGCGACAGCGTGGCCCTGCGCATCTTCGCAGACCGCCAGCAGGCCGAAGAAGCACATCCGCTTGGCGTGCGCCGACTGCTGGAGATCGGTCTCGGCGAGAAAATCAAGCAGGCGCGCAAGCAGTTGCCGGTAGCGGCCAAGACCGGCCTGCTGTACGCCTCGATCGAAACGCAGGAGCGCCTGCGGGGGGATCTGGTCGACGCCGCATTGAACGCGGTGTTGGCCGATGGCCTGGGCGAGATCCGCGATGCGCAGGCATTCGAGCAGCGTCGCGAGCATGCGGCCAAGGCGTTGTTCGGCGAAGCCATGCAGCGGCTGAAACTGGCCGAGGCCATCCTGGCGCTGGTAGCGGAACTGAAGCCGATGCTGGAAGCACCGCTGATGGGCTGGGCGCGTGGCAATCTGGATGACATGGAGGCGCAGCTGGTCGGGCTGATCCACCCCGGCTTCCTGCGCGATACGCCGGCCGACGCGCTGGCGCAGTACCCGCGCTACCTGAAGGCGATGATCCTGCGCACCGAGCGTGCCAAGCGCGATCCGCCACGTGACCAGGCACGCATGCTGGAACTGCATCCGTTCCTGGAGGCGCTGCAGGTGGGTGAGCAGCAGGGCCTGCGCGAGCGCCCGCAATGGCAGGCGCTGCGCTGGGATCTGGAAGAGCTGCGGGTGTCGCTGTTCGCGCAGGAGCTGGGCGCACGCACCGGCATCTCGGCCAAGAAGCTGGCGCAGCGGGTGACCGCACTGCGCCAGGCGTGAACCCGGTCCTGTAGAGCCGAGCCGATGCTCGGCTGCTTCTGGCGATGGACGATGGCGGTCCATGGAAAGGCAGCCAAGCGTGGGCCTGGCGCTACAGGAAGGCCACGGCCTTATTTGGTACGACGAACCTTCGGCTGTACGTTCACGCCGTCAACTTTCATGTACCACACGCCCATCACGCCAGGACGCATGCTGACTTTGGGTGCATCCCTGCGTCCGCCGGAGTAGTGGGTGGAATCGACCTGCTCCCATTCCTGTCCGTTCTGCAGCACATAGTGGCGGCCCTGGCCGAATCCACGGAACTCACCCTGCAGGTTGCTTTCGATCGGCTCGGCGCTGCCGAAATCGAAGAAGCCACGATTCTTCTTGATTACCTCCTGGCGGCCCTCTTCGCGCGCTTCCTCGCGCACCGCGGCGACCGCCTGGGTGGTGGCCGCTTCGACCTTGCCCTGCAACCAGCGGTTGAGCGCAGCCAGCTCGGTGGCGTTGAGCTTGTCCAGACCGGCAGCCTTGAACTCGGCCGGCGACATCTGCTGCTGCAGGTCGCCCTCGACCACGCGCTGGGCCAGTGCAGGCGCCGACAGGGACAGCAGCAGTGCGGCGCAGACCAGCAGCCGTGGGCGGAAATGCGGGAGGATCGAGGGCATGGCGGGACTCTCCTGGGTTTGCCCGCGAGTGTAGCGGCATGTGCTCATGCCGGGCGATGCAGCCGCAGCGATTGTCCCTGAACGGCACCGGCGCTAGTGTAGAGGCCTCTGTCTTGCCTGCTCGATGCTGTGAACCGCGCTTCCGTCCCCGGCCTGGATGCCTTGTTGAACCGTCCCTCGGCAGCGGTGCTGCCCGCTCCGCTGCGCCAGGCCCTGCGCGAGCGCTGGGAAGCGCCGGAGTGCGACCACCAGATGCGCGCCAGCTGGTCGGTGCTGGGTGACACCCTCGACGCATTGGCAATGCTGTCTGCCGATGAAGGCGCGGTGGTCGCGGCCCTGCTGTTCGACCTGCCTGGCCTGCGGGCGAGCCTGGAACAGTTGCCGCTGGGCAGCCACAAGGCCGCGGTGATCGGCCTGCTTGACGGCCAGGACGCCGCCGACCCGGTATGGGCGCTGCACGCCGGCCGCGAGGCCGGGCGCAACAGCGAAGGCCTGCGCCGGCTGCTGCTGGCGATCATCCGCGACCTGCGCGTTGTACCGATCCTGCTGGCCCGGCAGCTGGCGCGGATGCGTGCCGCCGACAAGCTGGACGACGAGCAGCGCCGCGCGCTGGCGCAGCTGACACGCGACATCCACGCGCCATTGGCCAACCGGTTGGGCATCTGGCAGCTGAAGTGGGAGCTGGAGGATCTGGCGTTCCGCCACCTGGAGCCGGAGACTTACCGGCGCATCGCCCGTGAGGTGGACGAAACCCGCATCGCGCGCGAGCGCTACGTCGAGAACGTCAAGAAGGTGCTGTCGCGCGAGCTGGTCGCGCAGGGCATCAGGGCCGAGGTCAGCGGTCGCCCGAAGCACATCTACAGCATCTGGCGGAAGATGCAGAAGAAGCGTCTGGCATTCGACCAGCTATATGACATCCGCGCGGTGCGGGTGATGGTCGACGATGTTGCTGCCTGCTATGCCGCGCTGGGCGTGGTGCATGCGCTGTGGGCGCCGGTGCCCAGTGAGTTCGACGATTACATCGCCCGGCCCAAGGCCAACGACTACCGTTCGCTGCATACCGCCGTGGTCGGGCCGGAGGGCCGCACCATCGAAGTGCAGATCCGTACCCATGAAATGCACTCGCAGGCCGAGCTGGGCGTAGCCGCGCACTGGAAGTACAAGGAAGGCGGCAAAGGCGCGGAAAAGTCCTTCGACCGCAAGATCACCTGGATGCGCCAGCTGCTGGAACAGGCGCAGGAGGGGCAGGGCAATGAGCTGGCCGGTGCGCTTGATGCCGAGCTGACCGAAGACCGTGTCTATGCTCTGAGCCCGAAGGACGAGGTACTGGACCTGCCGCAGGGCGCCACGCCGCTCGATTTCGCCTATCAGGTGCACACGATGGTGGGGCACCGTTGCCGTGGCGCCAAGGTCAACGGCCGCATCGTGCCGCTGACCTACCGCCTGCGCAGCGGCGACCGTGTCGAAATCCTGACCGGCAAGGAGGCCGATCCGCGCCGCGACTGGCTGATGCCGGCCCTGGGTTTCCTGGCCAGCAACCGTTCGCGCGAGAAGGTGCGCAGCTGGTTCCACAAGCTTGACCGCGCGCGCAACGTGCAGGCCGGTCGCGAGCTGCTGGAGCGCGAATTGAAGCGGCTGGGCCTGCAGCACTCGGACCTGGCGGCAGCGGCGAAGAAATTCCATGCTGACAGCGTCGATGACCTGTACATCCAGGTGGCGCTGGGTGATACCGGCCCGAACCAGGTCAGCCGTGCGCTGCTGGAAGCAGAGCGTGCGGCCAGCCAGCCGGCGCCCGCGCCGACCCTGCCGCGGCCGACCGCGCGCCGCGAGAACCTGGGTAAATCCAAGTTCACCGTGCAGGGCGTGGGCAACCTGCTGGTGCAGCTGGCACGCTGCTGCCAGCCGGTGGCCGGCGAACCGATTGTCGGCTACCTGACCCGTAGCCGTGGTGTCACCGTGCATCGTGCAGACTGTGTCGCGCTGGCTCGGCTGGCCGCCACCAGCCCGCAGCGCATCCTGCCGGTGGAGTGGGGGCAGGCCGGGGGCGGCTACGAAGTGGACGTGGTGGTCGATGCGGTCGATCGCCGCTGGCTGCTGAAGGACATCACCAACCTGATCGCCCAGGAAGACGCCTACGTGCTCGACATCCACAGTGACAACGTGCGCAACAGCGGCCGTGCCCATCTGCGGTTGCGGCTGAAGGTCAGCGACTACGGCCAGCTGTCCAACCTGCTGGGCAAGCTGGACGCGCTGCCGGGCGTGAGCGAGGCGCGTCGCCTCGGCTAGGCTTCACGCTGCCCCGGCTACCCTGCACGCATGGAACGCGAGCCTCCGCATCGCCCGCATGGCGCTGAACATCCTGCGCTGGACCGCGTCCGCCGCGAAGGCCGTTGGTGGTGGCTGCAGGCGCGCCATGCACGCCGGGTCTGGCGGTGGGCACTGGTCGCCGCGCTGGCGGTGTTCGTGCTGCTGGTGTTGCTGCGCAAGCCATTGGCCGACTGGTTCTGGGACGAGCCGCAGATCGAGCAGCTGCTGGCCGAAGGTGATCGCGCATTGGCGGCCGGTCGACTGAGCGCGACCGACGGCAGTGGTGCGCGCGAACGCTACCAGGCCGTGCTGGCACTGGATGGCGACCGTCCGCAGGCGCGCCAGGGCCTGGCCCGTACGGGTGCCGCCGCGCTGCAGCAGGCCCGCGACAAACTGCAGGCCAATGACCTGGACGGCAGCGTGCAGGCGCTGGCGCTGGCCCGTGAGCTGCAGGTGCCGCAGGCTGATGGCGATGCCGTGGCGCGCCAGCTGCAGGCACGTCGCAGCGCCGGAGCAGGTATCGGCGCGCTGCTGGCGCAGGCCCGCAATGCCTTTGCCGCCGGCCGCCTGGATGACGGGGACAGCAGTGCACTGCCTCTGTTCCAACGCATCCTGGCAGTGCAGCCGGATAACCTGCCGGCGCTGGAAGGGCGCGAGGATGCCCTGAGCGATCTATTGCAGCATGCGCGCACACTGGCCGGGCGCGGTGAACTGGCCGCGGCCGCTGGCATCGTGCAGCGCGCACGCCAGTTCGATGCCGGCCATGCCGATCTGCCCGCCAGCCAGGAAGCGTTGGCACAGGCGGTTGACCAGCGCTTGCGGCAGGCCCAGCGTGCCTTGCAGCGGCAGCAGCTGGACGCTGCAGGGAAAGGGTTCCTGGCCGTGCTGGCCGTCGCACCCGACGATCCCAACGCTCAACGTGGCCGTGAGCAGTCGCTGCAGGCTGTGCTGGCACGCAGCCAGAAACAGGCTGACGACTTCCAGTTCGAAGCTGCACAGCGTGATGCCATGCTGGCGCAGGAACTGGGGGCGTCGCCGGCGGCGCGGCAGCAACTGGCGCAGCGCCTGCAGCGTGCGCAACAGGCGCAGCAGGCAATGCAGCAGCCAAGCGTCAGCAATGCGCAGCGTGAGCGGCAACTGCGCGAGCACCTGCGCAGGGTTGAACGCGCCGAGCGTGCTGGTCAGTGGATCAGCCCGCCGGGCCACAGCGCGTTCGATGCGCTGCGTGAGGCGCAATCACTGGCACCGCGCGATGCCCGGGTGAAAGCGGCTGCCGCGCGGCTGCTGCCGGCCAGCCGACGTTGCTTCGATGACAACCTGCGACAGAACCGCGTGCAGGCCGCGGGCGCCTGCCTGCAGGCCTGGCAGACACTGTCGCCAACCGCGGCGAGCCTGCCTGCAGCACGACTGCGACTGGCCCAGCGCTGGCTGGCGATCGGCAGCGAGCGGCTGGGCAGTGGTGATGTGTCGTTTGCCGCGCATGCGGCAGAGCAGGCGCGGCTGCTGCAACCGGATCTGGCCGAACTGCCAGCCTTCGAAGACCGCCTGCGCCGTGCCGGTGGGCACGTGGACTAGGCGAAGAACACCCGCTGTACGGTTGCGCGGGCGGCGTCGAGCGAGAAGTGCTCGGCAATGTTGGCCAGGCCGGCATTGGACAGCTGTTGCCACAACCGCGGGTCCTGGTAGAGGCGGACCACTGCATCGGCAAAGCTGGCCGCATCGTCAGCGACCAGCACATCCTGGCCGGCGCGCAGGTGCATGCCCTCCACCGCGCACGTGGTGCCAACCACCGGCTGGCCATGGGCCATGCTGAGGTTGATCTTGCCCTTCACGCCGGCACCGAAGCGCAGTGGCGCGACGGAGATGCGTGCACCGTCCATGTAGGGCGTGATGTCCTCGACGAAGCCATGCATCTGCACGCCAGGCTGGCGGGCGGCCAGTGCCAGCAGTGACTCTGGTGTTGCGGCACCGATGCAGTGCAGCCGTACCTCGGGCAGGCGGGCGCGGATGCTGGCGAATACTTCGCCGATGAACCACTCCATTGCATCCAGGTTCGGCGGATGGCGGAAGCCGCCGACAAACACCAGGTCATGGCGCTGTTCGAACGGTTTGCCGGCACCGGCGACATCGTGCAGGTTGGAAATCAATTCCACCCGTACCGCTGGCGCATCGGCCTGCAGCTGCTCGCGTTCGGCGGCACTGACCAGCACGGTGATATCGCACTGCTGCATCACGGCCAGCTCGCTCGCACGGGTGCGTTCGGCGGCACGCAGTAAGCCGGCATCTCCGGCCACTTCGGCGCCGCGGCGCTCGCGCAGGTAATGCAGGTCCACCGTATCGAACACGGTGCGCGCCTGGGGTGCATAGCGCTTCAGCAGCGGCAGGCATTCATGGGCGACATGGTGGCGGACCAGTAGTGCCACGTCGAAACGTGCACCATGCATGCGCAACCAGCCGGCCACGCCTTCCAGGAAGGGGGCGTACCAGACCTCCACGCCCATCCGCTGCAGCGCTTCGGTGGCCGAGCCGCCGTGCTCGCGCCGGGTCGGCACGAACACCACGTGGGCGCCGCCCTGCTGCAGCAGGCGGATCAGGTTGACCTGGCGCAGTGACGCGGAATCGCGATCCGGCTGCGGTACTTCCTCGTCCAGGATCAGTACCTGGCGGCGACCGCGCAGCAGCAGCGCCGGCGATGGCACCGTGCCCACGGCGGGGTGGCCTGCCAGCTTGGCCGCCCATTTCGCCGCGAAGACCGCCTGGTTGCGCACCTGGTAGGCCTTGACCCCGCTGCCGGTGTCGGTGCCATTGCTGGTGCCCTCGTCGTGGATCACCCGGCTGGCAGGCTGCACCAGCACGCGCAGGCCCTGCCCACGTACGCGGAAGGCCAGGTCGGTATCTTCGTAGTACGCCGGCTTGTAGCGCGTGTCGAAGCCGCCGAGCTGCTGCCACACGGTGCGCGCCAGCATCAGCGCGGCGCCTGAACAGTAGTCCACGTCGCGCAGGCTGGCGAAACGCGGGTCGTCGGCTGCCTCGAAGCGGCCATAGCTCCAGCCACTGCCGTCGGCGAAGATCACCCCGCCGGACTCCTGCAGGCGACCGTCCGGGTACAGCAGCTGGCTGCCGACCAGGCCGGCGTCGGGCACACTGCTGAAGGTGTCCCGCAGTGCATCCAGCCAGCCCGGCTGCGGCACGGTATCGTTGTTGAGCAGTACGACGTAACGGCCGCGCGCGCGCGAAACGCCGTCGTTGCAGGCCTCGATGAAGCCGCCATTGCGCTCCCGGACCTCGTAGCGCAGGCCGGCCACCTGTGGCATCCATTGCGCGGTCGCATCGCTGCTGCCGTCGTCCACCACCAGGATCTCGCACGCGGCGGCCGGTGGATGCGCGGCGAGGGCGCGAAGGCAGGCCAGGGTGTGCTCGACGTGGTTGTAGACCGGGATGATGATGCTCACCTCCGGCGCCGGGCTGTACGGCACCGCGAACGGGGCAAATGCCTCCGCGGGTGGCAGGTACAAGGGAGTACGCGGGGCGGGGACGGCACGCTGGGCATGGACCCGGATCCGCTGCCAGGTGGCCCTCCAGCCGCGGGTGCGCAGGCTGGCCAGGCTGCGCCGGGCCAAGCCCGACAGGCGGTTGATCAGGTATCGGATCTCGGCCAGGGACATCGCCATCCGGTTGCAACTCCAGCTTAAGCAGGGGAACCCGGGAGAATCCGCCAGCCACGGTGGCTGGGGTAGACTCGCCAGACCTTACATTCTCGCATTCCCGTGCCCCGACGCTACGATTCCGACGACATCGACGATTTCGACGACGACGACCAGCAGGACAACGGTCCCCTGTGGCGGCGCCGCCTGATCACCTGGAGCATGGCCGCGGTCGCGTTGGGATTGGGTTTCCTGATTCCCTATACGCTGTACCTGAACCAGCAGGTGACCCAGCGCTTCGGCGAACTGCGCTGGCAGATCCCGACACGGGTCTACGCCCGCCCGCTGGTGCTCACGCCGGGCAAGGCGATGGACGCGTCCACCCTGAAGACCGAGCTGGCCGCCTCCGCCTACCGCGATGACGGGCAGGGCAAGGAGCCGGCGACCTATGCGGTGCAGGGCGGGCGTTTCACCATCTCCAGCCGCGGTTACAACGATGTCGATGGCCACGTCGCTGCCAAGCGGGTGGAACTGTCGCTGTCCGGTGGCAGCATCGCGTCGCTGCGTGATCCCGATTCGCGCAAGGCACTGAAGGCCGCCCGCCTGGATCCGGCGCGCATCGCCACGTTGTACGGGCAGAAGCAGGAAGAGCGCCGCCTGATCCGCATGAACGAAGCGCCGGACCTGCTGGTGACCGGACTGCAGGCGGTTGAGGACAAGGACTTCAACCGCCACCACGGCATCGACCTGTCCGGCATCGCGCGCGCGGTGTGGGTAACCATCCGCTCCGGTGGCCAGAGCCGACAGGGCGCGTCCACGCTGACCCAGCAGCTGGCCCGCAGCGGCCTGCTCGGCATCGGCAAGGAACAGACGGTCACCCGCAAGTTCAACGAAGTGCTGTACGCGCTGATCATGGAAGCGCGCTACGACAAGCGCACCATCTTCGAGGCCTATCTCAACCAGGTGTACCTGGGCCAACGCGGCAGCCAGGCCATCCACGGCATGTCCTCCGGCGCCGAATTCTGGTTCGGCCGCGACCTGTCGTCGCTGGAAACCGAGCAGATCGCGTTGCTGATCGGCCTGGTCAAGGGCCCCTCCTTCTACGATCCGCGTCGCAACCCGGAACGCGCGCTGGATCGCCGCAACTTCGTGCTGGGCAAGCTGCACGAGGCAACTCTGATCGACGATGCCGAGTACCAGCGCGCCCTCAAGGCGCCGCTCGGCGTACCCAAGACTCCGGGCCTGGTCGCTGCCAACCGCTTCCCGGCCTACGTCGATCTGGTCCGTCGCCAGCTTGGCCATGACTATCCGGAATCGGCACTGCAGGGCGCCGGCCTGAGCGTGATGAGCGGCATGTCGCCGTCCGCCCAGGCCTATGCCGAAGGCGCGGTGACCCGCACCATCAAGTCGCTGGAGAGCAAGCGCCGGCCCGAGCTGCAGGCCGGCATGGTGCTGACCGATGTGCACAACGGCGACGTGCTGGCGGTGATCGGCAGCCGCGAGGTCTCCGAAGTCGGCTTCAACCGCGCCATCGAGGCACAGCGCCCGGTCGGCTCGCTGCTCAAGCCGTTCGTGTACCTGCTGGCGCTGGCACAGCCGGACCGCTACTCGCTGGCCAGCTGGGTCGACGATTCGCCGGTGACCGTGCAGCTCGGCCGCGGCCGCAACTGGAACCCCGGCAACGCGGACAACCGCAGCCATGGCACTGTGCGCCTGATCGATGCGCTGGCCCATTCGTACAACCAGGCCACGGTGCGCGTTGGCATGCAGGTCGGCCCCGAGCGCGTGACCCAGCTGATTCACGTGCTGGCCGGCATCAAGGCCGAGGCGAACCCGGCGGTGATCCTCGGTTCGACCGACCAGAGCCCCTACGCGATGGCGCAGCTGTACCAGTTCCTGGCTTCGGGTGGCGAGATCCAGCCGTTGCATGCGGTGCGTGGTGTGCTCGATCCGCAGGGCAAGCTGCTCAAGCGCTATGACAAGACCCCAGCGCCAGCGCAGGAAGGTGATTCCATTGCCGCCAACCTGATCAGCATTGGTCTGCAGCAGGTGGTTGCCAGCGGTACCGCGCAGCGACTGAATGCCGATGGCCTGGGCCGCCTGCAGCCGGCGGGCAAGACCGGTACCACCAATGATGGCCGCGACAGCTGGTATGCCGGTTACACCGGCGACCACCTGGCGGTGATCTGGATGGGCAACGACCAGAACGAACAGGCCGGCCTGTACGGTGCCACCGGCGCGATGCGGGTTTGGTCGGGCATCTTCCAGCGCCTGCCAAGCGCACCGCTGAAGGTCAGCAACAAGGGCCTGGATTGGCAGTCGGTGGCCGCCACCGGCATGAACACCACCGACGATGGATGCCCGGGCGCGCGTCGCTTCCCGTTCGTGGTGGGTTATGCACCGGCCTATGCGCCGTGTGCGCCGGCGGTGTCGCCGGATGGGCAGGGTGGGGCCGAAGGTGAGGGCGGCGGCTGGCGCAGCTGGTTCGGCCTGGACCGAAAGCCCGAGCCGCCTGCTGAACCTGCCGCGGCATCCGCCGCAGCCACACCTCCTCCGAGCCGATGATGCCGATGAACATCCGATCCCTGCTGCAGCCCCTGGCCCTGACCGGCCTCAGCCTGGCCCTGGCCGCCTGCGTGAGCAGCCCGCCACCGGCGGCCAAGCCGGTGGATACCACGACGCCGGCGCAGCGCCTGGCCGCAGTCGACGCCGCCGCAGGCCCGGACGACAAGGAACTGTCGGTGCAGCCGCTGCGTGATTCGCAGGTGGAAGACCTGCGGGTGACCGCGCAGGCGCAACGCCAGGCCAACGACCTGGCCGGTGCCGCCAGCAGCTTGGATCATGCGCTGGAAATCGTGGCCGCCGATCCGGCGGTGCTGCAGGAACGAGCCGAACTGGCGCTGCTGCAGGGCCAGTGGGCACAGGCGGAGACGTTCGCGCGCAAGGCTGTTGATCTGGGCTCGAAGACGGGGCCGCTGTGCCGCCGCCACTGGGCGACGATCGAGCAATCGCGTCTGGCGCGCGGTGAGAAGGAAAACGCGGTGTCCGCGCATGCGCAGATTGAAGGCTGCACCGTGCCGGGGATCAAGCGGTACTGAGGTATTCCATTCCATCGGGCGCTGCCCCCTCTGCGGCGCGCGCGCACTGATGGATGTGGGTGATGGGCCGGGTGGGTGGGGCGTGCAGGACACGCCGTAAACCCATCCATGGGGGCTCGATGGCGCCATCCATGGCGCCAACGGTCCTGCACGCCCCACCCTCCCAGCCCGCCATACATCGCGCGGGCCGCAGGCAAGAAGAAAATCAAACATCAAAAGCGGGTCGCGCGCTGCGCGCACTCGCTGCGGGGTCGGATCCGTTTTCCGCAGGAAAACGGATCCGACCCCTTCCACTTTCTCCGTTACACCAACCGCATCTGCTCTGCCTTTGCATTCCGTCACCGGGAAACTGTCGAAGGCGGGGGACTGTGGGTTTGCGGGGTGTCCGCGGCATGGATGCCGCGGCCAAGCCCCCAAGGACGGGTTTACGGCGTCCCCGCAAACCCACAGTCCCCCGCCAGTCCCCAGTACAACCCAGAGCCATGAACGGCGCTGTTGCCGTTGCTTGTGCCCCGGCTTGAAACGGGTGCCGGGCAGCGCCCGGCCGGGTATCCTTTCCCTCTGATGTCCGACCTTGTCCATGCCAGCCGCGAAGCCCTCAGCGACGGCGGCGCGCTCGCCTCGCACCTGGATGCCTTCGTCCCGCGTCCCGCACAGCTGCGCCTGACCGAAGCCATCGCCGACGCGCTGCAGCAGCGTGATCTGTTGCTGGCCGAGGCCGGTACCGGCACCGGCAAGACCTTCGCCTATCTGGTGCCGGTGCTGCTGTCCGGGCTGCGTACCATCATCTCCACCGGCACCCGTGCGCTGCAGGACCAGCTCTACCACCGCGATCTGCCGCGCGTGCGCCAGGCGCTGGGCGTCGGCCTGCGCAGTGCGCTGCTGAAGGGGCGTGCGAATTACCTGTGCCGCTATCGCCTGCAGCAGGCGCGCGGCGAGCCGCGTTTTTCCAGCCCCGAACAGGCGGCGCAGTTCCAGCGCATCCTGGCCTGGTCCGGTCGCTCGGAGTTCGGCGACATCGCCGAGCTCGACGGGTTGGCCGACGACTCCCCATTGCTGCCGATCGTTACATCTACCGTCGACAACTGCCTGGGCACCGATTGCCCGTTCTGGGATGACTGCTTCGTGGTGCGCGCGCGGCAACGCGCGCAGGCCGCCGACGTGGTGGTGGTCAACCATCACCTGCTGCTGGCCGACCTGGCACTGAAGCAGGAGGGATTCGGTGAACTGCTGCCGGGGGCGCAGGCCTTTGTCATCGACGAGGCGCACCAGTTGCCGGAGTTGGCTGCGCAGTTCTTCGGCGAAGGTTTCGGCATGCGCCCATGGCAGGAACTGGGCCGCGATTGCCTGGCGGAGGCTCGTGGTGTGGGTGGCGCGCAGTCGGCGCTGCAGGAGCCGGTCGATCAGCTGCAGCAGGCGCTGCTGGCGTTGCGTTCGGCGATGGAAGGGCTGCCATCACGTGGCACGCAGTGGCGCGCATTGGCAATGCCGCAGGTGCGTGACGGCTTCGATACGGTGATGTCCGGCCTGATGATGCTGGAGCAGTCGCTGCAGCCATTGCGCGAAGCGGCGGCCGGCCTGGATGCCTGCCATGCACGGGCGCGCGAGGCGGTCTCGCGGCTCAGCCGCTGGTTGGGCGATGACGAACCCACTCTCGATTTCGACACCGATCCGTCTGAAGCGAGCAGTGCGGCCGACGTGCTCTGGTACGAGCTTACGCCGCGTGGTTTCCGCTGCCAGCGCACGCCGATGGATGTGTCCGGCCCGTTACGTGAGCATCGCGAGCGCAGCCGAGCTGCGTGGATCTTCACTTCGGCGACGCTGACCGTTGGCGGTGGTTTCGATCACATCGCCACCCGCCTGGGTCTGGACGATCCGCACACGCTGGTGCAGCCGAGTCCGTTCAACTGGCCCGAGCAGGCACTGTGTTATCTGCCCGAGGGCCTGCCCGATCCGGCCGCGCGCGGTTTTGGTACCGCGCTGATCCATACCCTGCGGCCGGTGTTGCAGGCGTCGCAGGGCCGGGCCTTCCTGCTATTCGCTTCGCATCGCGCCCTGCGTGAGGCGGCCGAGGCGTTGCGCGACGGGCCATGGCCGTTGTTCGTGCAGGGCGAGGCACCACGCGCGACGCTGCTGCAGCGCTTCCGCGAATCCGGCAACGGCGTGCTGCTCGGCTCGGCCAGCTTCCGCGAGGGCGTGGACGTGGTCGGCGAAGCGCTGAGCGTGGTGATGATCGACAAGTTGCCCTTCGCTGCGCCCGACGACCCAGTGTACGAGGCGCGGCTGGAGGCGATCCGCAGCCAGGGTGGCAACCCGTTCCGCGACGAGCAGTTGCCACAGGCCGTGATCGCACTGAAGCAGGGCGTCGGCCGCCTGATCCGCAGCGAGAGCGACCGTGGCGTGCTGGTGCTGTGCGACCCGCGCCTGCTCAACCGGGGCTATGGCCGGGTTTTCCTCGATTCGCTGCCGCCGTTCCGGCGTACCCGCAGCCTGGCCGATGTGCAGGCCTTCTTTACGCCACAATGGGCACCCGTGGCCGATGATGCTGCTGCTCCGTCCGCTGTTGCGGCAGGCCCGCACCCGGCACCCGGCGCCACGTTCCCCCTGTTCTGACCTGATCCGATGAAACTGCTCGCCTTTGAAACCGCCACCGAAGCCTGTTCCGTAGCCCTGCATGTGGATGGGCAGGTGCTGGAACGTTTCGAGATCGCCCCGCGCCGGCATGCCGAACTGAGCCTTCCATGGGCCGAGGCGCTGCTGGCCGAAGCCGGCATCAGCCGCCGCCAGCTTGATGGCATCGCGCTCAGCCGTGGCCCCGGTGCGTTCACCGGCGTGCGTCTGGCGATTGCCATTGCGCAGGGCATCGCGCTGGCGCTGGACCGGCCGCTGCTGCCGGTCTCGACGCTGCAGGTGCTGGCGCTGCGTGCGCCGGCCGAAGAGATCCAGATCCTGTCGGCAATTGATGCGCGCATGGGCGAGCTGTATGTCGGGCGCTTCGAGCGCGTGGACGGCCTGCCGGTGGCACGCGATGCCGAACGCGTGTGCGCACCCGATGCGGTGGCATTGCCGGAAGGGCTGGCTGCCTACGGTGTCGGCACCGGTTTCGGTGCGGCCGAGGGCGCACTGGTGGCGCAGCTCGGTGCTGGCCTGCGCGGATTCGATGCCACTGCACTGCCGCGCGCGTCGGATCTGCTGACGCTGGCGGTGCCGGCCTTCGCACGTGGCGAAGCCATTGCGCCGGAGAAGGTGGAGCCGGCATACCTTCGCGACAACGTGGCATTGACCCTGGTCGAGCAGCAGGCCGCGCGCGAAGCGAAGGCGAAGGCCAACGGCTGAGCCCCTCGTGGCGGGGTTGGCCGCGTAAATCAAAAGCCGTGGTTCGGCCGGGCGGGTGGGCTGCGCAGGGGGCGCTGCAAGTACGTCCATGTAAGCTTGGTCGCCGCATCCATGCGGCTCACGCCCCTGCGCAGCCCACCCGCCCGGCCACGGATAGTTCCCGTGTGCGGCCGCCACGGAAAATAAAAAAAGAAAATCAAAATCAAAAGCGGATCGCTTCGCTCGCATCCACACATGGCGTGGATCTACCGTGTCGACCAAGGTCGACACCTACCAACAGCGATGATGCCCCGCCAAGCCCAGCATCCTGACCGCTGCTGTTGCCGTTGATGTTGACGTTGCTTCCAGCGGGTCCCGGGCCGCAGGCCCGGGCAACAAACCCCTACCGGTCGTCGCGCAGGGCGCCGCCCGGCAGGAACACCCACGTACGCGTGACCTGCAGGATATCGATCTCGTCCTCGGTCTTCGGCAGCGGCGGGAACGGCTGTGCCAGCTGCACCACTCGCAGCGCTGCCTCATCCAGCAATGGCGTCCCGCTCGAACGCAGGATGCGGCTGCTTTCCACGCTGCCATCGCGGCGCACGCCCACGCTGATCACCACCTGGCCGCCGAGACGGCGCTGCCGCGCCTCGTCCGGATAGTTCAGGTTGCCCACCTGCTCGGCGCGGTCGACCCACGCGCGAAGGTAATTGGCATAGGCATATTCGTGCGTACTGGCGGAGACGAATTTGCGGTTCGGGCGCTTGGCGTACTGCGCAGAACGCAGGTGCACTTCCGCTGCCAGGCGCGCCATTTCCGCATCACGCTGTTCGCGCGCGGTCATCGGTGCATCCGGCGTCGGCTCCAGCGGGGTGGGGCGCGATTGCGCCTGCATCACTGTGTCCTCGCCATTGCGGCTGCTGACCACCCGCGCCTGCGGCGGTGGCACGGGCGCGGCCGATTGCTGCTGTTGCGGCACAGGGCTCAACCCGGATTGGGCCTGCGGCACGATGCCGGCCTGGTTGTCGCGCGGGCGCTGTGCGCGGTCGTGTTCGCCGCCGCCCTCCTGGCTGGCCGCGGCAAGGAAATCGGCCTGCTTGGGCGTCAGTGCGGTGCGGGTCTGGCTGAAGATCACTTCCAGCGTCGGCACCAGCGGCGCATCGCCCTTCACGGCAAAGCCCACGCCCAGGATCAGCAGGGCGTGGACCAGCACCGACAGCGCGATGGTCGCCCCCAGCCGTTGCGCTTCGCGCGGGGGCGGGGGCAGAACGGCAGGTGCGGGGGGCATCAGCGCAGGCCGGCCTCAATCGCGTCGAACAGGGTGCCGGTGATGTTCAGGCCGTACTGCGCGTCGAGTTCGCGTACGCAGGTCGGGCTGGTCACATTGACCTCGGTCAGGTAATCGCCGATCACGTCCAGGCCGACGAAACGCATGCCACGACGCTTCATCTCCGGGCCGACCTGCGCGGCGATCCAACGGTCGCGCTCGCTCAGCGGGCGGCCTTCGCCGCGGCCGCCAGCGGCCAGGTTGCCGCGGAACTCATCCCCCTGCGGAATGCGCGCCAGGCAGTAGTCCACCGGCTCGCCATCGACCAGCAGGATGCGCTTGTCGCCGGCGGTGATGTCAGGGATGAACTTCTGCGCCAGCGCCATCCTGTGGCCACCGTCGGTCAGCGTTTCCAGGATCACGTTCAGGTTCGGATCGCCCTGGCCGCTGCGGAAGATCGAGCGGCCGCCCATGCCGTCCAGCGGCTTCAGCACGGCTTGGCCGTGTTCCAGGGCAAACGCCTTCAGCGCCTTGGCGTCGCGGCTGACCAGGGTCGGCGGGCAGCACTGCGGGAACAGCAGGGCGGCCAGCTTCTCGTTGTAGTCGCGCAGGCCCTGCGGGTTGTTGACGACGCAGGCGCCAGCAGCCGCAGCCACGTCCAGCACCTGGGTGTCGTAGATGTACTCGGCGTCGACCGGCGGGTCCTTGCGCATCAGTACGATCTGGCCCGGGCCGAATTCGGTACGGCTGAACGCGCCCAGCTCGTACCAGCCGGCCGGGTCGTCGCGCACCTGCAGCGGCGCGGTCTGGGCAACCGCCACGCCGCCTTCCAGCGCCAGGCCGCCCGGGCGCACGTAGTGCAGGGCATGGCCGCGTCGCTGGGCTTCCAGCAGCATGGCGAAGGTGGTGTCCTTGGCGATCTTGATGTGGGCGATGGGGTCCATCACCACGATGACGTTCAACGGCATGGTCGCACCTGTCAGGCAAGGCGTTGATGGTAGCGGCAACACCGGCCGCGCGCCTCCCCACCGTACTGCAACGCAGCGTCCGTCCGGCGGCGCAGTCATTGCGAAACCGGTCACGTTCAGCAGGGCGTCGCGCCCCGCGTGGTGGGCTGGCCTTGAAGCGGGCGCGGGAAGTGCGATATAGATACGCTTTCGTAGCGGCCCCCGCCAGAGATCGGGCCGTGCGCTTGGGGATAGGCAATGACTGAAAACACGACTGCGGGCGGGGAACTCGCAGGACTCCGGGTGATGGTCATCGATGATTCGAAGACCATCCGCAGGACTGCGGAAACGCTGCTCAAGCGCGAAGGCTGCGAGGTGGTCACGGCCACCGACGGTTTCGAAGCGCTTGCCAAGATCGCAGACCAGCAACCGCAGATCATCTTCGTCGACATCATGATGCCGCGCCTGGATGGCTACCAGACCTGTGCGCTGATCAAGGGAAACCAGCTGTTCAAGGCGACCCCGGTCATCATGCTGTCGTCCAAGGATGGGCTGTTCGACAAGGCGCGGGGGCGCATTGTCGGCTCGGAGCAATACCTGACCAAGCCCTTTACACGTGAAGAACTGCTGGGTGCCATCCGCACATACGTCAACGCCTGACCAGGGGGGAAAGGCACAATGGCTCGTATCGTCCTGATCGAGGATTCACCGACCGACCGCGCGGTGTTCACCCAGTGGCTGCGCCGTGCCGGCCACGAAGTGCTGGAAGCGGACAACGCCGAGGATGGACTGCAGCTGGTCCGCGACCAATCGCCGCAACTGGTGCTGATGGACGTGGTGCTGCCCGGCATGAGCGGTTTCCAGGCGACCCGTGCGATGGCCCGCGACGCCGCGATCAAGCACATCCCGGTGATCATCGTCAGCACCAAGGCGATGGAAACCGACAAGGCCTGGGGCCTGCGCCAGGGCGCGGCCGACTACATCGTCAAGCCGCCGCGCGAGGATGAACTGATCGCGCGGATCAATGAACTGGTGGCCTGATGCGCTCGCCCTTCGACATTCTTGAAGCCTACGAACGGCGCAGCCTGGCCCATGCGGTGCAGCTGCCCGAACGGCAGTTCGCCCAGGACCTGTGGCGCGGCGTGGGCTATCGCGTCGGCCAGCGCCGGCTGGTGTCCGATTTCCGCGAAGTGGTGGAAATCGTGCCGATGCCGCCGGTGACCCCGGTGCCGTGCGCGCAACCGTGGTTGCTGGGCGTAGGCAATCTGCGCGGCAACCTGTTCCCGGTGGTCGACCTGAAGTATTTCCTGGAAGGCACGCGCACCGTGCAGCAGGAAGGCCAACGCGTGCTGATCATGCGCCAGGCCGGCGGCGACGTCGCGCTGACCATCGATGAATTGTTCGGCCAGCGCAGCTTTGAACTGGCCCAGCAGATCGAGGCCGGTGCACTGGCTGATGGGCGTTATGGCCATTTTGTCGACCGCGCCTTCCATGCCGACGGCCAGGACTGGGGCGTGTTCTCGCTCTCGCTGCTGTCGCGCACCCCTGAATTCCGGCAAGCCGCGGCCTGAGGCCGGGCGTTGCCCCCTGCATTGAAGAACGAGGTTGAACGATGAGTACTGCTTCGGACGCCACCAAGACCGGCAAGCTGCGGCTGGGCGGCAGCAACCTCTGGCTGTTCCTGTTGCTGGCATCGATGATCCTGTTCGGTGTCAACACCGGCGTCGCCACCTGGCAGGGCAGCCGCTTGGCCGATGCAGGCTCCAAGGCCGCCGACCTGCAGGTACTGTCGCAGCAGCTGGCCAACCAGGGCCGTGATGCGGTGGGCGGCAACGCGCAGGCGTTCACCGCCTTCAAGGCTACCCGCAACGCGATCGAACAGAACGTATCGACCCTGCAGGGGCGCTACGGCAAGGAGCCGGGCGTGTCCGGCGCGATCTCCACGCTGGGTGAAACCTGGGCGCCGCTGGGCAAGCAGGCCGGGCAGCTGGTCGCCAGTGAGCCGGCGGTGCTGGCCCTGGCTGGCAACGCCAACAACTTCAGCGGCGCGGTACCGGGCCTGCAGGCCCAGCTGAATGAACTGGTGCGTGCGATGTCCGCCTCCGGCGCGCCGTCGGCGCAGGTGTACAGCGCGCTGCAGCAGGTGGTGGTGGCCGGTTCGATGGCCCGTCGCGTGACCGAAATGCGGGCCGGTGGCAGTGGTGCGGCCACTGCGGGCGATGCGCTGGCACGTGACATCACCGTGTTCTCGCAGGTGCTCGATGGCCTGCGCAATGGCAACGAGGAACTGGGCATCACCGCCGTGCGTGGCGCTGCCGCCGTCGCTGCGCTGGAGCAGTCGCAGCAGAAGTGGGAAGCGATGAAGCAGGACGCCGATGCGATCCTGGCCAGCTCGCGCCAGCTGTTCGCCGCACAGTCCGCCGCCACTGCGCTGGGCCAGGGCTCGGCACACATGCTGGACGACAGCCGCAAGCTGTTCGAAGCGTTCTCCTCATTCGGCTCGGTGTCCGATACCCGCCTGTTCCCCAATTTCTGGATCGGCGTGGTGTCCGGTGCGCTGTCGCTGATCGCAATCATCGGCTTCGTCTCCACCAACGTGCGCAGCCGCTCGCGCGAGCAGGAACTGCGCTACCAGACCCAGGTGGAGTTCAACAGCCGCAACCAGCAGGCGATCATGCGGCTGCTGGACGAAATCTCCTCGCTCGGTGAGGGCGACCTGACGGTGAAGGCCTCGGTGACCGAGGACATGACCGGCGCCATCGCCGACGCAATCAATTACGCGGTCGACGAGCTGCGCCACCTGGTGACCACCATCAACGACACCTCGGCCAAGGTCGCGCTGTCCACCCAGGAAACCCAGGCTACCGCCATGCAGCTGGCAGAAGCGGCCGGCCATCAGGCCAACCAGATCACCTCGGCGTCGGACCGCATCGGCGAAATCGCGGCGAGCATCGAGCAGGTGTCGCGCAACTCGGCCGAATCGGCCGACGTGGCACAGCGCTCGGTGGTGATCGCTGCCGAGGGTGCCGGCGTGGTCCGCGAGACCATCCAGGGCATGGACCAGATCCGTGACCAGATCCAGGAAACCTCCAAGCGCATCAAGCGCCTGGGTGAATCCTCGCAGGAGATCGGTTCGATCGTGGAACTGATCAACGACATCTCCGAGCAGACCAACATCCTGGCGCTGAATGCCGCCGTGCAGGCGGCCTCTGCAGGTGAAGCCGGCCGCGGTTTTGCCGTGGTGGCCGACGAAGTGCAGCGCCTGGCAGAACGCACTTCGGGTGCGACCCGACGCATCGAAAACCTGGTGCAGGCGATTCAGGCCGATACCAACGAAGCGGTCACCTCGATGGAACAGACCACCGCCGAAGTGGTGTCCGGTGCACGCCTGGCCGAAGACGCCGGCACCGCATTGACCGAGATCGAGCGCGTGTCCAACGCCTTGAACAACCTCATCAAGAACATCTCCATCGCTGCCCAGCAGCAGTCGGCTGCGGCCTCGGACATCACCCGCACCATGGGCGTGATCCGGCAGATCACCGGCCAGACCTCGCAGGGTGCCGGACAGACCGCCGAATCGATCGGCCACCTCGCGCAGCTGGCGGCCGACCTGCGTCGTTCGGTCGCCGACTTCAAGCTGCCGGCGTGACGCGGGCAGGGCGGCGAGCAAGGAACCAGTCGATGAAGCATTTCCATTCCCCAAGCCAGAACTCGCGCGGCCAACGCGCGGCGGCGAACGGAGCGCGTCCATGAGCAGTCTGCGCGATGCGATGAGCCACGCAGCGCTGGGCTGGGTCAAGCCGGAGCTGGACGAGACCCTGCGCCAGGTGCGCAACGAGGTCGAGTACTACGCGGAAGATCCCAGCGATGCCAGCCGCATGCGGATCTGCGCGGGCTACCTGCACCAGGTGCAGGGCACCCTGCGCATGGTCGAGCTGTATGCCCCGGCGATGGTGGCCGAGGAGCTGGAACAGCTGGCCAATGCCATCGGTATGGGCCGTGTGGCCGATCGTGATGAGTCCTGTGCAACCCTGATGCGCGGCAGCGTGCTGCTGCCCGATTACCTGGAGCGCCTGCAGAACGGTCATCGCGATATTCCGATCGTGCTGATGCCGCTGCTCAACGAAATCCGTTCCGCGCGTGGCGAAGAAGGCGTGCATGACAGCGTGCTGCTGGCATTCGCGCCGGACAGCGTCAGCGCCACAGAGGCCGAGCTGGACCATGCCCGTGGCAGCGTGAGCGGGCGCAATCGCGAGCTGCTGGATACGGTGGGCAGTGCGGTGAAGGAAGAACTGCTGCGTATCAAGGATGCGCTCGACCTGCACATGCGTACCGGTGGTGCGCCGGAACAGCTGCAGACCCAGGCCAACGAGCTCGGCGCGGTGGCCGATACGCTGGGCATGATGGGCCTGGGCGTGGCCCGTGGCGTGGTCGTGCAGCAGCGCGATGCGCTGCGTGGGGTGGTCGAGGGTCGCCAGCAGATCGACGAGAACCTGCTGTTGGATATCGCTGGCGCACTGCTGTACGTGGACGCGTCGCTGGACGACCAGGTCGCCCATCTGGGCGCCGGCGGCAGTGGCGAAGATGACCCGAGCGCGGTCGAGAACCGGCGCACGGTGGAGGTGCTGGCGCATGAGGCCATCGCCAACTTCGCGGCGGCCCGTGAGCATTTCGTCGCCTTCATCGAAACCAGCTGGAACCACGCCGAGCTGCAGGACGTTCCGCGCCTGCTGGGTGATGTCTCCGGTGCGCTGCGCATGCTCGACCTGGGCACCGCCGCCGACTACCTGCGCGGCGTACAGCAGTACATCGAAGCCGAGCTGATCGGTCGCCAGCGCGTGCCCAGTGGTCGCCAGCTGGATACCCTGGCCGATGCCATGGCCAGCCTCGAGTATTACCTGGAGGCGCTGCGCGACCGTCGCCCCGGCCGCGAGGACATTCTCGAGATCACCCGCAGCAGCCTGGAAGCGCTGCGCTACTGGCCGCTGCCGGACCGCAATGCAGCGGCGCCTGCCGCAGGCGAGCCGGTGGTGTTCGCATCGCTGCTGGTCGAGCGCGAGCCGGTCGCGGTGGAGCCCGGCTCGCTGCAGCCGGAACCGATCGAGATCCCGGTGCAGCCGGCCGCGCCCGCCGCTGGCAACGTGCCGGTGCCGCTGCCGGACTTCACCTTCGATCCGACGCCGATGGCGCCGCAAGAAGTTGCCGACAACAGCCTGATGTTTGGCGAGCTGGGCTCCGCAGCAGTCACGGCTGCGGTCAACGCCGGCAGCGCCGGCGCGACGCCCTTGTCGCTTCATGACGGGGAGGATGCACCGCTGGTGTTCGCGGCCTCCAGTGCACCGGCACCCGAGGTTCCGCAGTGGGACCTGGCGCCGTTCCATCCGGATGCCGATCCGCTGGCGGCCGCCGATGACGAACGCAGCCCGACCTTCGCCAGCTTCGATCCGGTCGGCTTCGAACAGGCCGATGCCGGGCAGTTCGCTGCGCCGCAGTGGGCGTTCTCCGGGGCGCCGTCGCATGACCTGGCTGATGCCACGACGCGGACCGCTGATGACGGTGGCGATGTCGCGGTATCGATCGACACCGGTTTCGATGCTGCGCCGGTGTTCGACCCGGTCGCAGCCGAGCACGAGCCCGGGGCCTTGCCGGCCGATGATGTGGTGTTCCGCTTCGATGCCGATGCGCTGGACAATGCCGACGACGTGCTTTCGCTGCACGCGATGGAGACATTGTCGCTGGACGACGATGCCGACCCGCTGCCGTCGCTGGAGATTGTCGATGCCGGCCTGCCGATCCCGGCTGCCGACAGCCTGGATGCCACCGATGGTGATGCCGTTGCCGATGACGTGCCGGCCTTGCGTGCCGACGACGTGGTCGCTGCGGTTGAAACACCGGCTCCGGCGGTGTCGGTGATCGACATCGATACCATCGCGCCGATCGATTTCAGCGAGGCCGATGCGCAGTTCTTCGCTGAACTGAGCGCAGCCGCCGCCGATTTCAATCCGCAGGCGGCAGCCACTCCCGCCGCTGCGGAAACGCCGGTCGTGGTCGCTGCCGACGCCGGCTTCGAGGCCGGCTTCGATGACGACGCGGAGAACATCGACGAGGACATCCGCGAGGTGTTCCTGGAAGAGTTCGACGACGAACTGGCCAACCTCGGTACGTTGCTGCCGGCATGGCGTATGCAGCTGGACAACATGGACCGGTTGCGGCCGATCCGGCGCATCTTCCACACCCTGAAGGGCAGTGGTCGCCTGGTCGGTGCGCGCACGCTGGGGGAATTCGCGTGGAAGATCGAGGGCATGCTCAATCGCGTGCTGGACGGTAGCCGCGCGGCCTCGCCGGCGGTGCTGGCGATGGTCGACAACGCCCACGCCGCGCTGCCACAGCTGAACGCGGCGCTGCGCAACGGCCAGCGGATCAGTGTCGACCTGCAGGCGATGCAGGCCATCGCCGACCGCGTTGGCGCCGGCGAGGAAACCTTCTACGTACCTCTGCCGGTCGCCGCTGCACCGGCAGTGCCGCAGCCTGCGGCCGAAGGCGAAGACGAGATCAGCCGCATCCTTGAGGCTGAAGCGGTCGCATCGACGCAGGCCGACGCTGGCACGGTGGTTGAAGCGGACGGCACGCCGGCCAACATCGACAGCGTGCTGCGCGAGATCCTCGAGGCCGAGGTGGAAGTCCACCAGGCGACCCTGCAGGACTGGCTGCGCTCGGCGCAGCAGGCACCGCAGCCGGTCAGCGATGCACTGCTGCGCGCGGTGCACACCATGAACGGTGCCTTCGCGATGACCGAGGTGCCGGAGATCACCGCCGTCACCGGCGGCGCTGAGTCCTACATCAAGCGTGCACTGGCCGCGGACGTGGTGCCAGGTGAAGAAGGCCTGGCCGCACTGGATGCGACCGCGCAGGCGATCACTGCGACCATGGACGCGCTGCAGGCCGAACAGCCGCGCATCGCATCGCAGGACGCGCTGGTGCAGCGTTTGCAGGCGCTCGCCGGCGAGCTGCCGGAAGCACGCTGGCCGATGGCCGGGCTGGAGGACGACGACGATGACCTCGCGCTGGACACCGAATTGGAGCCCCGGGCCGAGGCACCGCAGCTGGCGCTGGACGCAGAAGATGACGCCGAAGTGCCGGCAGCTCTCGAAGCGCCACCCGCGCAGGTGCTGGAACCGGTTCCGGACGATGTAGAAACGGCGGCGGCCCTCGACACCGCCGACAGCGGGCTGGACGTTGCTGAGCTGACCGCCAGCGACGATCTTTCGCGCTACTTCGATGCGGGATGGCCGTCGGTGCCGGGCGAAGGTGAGCCCGCCGTGGTCGCACAGGAAGGACTTGAATCGGTCCAGGTGGACGCGACCGCGCCACTCCCTGCCGCGGAGGAAGCGGACGCGGAACCGGCATCGTCCCTGGCCGACGGCGCTGATCTGACCGTGCCAGATGATCTGTCGCCGTACCTCGATGCCAGCGCGCTGCCGGTCGATGACCGCGACGCGGATGAACTGCCTGCGGCTGCAGAAGATGACGTAATCGACCTGAATACGCTGCAGTCCTCCGATCTGGACGCCGCCGACGGCAACGGCTTCGATGATGCTGCTGCACTGCCACTCGACAGCGAGCTGTCGAGCCTGCAGGATGAAATGGCTGCGCCGGGTTTTGCAGAACCGGTCACGCTGGCAGCCGCGCTCGAGGCCGGCCTGCACGTGATCGACGAAGAGCAGACCTTGGACGACGACGGGCAATGGCCCGTGCTCGGCCTCCAGGCCAGCGAACTCGCGCCGGGCGAGGCGGAAGCCTTTGCCGAGGATGCGGACGTCGGCGGGGAGGCGGCGGTCGGTGAAGGAGAGAGCGCCGATCAGCCGTCCCCGGCGACGGTGAATGAGGAGACCGCTGCAGAAGCACCGCAGGCCACCGATGAGCCGGTGCGCTTCTTCGAACTCGAAGATGCACCGGGTCAAGGGACGTTGCATGCCGAAGCCGCCGAAGCCAGCTCCCCGGCCATCGACGCAATACCGGCCGCTGCAGCCGAAGAAGAAGCCGAAGACAGTGCAGACACACTCGACTTCAGCGTGTACGACCGCGAGCTGGTCGACATCTTCGTCGAGGAAGGCAAGGACCTGCTCGATCACTGCGATGGCCTGATCAGCGAACTGCGCGATGCGCCACAGGACCGCGAGGCGCTGTCCGGCCTGCAGCGCGACCTGCACACCCTCAAGGGTGGCGCACGCATGGCCGGCATCAATGCCATCGGCGACCTTGGTCACAGCATCGAATCGCTGCTGGAAGCTGTCGCCGCAGGCCGCACCGAGATCGAGCGCCGCGATGTGCAGCTGCTGGAGCGTGGCTTCGACCGCCTGCACCAGCTGCTGACCCGCACCGGTGATCATCGCGTGGTGGAACCGGCGCAGGACCTGGTAGATGCGTTCGAAGTGCGTACCACCACCGATATTGCTGCGGCAGCGGCAACCAACGTGGCGAGCGTCGCAGAAACCGCTTCGGCACCGGTCGCCAGTCCGGCTCCGGCACTGCTCGATGCGCCGTTGTCGGCACCGTTGCCGGCCGAAGGCGTGGTCGACGAAGATCCGCTGGCGCGTCCGCAGCAGGAACAGGTGCGCGTGCGCGCCGACCTGCTCGACCGCCTGGTCAACCACGCCGGTGAAGTGGCGATCTACCGCTCGCGGCTGGAGCAGCAGCTGGGTGCTTTCCGAGGCGCGATGGGCGAACTGGAGCGCACCAATGCGCGTCTTCGCGATCAGCTGCGCCGCCTCGATCTGGAAACCGAGGCGCAGATCGTCGCCCGCTACCAGCGCGAGCAGGACCAGGCCGACCAGAAGTTCGACCCGCTGGAGCTGGACCGCTTCTCCACTCTGCAGCAGCTCAGCCGCGCGCTGAACGAATCGGCGGCCGACCTTGGCGGCCTGCAGGGCGTGCTCGACGATCTGTCACGCCAGTACGATTCGCTGTTGCAGCAGCAGTCGCGCGTTAGTTCGGAACTTCAGGACGGTCTGATGCGCGCGCGCATGGTGCCGTTCGATGGCCTGGTGCCGCGCCTGCGCCGTGTGGTCCGCCAGGCCGGCATGGATACCGGCAAGCAGGTCCATCTGACCCTGGAAGGTACCCACGGCGAACTCGATCGCAACGTGCTCGACCGCATGGTCGCGCCGCTGGAACACATGCTGCGCAACTCGGTTGCCCATGGCCTGGAAGCGCCGGAACAACGTCGTGCCGCCGGCAAGCCGGAGGAGGGCGAGATCGCCATCCGCCTGCACCGCGAAGGCTCGGAAATCGTGCTGGACGTGGCCGATGACGGCGCTGGCCTGGACCGCGAAGCGATCCGCCGCCGTGCCCTCGACCGTGGCCTGCTGGCTGCCGATGCGCAGCCGAGCGAGCAGGAGCTGGACAACCTGATCTTCGCTTCCGGTTTCACCACTGCCGACCAGGTCAGCCAGTTGGCTGGCCGCGGCGTGGGCATGGACGTGGTGCGCAACGAAGTGCGCCAGCTGGGCGGCTCGGTCGACATCCAGTCGGTGCGTGGCCAGGGCGTGCGCTTCACCCTTCGCCTGCCGCAGACACTGGCGGTCACCCAGGCAGTGTTCGTGCAGATCGGCGAAACCACTTTCGCGGTACCGGTGGCCTCGGTCAGTGGTATCGGCCGCCTGTCGCGTGAGCGTTTCGAAGCCGCCGACAGCAGCTACCGCTACAGCGGCGAAGACTACCCGCTGTACGATCTCGGCAGCCTGGTCGGACAGGCCCCGGCGCGTGCCGATGGCCAGCACCAGGTGCCGTTGCTGCTGGTCCGCGCCGGCGACCTGCGCGCCGCCGTGGCGATCGACCAGGTACTGGGCAACCGCGAAATCGTGGTCAAGCCGGTCGGCCTGCAGATCGCCTCGGTGCCGGGTATCTACGGTGCCACCATCACCGGCGATGGCCGCGTGGTGGTGATCCTGGACGTGGCGCCGCTGGTGCGCCGCTTCCTCGCCAATCCGACGCTGCCGGTACTGGCCAATGCGCCACGGCAGGAGCGCCAGGTGCCGCTGGTGATGGTGGTCGACGACTCGCTGACCATGCGCAAGGTCACCGGCCGCATCCTCGAGCGCCACAACTTCGAGGTCAGCGTCGCCCGCGATGGCGTGGAAGCGCTGGAGCGCCTGGAAGAGCGCGTGCCGGACCTGATGCTGTTGGATATCGAGATGCCGCGCATGGATGGCTACGAGCTGGCCACCGCGATGCGTGCCGACCCGCGCTACAAGGACGTGCCGATCGTGATGATCACTTCGCGCAGTGGTGACAAGCACCGCCAGCGCGCCTTCGAGATCGGTGTCCAGCGTTACCTGGGCAAGCCGTACCAGGAACTGGACCTGATGCGTAACGTGTACGACCTGCTGGGGATCGCCCGTGTCCGTGAGTGAAACCCAAGCGGCTCCGGCCGTGGCCCTGCTGGCCCGCCCCGGCGCGGCGCGTGAGCGCCTGCGTGAGGCGTTGTCGCACGCCGATGTGCAGCTGGTGCTGGAAGACGACCCGAACAGCCTGGAGCCGCAGGTCCTGCAGCAGGCGCGGCCGCAGTTCGTGGTGATTGCTCTGGAGGCGGCCATCGAGGACGCGCTGGAACGGCTGGACGCCGTGCTGTCCGCACCGGGCCTGACCCTGGTGTTCGACGAGGCCGAACTGGCCGCGCGCCGCGATGGCTGGGAAGCCCAGCGCTGGGGCCGACATCTGGCTGCGAAGCTGCACGGCCACCAGCAGGTGTTGCCGCCGGGTGCCGAGGATGAACCCAGCCTGCAGCTGGAGCCGGGCCATCCGGCACCGCCGCCCGCGCCACGTGAAGAAGCACTGCAGCCGCACCTGGACCAGGCGTTGAGCTGGGCCGACGACGTCCCGGCCGACGGCCTGTATTCGCCCCCGGCTCACCTGCATGAACCGATCGCGCTGGAGCAGGCACTGGCCGCGCTGCAGCCGGTCGTGCCGGAGCCACTGGAGGCACCGCCGTTGCCGCCAGCGATGGCAGAGCCTGCCGCAGCCGCACCGCCGGTGTCCTTCGACCACACCGCGTGGTCGCTGGTCGATGACGTGGTGGATGCACCGGCTGCAGTCGGCATCGCTGCGGTCGAGGCGGCACCTCCCTCGTTCGATACCGATCACCTGAGCCTGGTCGATCTGGACGCTGCAGCGCCGGTTGGCGCGCAGGCCGGATCCCTGCTGGTGCTGGCCGGCATTGGCGGCCCGGATGCGCTGCGACGCCTGCTCGGTGCGCTGCCGGCGTCGCTGGCCGTGCCGGTGCTGGTGCACATGCGCCTGGATGGTGGCCGTTACGGCAACCTGGTCAAGCAGATGGCACGGGTGTCGCCGTTGCCGGTGCAGCTGGCCGAAGCCGGCCAACGTGCGGCAGCGGGCGAAGTGCATGTGCTGGCCGATGACATCGGCGTGCAGGTGGCTGCAGATGGCCTGCATTTCATCAGCGACGCACAGGGCATTTCGATTGCCGCGCTACCGGCGGAACACACGGCACTGGTGCTGCTCAGCGGGGCCGACCTGGGCCACGTCGGACCGGCGCTGGACCTGGCTGCCGCCGGCGCCTGGGTGGCCGGGCAGGTGGGCGAGGGCTGCTATGACCCGGCCGCAGCCACCGCTGTGGTTGCCGCCGGCATGGTGGCGGGGGAGCCGCAGGAACTGGCACAGGCGATTGCCGCACGCTGGGGCGTGGATGACGACAACGGAGAGGCACCATGAGCTACGCCAGCAATGACGAGATCCGCGGCGTCCTGATCCAGGCAGGCAACGCGCGCGTATTGCTGCCCAATGCCACCGTGGCTGAAATGATGTCGCGCGTGCCGGTGCAGCCGGTCTCCGATGCGCCCCGCTGGCTGGTCGGCGAGATCGGCTGGCATGGCTGGCAGGTGCCGCTGGTGTCGTTCGCACGTCTTTCGGGACTGGGCGAAGAAGCCGTGGGCGGCCACAACAAAGTGGTGGTGCTGAAGGCCCTCAGCGGCAACGCGCAGCGTCCGTACTACGCGCTGCTGACGCAGAACTTCCCGCAGCTGATCTCGGTGCCGCGCGACGGCCTGCTGGCCGATGCCTCGGAGGAAACCCTGCCGGACATCGTGCACATGCGCGTGCTGCTGGGCGAGCAGAGCGCGCTGCTGCCGAACCTGGACGCGCTGGAAGCCGCGCTGGATTCGCTGGCCGTTTGATCGGGAATCCGCCGGGCATTTCGAATTCCTGGTAGTGCCGGCCGCTGGCCGGCAACCTCATGATCCGGTGGATGCCGGCCAGCGGCCGGCACTACCACGAATCAGCCTTACCCCAGATCGCCCAACCGCGCCTGCAGCGCCGCGATCGCGGCCAGCCCGGCGGTCTCGGTGCGCAGGATGCGCGGACCCAGCTGCAGGCCCTGGAAGCCAGCGGCCGCCAGTTGGTCCCGGTCGCGTGGCGACCACCCTCCTTCCGGACCGATTGCAATCACGATGCCCCCGGCAGGTGCGGCGTCCATCGTCGACAGCCGGTGCGCACCCTGCGGATCCAGGGTCAACCGAAGCGTATCCACCGGCAGTGCCGCTGCCGCCCGCGCAAGCGACAACGGTGAACCCACCTGTGGAATGCGCGCGCGCCCGGACTGGCCGCAGGCCGAGGCCACCACGTTGTTCCAGTGCGCCACGCGCTTCTCGGCGCGTGCGGCGTCGAGCTTCACCTCGGTACGTTCGGCATTGACCGGAATGATCGCCGCCACGCCCAGCTCAGTGGCCTTCTGCAGGATCAGGTCCATCTTCTCGCCACGGGCAATGCCCTGCAGCAGGGTGATCGCCAGCGGCGACTCATTGTTGATGGCCTGCACGGCGTCGATGCGGACCTGCACCTCGCG
The DNA here is from genome assembly GCF_059416125.1 of Stenotrophomonas sp. GW821-FHT09E08. NCBI lineage: Bacteria > Pseudomonadati > Pseudomonadota > Gammaproteobacteria > Lysobacterales > Lysobacteraceae > Stenotrophomonas > Stenotrophomonas sp. GW821-FHT09E08. The sequence goes on from NZ_JBWKOO010000002.1 coordinate 371,624, forward strand.
CTTGCCGGCCACGGTCAGCGTCGCGCTGTAGTCGTGGCCATCGCCGTTGAACAGCACGCAGGTATCACCTTCGCGCAGGCGCATCACCCGTACCAGGTGGTTGGCCGTCTCTTCCGGCAGGGTCACGGTCTGGCCGCTGTGCAGCGCCAGATCGATGGGGCAGCGGGTCACGCGCATGCAATTGCCTCGTCGATGGCTGCCAGCGTGGTATGTGCCAGCAGTTCCAGTTGTTCATCGTCCACGCAGTACGGTGGCATCCAATACAGCACATCGCCCAGCGGGCGCAGTACCACGCCGCGTTTGAGCGCGGCCTTGTAGGCGTGCAGGCCCAGCCGCAGTGATGGGTCGAACGGTGTGCGCCTGTTGCCGTCACGCGACAGCTCGAAGGCCACCACCATGCCGGCCTGGCGTACATCGGCCACGTGCGGATGGTCGGCGAACGGCGCGGCGAGGGTCCCCATCACCGAAGCGATGCCGCGGTTGCGTGCGACCACATCGTCGTCGCGGAAGATGTCCAGCGTCGCCAACGCCGCCGCGCAGGCCAGCGGATTGCCGGTGTAGCTGTGCGAATGCAGGAACGCGCGCTCGCGGGAGTCATCGAGGAACGCGTCGTACAGTGCCTGCGTGGCGAGCACGGCGGCCAGTGGCAGGAAGCCGCCGGTCAGTCCCTTGGACAGGCACATCAGGTCCGGCATCACCCCGGCCTGTTCGCAGGCGAACATCGTGCCGGTGCGGCCAAAGCCTGCGGCGATTTCGTCGGCGATCATGAACGCACCGTGCGCATCGCACAGTTCGCGTACGCGCTGCAGGTACACCGGGTCGTGCATCCGCATGCCTCCTGCGCACTGCAGGCGCGGTTCCAGGATCACCGCGCAGATCTCACCCGGGTGCTGGTCGAACAGCGTGGCCAGTCCATCCGCCGCCTGCCGCGCGCGATCTGCCGCACTCTGGCCAGGCTCGGCCAGGTAGGCGTCGGGCGAGGGCGCGAACAGGCCTTCGGCCAGCAGCGGCGCATAGACACGGCGGTACAGCGGGATGTCGCCCAGCGCCAGCGCGCCCAGGGTCTCGCCGTGGTAGCCGTTCTCCAGCGCGATGAAGCGCGTGCGGCGCGGCTCTCCGCGGTTCTGGAAATACTGGAACGCCATCTTCAGCGCCACTTCCACGCCAGCTGAACCGTTGTCGGCATAGAACACCTTGGCCAGCGGTTCGCGGCCGGGCTGCCGTGGTGCCAGCGCCAGCAGGCGTTCAGCCAAGGTGATCGCCGGCTCGTGGCCGAAGCCGGCCAGCATCACCTGTTCCAGCTGCCCGGCCTGGGCGGCGATGGCGCCGCCGATGCGCGGCTCGGCATGGCCGAACAGGTTGGTCCACCAGCTGCTGACCGCGTCCAGGTAGCGGTTGCCGTCGTGGTCGAACAACCAGGCGCCCTGGCCGCGTGCGATCGGGACCAGTGGCAGGGTGTGCGGATGCTCGCGCATCTGCGTGCACGGGTGCCACAGCACCTTCAGGTCGCGTTGCCGCCAGTGCTCGACCAGCGGGGAGGGGGTTGGGTCTGCTAGCATTTCGGGCTCATGAACATGTTGCTGCCTGCACATTCTATCGGCCCCGGCGCAGACGCCGGCCGCCGCGGAGATTCCGCATGAACGATGACCGTGGCGGCCGTCGCTTGCCGATCATCCATCGGATCACCGATGAAGAGAACGGTCCCTTCCAGCGCCAGCACCTGGACCTGGAGTTCTCCAACGGTGAACGCCGCCGCTTCGAGCGCCTGGTCAGCCGGGGCCACGGCGCGGTGGTGGTGGTGCCGATGCTTGATGACGAGACCGTGCTGCTGGTACGTGAATACGCTGCCGGCATGCACCGCTACGAACTGGGGCTGGTCAAGGGCCGGATCGATGCCGGCGAGACCCCCGAGCAGGCCGCGGACCGTGAACTGAAGGAAGAGGCCGGTTATGGTGCGCGCCGGGTAGACGTGCTGCGCGCGATGACCCTGGCCCCGACCTACATGAGCCATCAGTCGTGGCTGGTGGTGGCGCGCGACCTGTACCCGGAAAAGCTGGCCGGCGATGAGCCGGAAGAGCTGGAAGTGGTGCCGTGGAAGCTGGCCGAGCTGGACCAGCTGATGCTGCGCGAGGACTTCTCCGAGGGTCGCTCGCTGGCGGCGCTGTTCATCGCCCGGCAGTGGCTGCAGGGAACGCGATGATCAAACTGACCACGGACCTGCGCGAGACCGCCATCGCCATCGCCCAGGAAGCCGGACAGGCCATCATGCAGGTGTATGCCGATGGCTTCGACGTGCAGCTCAAGGACGACGACAGCCCGGTCACCAGTGCCGACCTGGCGGCCAACCAGGTCATCGAGCAGGGCCTGCAGCAGCTGACCCCGGATCTGCCGATCCTGTCCGAGGAGTCGGCGCAGGTGGGCTGGGAGCAGCGCCGCCACTGGGGTGCCTACTGGCTGGTCGACCCGCTCGACGGCACCCGCGAGTTCGTCAAGCGCAATGGCGAGTTCAGCGTCAACATCGCATTGATCTACCAGGGCGCGCCGGCCTTCGGTGTGGTGCTGGCGCCGGTCACCGGCATCGTCTGGCATGCCATGCGTGGTGAGCTGGCGTACCGTCGCCAGGGCCTGCATGACACTGTGCTGCGTACCCGCACGCCGGCCACCGCACCGCTGCGGGTGGCCGCCAGCCGCTCCCACCGGTCGCCGGAAACCGAAGCGCTGCTGGCGCGGATGGGGCGCATCGAAACCATCGCTCAGGGCTCATCGCTGAAGTTCTGCCGGATCGCCGAAGGCGGCCTGGATGTCTACCCTCGGCTGGGCCCGACCTCCGAATGGGACACCGCCGCCGGCCAGTGCGTGCTGCACGCTGCGGGTGGCGCGGTGCTGTCGGCGGCGACCGGCAAGCCGTTCCGCTACAACCGCCGCGAGACCCTGTTGAACGGCGATTTCATTGCCCTTGGTGACACCAGCCTGCCCTGGCGCGACTGGTTGTCCGATTGACCCTGGAGACCGCATGAGCGCGCACGACACCCCCACCACCGACAGTGCCGCCAGCAACGAATTGGAACGCCTGCTGTCGATCATGGCGCGCCTGCGCGATCCGCAGGATGGCTGCCCCTGGGACCTGGAGCAGAACTTCGCGACCATCGCCCCGTACACCATCGAGGAAGCCTACGAGGTGGCCGATGCCATCGATCGGGGCGACCTCGATGATCTCTGCGATGAGCTGGGCGACCTTCTGCTGCAGGTGGTGTTCCATGCGCGCATGGCCGAGGAGCAGGGTGCCTTCGCCTTCGCTGAGGTCGCACGCGCGATCAGCGACAAGATGCAGCGCCGCCACCCGCACGTGTTCGCCGATGTCAGCGTCGATGACGCCGACGGGGTGACGCGCAACTGGGATGCGATCAAGCGTGCCGAGCGAGTCGCCAAGGGCGAGCAGGACACCTCCGCATTGGCCGGCATCTCACGTGGCCTGCCCGAATGGCAGCGGGCGGTGAAGCTGCAGTCGCGTGCGGCCAAGGTCGGTTTCGATTGGCCGGGCCCGCTGCCGGTGCTGGACAAGGCAGCCGAGGAACTGCAGGAACTGCGCGAGGAGTTCGAGCGCGGCGATATCGCCGGCAACAAGGCGCGCCTGCAGGAAGAGCTGGGCGACCTGCTGTTCGTCTGCGCCAACCTGGCACGCCATGCCGATATCGATCTGGGCGCGGCACTGCGCGGGGCCAACCACAAGTTCGAACGTCGCTTCCGTGCGATGGAGGCACAGGCCGAAGTGCAGGGGGAAGCGCTGTCCGCGCTGGACCTGGATGCGCAGGAAGCACTGTGGCAGCACGCCAAGGCGGCGGAGAAGGCGTGAAGACGCTCGCGCTGTTCCTGCTGACCGCGCTGGCCGAAATCGTTGGCTGCTACCTGCCGTGGTTGTGGCTGCGCAAGGGCGGCAGCATCTGGTTGCTGCTGCCGGCGGCAGCCAGTCTGGCCCTGTTCGCGTGGCTGTTGACCCTGCATCCAACCGCCAGTGGCCGCGTCTATGCCGCTTACGGTGGCGTCTATATCGGCACTGCGCTGTTCTGGCTGTGGCTGGTCGATGGCATCCGTCCCAGCCGCTGGGACCTGCTCGGTGCAGCCCTGTGCCTGGCCGGCATGGCGGTGATCATGTTCGGACCGCGCGCGCCTTCGGTGTAGAGTCGAGGCATGCTCGACTGCTTCTGCCAGGATCCGTCGAGCCGAGGCAGCCGAGCATGGCTCGGCTCTACAAGGGCAAGGATGCTCGCGCAGCGCTGCCTCCCCGGAAGGTGCATGATGCAGGCAGTACAGCCCGGAGCATGCGCATGTCCCGCTTCGCCAGCTTCCGTGAGTTCTATCCGTTCTACCTCAGCGAGCACCGCCACCCGGTGTCGCGCCGGCTGCATTTCATCGGTAGTTGCGGAGTCCTGCTGCTGGTCGCAGCCGCGATCCTGCGCGGCCAGCCGCTGCTCCTTCTCGGCGCCCTGTTCTGCGGTTATGGATTCGCCTGGGTCGGCCATTTCTTCTTCGAGAAGAACCGCCCTGCCACCTTCCAGCATCCGCTGTACTCGTTCATGGGCGACTGGGTGATGTTCGCCGACATCCTGCGCGGGCGCGTGCGCTGGTAGCCCCGGCTGTGAATGTCGCCTTCACGCGCTATGCTGGGGCCTGGACGTCATAGATAAGGAAAGCAAGATGTTCCCGACCATGTTCTTTACCGTGGTACTGGCCTTCGTGGCCGTGGTGATCCTGTTCAAGGCGGTACGGATGGTGCCCCAGGGCTACGAGTGGACCGTCGAGCGCTTCGGGCGCTACACGCACACCATGACCCCAGGCCTGCATTTCCTGATTCCGATCGTGTACGGGGTGGGGCGCAAGGTGAACATGATGGAGCAGGTGCTGGATGTGCCCAGCCAGGAAGTGATCACCAAGGACAACGCCGCCGTGCGCGTGGACGGCGTGGTGTTCTTCCAGGTACTCGATGCGGCCAAGGCCGCCTATGAAGTGGCTAATCTGGAAGTGGCGATGATCGCCCTGGTGCAGACCAATATTCGTACCGTGATCGGTTCGATGGACCTGGATGAATCACTGAGCCAGCGCGAAGTGATCAATGCGCAGCTGCTGAGCGTGGTCGACCATGCCACCAACCCGTGGGGCGTGAAGGTCAACCGCATCGAGATCCGCGACATCCAGCCGCCGCGCGACCTGCTGGATGCGATGGCGCGGCAGATGAAGGCCGAGCGCGAGAAGCGCGCGCAGATCCTTGAGGCAGAGGGTTCAAGGCAGTCGGAGATCCTGCGCGCCGAAGGCGAGAAGCAAGCCACGGTGCTGGAGGCCGAAGGCCGCCGTGAGGCGGCGTTCCGCGATGCCGAGGCCCGCGAGCGCCTGGCCGAGGCCGAGGCCATGGCGACCAGGGTGGTGTCGGTGGCGATTGCCGAGGGTGACGTGCAGGCGATCAACTACTTCGTCGCCCAGAAGTACGTGGAAGCCTTCAAGGAACTGGCCAGTTCGCCGAACCAGAAGCTGGTGCTGATGCCGATGGAGGCCAGCGGGGTGATTGGTTCGATTGCCGGCGTGGCTGAGCTGGCCAAGCAGGCGCTGGCCGACCAGGACAGCAAGGCCGCCAGCAAGCGGCCACCACCGATCGGAGGCTGACATGCGCTGGGAAGTCGTAGGCTGGGGCGCGTTGGCACTGCTGCTGTTCGCGGCCGAAGCGCTGGCACCGGGGGCGTTCATGCTGTGGATCGGCATCGGCGCGGCGGCGGTGTTCGTGCTGGTGGCGGTGTTCGGCGATATCCCGCTGCTGTGGCAGGTGGTTGCCTTCGTGCTGTTGAGCGTTGTCTCGATCCAATGCTACCGGCGCTGGGGGCGGCCCCGCGCCCGGCCCAGCGATGCGCCGCTGCTCAACCGCCGCGCCGAGCAGCTGGTCGGTCGGGAGGTGGTACTGCAGCAGGGCATCGTCGGTGGCCAGGGACGGGTCAGCATTGACGATGCGTCCTGGCAGGTGAGCGGTCCGGAGCTGCCTGCAGGCGCATGGGTGAAGGTGCTCAGCGTGCAGGGCACGGTGCTGGTGGTCGAGGACGCAGGCCGCCCCCTGTAGCGCCGAGCTCACGCTCGGCTTCCACACGAAGAGCAGCCGAGCATGGGCTCGGCTCTACAGCTCCGGCGCTGCGCTGCGGCACACCTGCGGGCGACCGATCTGGGATAATGGGGATTCTTGTTTCCTCTGCTGCCGGACCCGGTCATGACCCAGAAGACGCTGCTCAACGATACCCACCGCGCCCTTGGCGCCAAGATGGTCGATTTCGGGGGTTGGGACATGCCCATCCACTACGGCTCGCAGCTGGACGAACACCACCTGGTGCGTCGCGAGTCCGGTGTGTTCGACGTCAGCCACATGACCGTGGTCGACCTGCGCGGTGACCAGGTCAAGCCGTTCCTGCGCCGCCTGCTGGCCAATTCCGTGGACAAGTTGAAGGTGACCGGCAAGGCCCTGTACTCGTGCATGCTGAATCCGCGCGGCGGCGTCATCGATGATCTGATCGTCTACTACCTGGGCGATGACTTCTTCCGCATGGTCGTCAACGCATCCACCCGTGAGAAGGACCTGGCCTGGCTGCGCGAGCAGGCCGCGCCGTTCGGCGTCAGCGTCGAGCAGCGTCCGGACCTGGCCATCCTTGCCGTGCAGGGCCCGCAGGCGCGCGACATCGTCATCGGCCTGGCCCGCGAAGCCGACCGTGCAGCGCTGACCAAGCTTGGCCGCTTTGCTGCGCTGCAGGCGCAGTCCGACGATGGCGTCGAGCTGTTCGTCGCCCGCACCGGCTACACCGGTGAAGATGGTTTCGAGATCCTGCTGCCGCAGGATGCCGTGGTCGCGTTCTGGAACCGCCTGCTGGCGGCTGGCGTGAAGCCGGCCGGACTCGGTGCGCGCGACACCCTGCGCCTGGAAGCCGGCATGAACCTGTATGGCCAGGACATGGATGAAGCGATCAGCCCGTACGAAGCGGCGCTGGCCTGGACCGTGTCTCTGGACGAAGGTCGCGACTTCATCGGCCGCGACGTGCTGGAAGCGCAGAAGGCCGCTGGCACCGCACGCCAGATGATCGGCCTGGTGATGGACGAGAAGGGTGTGCTGCGTCATGGTCAGGCGGTGACCACCGCCGGTGGCCAGGGCGAGATCCTGTCCGGCACCTTCTCGCCGACCCTGGCCAAGGGCATCGCCTTCGCGCGCGTGCCGGCCGGTGAACTGGGCGAGGTCACCGTCGACATCCGCGGCCGGCAGGTGCCGGTGCGCGTGGTCAAGTTCCCGTTCGTGCGCGAAGGCCAGGCCCAGCCCGGCGTGCTTGGCGACGCCTGATCCAAACATGCCGGTCGTCACTGACAGCAGTGGCGGCCGGTTGGTTACACTAGCCCCGTTTTTTCCACCCCTGCATATCTCTGGAGCAGTCCCATGAGCGAGATCCCCGGCGACCTCAAGTTCCTCAAGTCCCATGAGTGGGCCCGTGTCGAAGGCAATGGCCGCGTGACCGTCGGTATTTCCGACCACGCCCAGGGCCTGCTGGGTGACCTGGTCTACGTCGAGCTGCCCGAAGTCGGCGCGACCGCCAAGGCCAACGAGCAGATCGCGGTCGTCGAGTCGGTGAAGGCCGCCTCCGACGTCTACAGCCCGGTCAGCGGCACCATCGTCGAGGTCAACTCGGCGCTGTCGGACAAGCCGGAAACCATCAACGAAGATGCCTACGGCGACGGCTGGATGTACGTGGTCGAACTGTCCAACGCCGATGAGCTCAACGAGCTGCTGGATCCGGACGCGTACGCCGAAGCCCTGGAAGACGAAGACCACTGAGTCGTCACTTCCGGGTTCGGACACGGCCACCTTCGGGTGGCCGTTTTTGTTTTGGCGATGGTGCCCGACTCATGACAACGGGTTCGCTGCCGACCCTCGGCATGGCATCAGCGGGCAGACGAACGGCACGGAAGGGCATGCGCAGTTTTGCGCAAATCCGCGTTTCCACCCCGCGTTGGCGTGTCCGGATGTGAAAACTTTTGATGCCCCGTTGCGGCGCCGTTGTGCTGGCGTTGGCGGCAGCGGTGATGGTTGTTTGCAATGCATGCATGCTGTGGCGACGGACATGCACGCTTCTGCGTAGAGTGCTTATTTCAAGTGCTTTTTGTTCAACGATTGCGTCTGCGTTGTTGCAGGCAACGTGCGTGCGCGGCGCTTCGGCGGTCGCTGCAGGCGCGACGTGGCGACCGTGCAGACGCCGCCGCGGACGGCGCGGATGTGAAAATTTTTCGCGGGGGTTGTTGACAGTAAAAAAAACCGTGATTAGGTTTCGCCTCAGCAGACCTTGCCTGCCCAACCGAGTGCGCAGAATCAATCGTCCGATGCGAAGCAGCCCCTTCAAGACCACCGCGACCCTGATGACGGTGGACATGGCCCCGCTTCCCCCGGAGAAATGCAAGGTACCTCCCGTTCCGATGCCCGCTCCGCCGATCGAGGCGGGCATTGCCGCATCCGTAACGGCGCGCCTGACGCGCCGGCGGTCCCCGCACGCAGCATCCGCGGGTTTGATCCACCTGGGCGTTTCAACTCCCTATCACTGACGAGGAGCCATCCCATGGCAACCAAGAAAGCTGCGAAGAAAAAGCCCGCCGCCAAGAAAGCGGTGAAGAAGGTCGCTAAGAAGGCCGCTGCCAAGAAGGCAGTGAAGAAGGTCGCGAAGAAGGCGACCGCCAAGAAGGCAGTGAAGAAGGCTGCGAAGAAGGTCGCCAAGAAGACCACTGCGAAGAAGGCAGTGAAGAAGGCGGCAAAGAAGGTAGCCAAGAAGTCCACTGCCAAGAAGGCCGTCAAGAAGACCGCGAAGAAGGCCGTCAAGAAGGTAGCCAAGAAGGCCACCAAGAAGACTGCCAAGAAGACTGCCAAGAAGGCTACTGCCCGCAAGCCGGCCAAGAAGGTCGCCAAGAAGGTCGCCAAGAAGGCAGTAAAGAAGACTGCAAAGAAGGCGGTAAAGAAGACCGCCAAGAAGGCAGTGAAGAAGACCGCGAAGAAGGCCACCAAGAAGGCTGCCCCGAAGAAGGCAGCGAAGAAGGTTGCCAAGCGCAAGCCGGCCGCCCGCAAGAAGAAGGCTGCTCCGGTCGCTCTGCCGGCAACCCCGGCGCCGCTGATCTAAGTACTTCCCGATAGCCGCATCCTGAAACCCCTTCCCTGTTGCCCAGCAGGGAGGGGGTTTTTTTATGCTCGGATGTCGGTTGCGAACGTGGTCGGCAAGGGCGGGAAACGCTCGACCAGGAAGTCGAGGAAGCTGCGCAGGCGGGTTGAGCGGTAGCGGTCGTGGGCGTAGACCACGTGCATCGGCCGACCGGCCTGACCGTGCTCGGGGAACAGCTGCACCAGGCGCCCGGCGTCGACATCCGCGGCCAGCAGCAGGGTCGATTGCAGCACGATGCCCAGCCCATGCAGTGCGGCCGAACGCAGTGCTTCGCCGTTGTTGATCTGCAGCCGGCCATCGGGCGTGTGGTCGAGCTCGCCAGCGCCGGCCTGCAGCCACTGCGCGAGCGCGCTGGGTTCGAAGGACAGGCATTGATGCGAGGCGAGCGCTGGCAACGTGTCCGGGGTGCCGTGGCGCGCGAGGTAGGCCGGCGAGGCGCACATCATCAAGCGATACGGGGCGAGCGGCCGTGCTATCAGTTCGCTGCTGCCGGCCAGGGTGCCGATGCGCAGCGCTGCTTCGAAGCCTTCCTCGGCCAGGTCGACCACGCGGTCGGTCAGCGTCGCCTCGACACGGACGTCCGGGTAGCGGGCCATGTACTCGGCCAGCGCCGGCACCAGTGCATGGGTGCCGAAGATTACCGGAGCGCTGATGCGCAGCGTTCCTGCGGGTGCCAGCTGCTGGTGCTGGGCCTGCGCATCGGTCTCGTCCACCAGGCGCAGGATCTCCTTGCATCGCGCGTAGTAGTCCTCGCCGAAGGGGGTCAGGTGCTGGCGCCGGGTGGTGCGGCTGAGCAGCTGCATGCCGAGCCGGGCCTCGAGCGAGCGCAGGTGCTTGCCGGCCATCGTCGCGGAAATATCCATCGCCGCCGCCGCAGCGCTGAGGCTGCCCTTGTCCACGATCAGCACGTAGACCCGCATGCTCTCCAGCAGGTTCATCTGACACCCCGGGTGTTGAATGCTGAAACCTGCGCGGAGTTTATCAATCAGTGGTGATCAAAGAGCATGCGCTGCACGGGCCGGATGTGCCGGCCATGCTCACAGGAGAACACCATGGATTTGAACCTCGAGGGACGCACCGCGCTGGTCACCGGTGCGGGCAGCGGCATCGGTGCCGGTGTTGCCAGGTTGCTGGCGGCGCAGGGTGTGCGTGTTGTGATCAGTGCACGGCGCGCGGAGCCGCTGCAGGCCCTGGCGGCGGAAATCGAAAGCGGTGGCGCGCCCGCGCCGGTCATCGTGCTCGGTGATGTCACCGATGCCGATGATGTGCGCCGCATCGCCGATGCCTCGCTGGCAGCGCTGCAGCGGGTGGACATCCTGGTCAACGCGGCTGGAGGAGGGCGGCCGGCCACGGTGGATGCGGGCGACGATGTATGGGAGGAGGCGATCGCACTGAATTTCTCTGCGGCGCGACGGCTGACCCAGGCATTGCTGCCGGCGATGCAGGCGCAGGGATGGGGACGAGTGATCAACTTCAGTGGTTCGATGGAGCCGCGTGCCGTGAACGCCGCCACGGCAGCGAAGGCAGCGCTGCATCTGTGGAGCAAGGGGCTGTCGTCGGCGCTGGCCACACAGGGCATCACGGTCAATGCAATCGCGCCGGGACGGATCAATAGCGCGCAGATCCGGGACCGCCTGCATCCCACCGAGGAAAGCCGGCGCGAATTCATCGCCCGCAACATCCCGATCGGGCGCTTCGGCGAACCGGAGGAAGTGGCGCCGCTGGTGGCGTTCCTGGCCTCGCCGCTGGCCGGCTACATCACCGGTGCCGTGATTCCGGTGGACGGCGGCATGCACTACTTCGCGCATTAGCCCGCTGGAACTGTAGAGCCGAGCCCTGCTCGGCTGCTTCACGCATTTGTAGAGTCGAGCCGTGCTCGACTGCTTTGCACGGACAGTCGAGCAAGGCTCGACTCCACAACAGCCAACAAAAAGGGCGACCCGCGGGCCGCCCTTCGTACTCACCGTCGAGCCCGCCAGATCAGCGCGGCGAGGCGACGGCACGGTTGCTGGAAGCACCCTTGCCCTTGCGCTTGTCCTGCTGCGCAGGGCTCGCGCCTTCGGCCATCAGGTTGTCGCTGCCGAAGTCGGTGTCCACGTCCAGCCAGCGCTGCGTCGGCAGGCCGAGGGCGGCGTCGAGCACGGTCGGCAGCAGGCCGCTGGGCAGGCCGCTTTCGCCGTTCCACATGATGGCGATGCCAAGGTCGCGTTCCGGCACCAGCGCGACCAGGCCGCGGTAGCCCTGCACGGCGCCGGCATGGAACACCACGTCGTGACCGGCATAGTCGAAGGTGCGCCAGCCCAGTGCGTAGCCGGCCGAGTGCAGGCGCTCGCGGCGCCAGCCCGAACGCATCTCGCCCGGGGTGTTGATCAGGCTGGAATGCAGGGTGGCCAGCAGCGGTGCCGGCAGCACGTCCGGACGGTGGCCGGTGTGGGCCAGCAGCCATTGCGCCATGTCGCTGGCGCTGGCGTTGACGCCGGCGGCCGGGGCGACGCGGTAATAGGTCGGCTTCGGCGTCAGCGACACCCAGCCATTACGGCTGCGCACGTGCGGGCGCGCCCAGCGTGAGCTGGCCTGGATGCCGGCCAGTCCGAGGCTGGCATCGTTCATGCCCAGCGGCTTGAAGATGCGGCGCTCGACCGACTGCTCGTAGAAGCTGCCCGAGGCGGCATAGACCACGTCACCGATCAGGCTGAAGGCCACGTTCTGGTAGGCGTAGCAGTCGCCCGGCAGGCACTTCAGGCTGGTGTTGGCCAGTTTCTGGGTCAGCGAGTAGTACTCGGCATTGCCTTCGATGTCGCGGTCGTAGGCGTTGTACGGCAGGCCGACGCGGTGGCTGAGTACGTCGGCCACGGTCAGGCGATCAGTCGCTTCCGGCGAGTTGAGGCGGAAGCCCGGCACGTAGTCGGTGACCTTGCTGTCCCAGCGCAGGGTGCCGTCGTTGACCAGCAGGCCGGCCATGGTGCCGGCGAAGGCCTTGGACAGCGACGCCAGGCGGAACACGGTATGCGCATCGACCGGCAGCGGGTTGTTGACGTCGGTGACGCCATAGCCGCGCGCGCTGAGCACACGGCCACCCTGCACGATGGCCACGGCCATGCCCGGCACGCGCTCACCATAGGTCAGCTGCTGCGCCATCGATTCGATGTTTGCGACGTTGAAGCCGGCCGCCGGCAGCTGCACCTGCGGCACCAGGCCGGTGCGGTATGCGGCGGGCTGGGTGTGGGCGACGGCGGTGGCGGCGGATTCGATGTTGGCCGGCATCGGCGGCAACGGCGGCGGGGTCTGCGCGGTGGTGGACAAGGCAACGGGCATCAACATGCCCAGCAAACCGGTGGCCGCCGAACGGATCGGACGACGCAGGCTGTTCTTTTTCATCGTGGAGACCCGTGCGCGACTGCTGATGGCGATTCTAGCGCCGCTTTTCCCTTGTGCACAAACAAAGCGAAGATGAATGCGCATCTCGTTGAAAAAGTTGGAATTTTGACGCCCCGAAAGCGTGTGTCGGAACGTATCGTCCGGGTGGGATCGTGACACTGCGTTTCAGCCTTCTGCGGGGCTGCTGCTGGCGATGTTGCAGTGCATTGGCTAACGTACGCGCTTCACTGCCCCCGGAGCCTGCCATGCCGCTGTCCAACCGCCGTCTTCTGGCGAGGGACGCCGCGTGAGTGCGGTGCAGGTCAGGGGGCCGCTGAGGGGCCTGAGCGCGGCACTGCGTGAGTCGCCGGCGCTGTGGTGGTCGTTCCTGTACTTCTTCTGCCTGCTGAGCGGCTACTACGTGCTGCGCCCGGTGCGTGAGGCGATGGCCGCTTCGGCCGACCTGGAGACCGTGTTCCCGCCGATGCTGATCGCCTGGTTCAACAGCCACGGCATCGCGCTGAAGGACTTCGTCCTGCAGTTCCTGTTCTCCTGCGTGTTCGTGATCATGCTGGTGCTGCAGCCGGTCTACGGCTGGCTGGTCAGCCGCTTCCCGCGACGGGTGTTCCTGCCGGCGGTGTATGGGTTCTTCATCGTCACTCTGCTGGGGTTCTACGCGCTGTTCGACAGCGACGTGCCCGGGCGAGGCATGGCCTTCTTCTTCTGGATCAGCGTCTTCAACCTGTTCGCGGTGGCGGTGTTCTGGAGCTTCATGGCCGATGTGTTTTCCAACGCGCAGGCACGTGCCTACTACGGCTACATCGGCGCGGCCGGCACCATCGGTGCCTTCCTCGGCCCGTTCATCACCAGCGTGCTGGTGCAGCGCGTGGGCATCGCCAACCTGATGCTGGTCTCGGCCGGATTTCTCGCCATCTGCCTGTTGAGCATCTGGCGGCTGCGGCACTGGGCGGTGCTGCGCGAGCGCGAACAGCAACTGGTCGACGGTGAAAAGCCGATGGGCGGCAGTGTGCTGGATGGCCTGAAGCTGATCGTGCGCGAGCCCCTGCTGCGCTGGCTGGCGATCATGGTGTTGTTTGGTGTGGGCGTGGGCACCCTGCTGTACAACCAGCAGGCCACCATCGTGCGTGCCTCGTTCAACGATGCAGGCGCTGCCACTGCCTTCTTCTCGCGCATCGACCTGGCGGTGAACGCGCTGGCCCTGTTGATGCAGCTCGGCCTGACCCGCTGGCTGCTGTCTCGCCACGGCATCGCCCCGGCGCTGCTGATCCCGGGCTTCGCGATCCTGATCGGTTTCTCGGTGCTGGCTGCCTCGCCGATGCCGCTGATGGTGGCGGTGGTGCAGGTGATGACCCGTGCCAGCGAGTTTGCACTGGCCAAGCCGGCACGCGAGACCATCTATACCCGCGTAGACCGCCAGTGGCGTTACAAGGCCGGTGCGGCCATCGACACCGTGGTCTACCGCGGCGCGGACCTGAGCTTTGCGTGGGTGCACAAGGGCTTGTCCTTGTTTGGTTCACATGTGGTGTTCATCGGTGGCGTGGTGGTTGCCGCATGCATGACCGCTGCCGCGTTCGGCGTGCTGCGCGAAGAAAAGAAGCTGCCGCGCGACCGCTGAGCCGCGCGGGGTCGGATCCCTCTCCCACGGAGAGGGCTCTGACCCCATCACCCCATCCATTTATCCAAGGAAACGCCCATGTACTGGATCGCACTTGCCTTGACCCTGCTGGTCGCACTGCTGCACGTCTATTTCCTGGTGCTGGAGATGTTCCTGTGGACGCGCCCACTGGGCCTGAAGACGTTCCGCAACACGCCGGAGAAGGCAGAGACCACGCGCGTGCTGGCGGCCAACCAGGGCCTCTACAACGGCTTCCTGGCTGCAGGCATCGTGGTGGGGCTGTTGATCGACCAGCCGGTGCTGGTGACGTTCTCGCTGGCCTGTGTGGTGGTAGCGGGGTGCTATGGCGCCTACAGCGTCAGCCGTCGCATTTTCATGATCCAGGCGCTGCCGGCGATCCTGGCGTTGGTGTTTCGCGCGCTGGCGTAGTTTCCAGCCAACGGCGCAGCCCCTCGTGGGGTGGTCGCGTAGAGCTTGTCATGGGGTTGGCCGGGCGGGTTGGGTTCGCGGGGGACGCCGCAAGTCCCCCTCCGGGGCCCGGCCCAGCCGCTGGCGGCTGTGCGTTCAGGCGCTTGCGAAGCAGTGCTTCGCAAGCAAAGCGCCTTCACCCCTGTAAGCTCGATGGCGCCATCCATGGCGCCAACGCCCCTGCACGGCCCACCCGCCCGACCCCTGACAGGTTCCGTGCGCGGCCAGCCCACGGAGAAGAAAAGAAGATCAAGAGCAACAGCGGGTCGCTGCGCTTGTGGGTTCTGCGTGCATGAAAAAAAGCGGCCGATGGGTCGCTTTTGCTTTTGCTCTTCTTTTTCTCTTCCGTGGGGGACGCCGCAGAGATCCGTCCGAGGCCGGAGGGGGGGGGGCCGGGCGGGGTATCCGCGCCATGGATGGCGCGGCTAAGCCTACAGGGACGTACTTGCGGCGTCCCCGCATGGCCCCACCCCTCCGGCCCAACCGATAAACCGCTTTCGCCGTCCACCCACGAGGGGCTGCGCCGTTCGCGGGAACCTTACTTCGCCGGCGACAGCCACATGTCGATCACCGCGCTGAACACCTCCGTCCCCGCGCGGTCACGCACGCTCACCGTCACCGGCAGCGCATAGCCCTCGGCAGCGGCCACGATCGGCTGCGCCGGCAGCGCAACTGCCTGCAACATGCCGCGCGCCTTGGCCAGGTACTGCACCTGCATGCCCTTGGGGATCCAGCGCATGCCCTTCGGCAGCGAGGCATCGACCATCAACCCGGCAGTCAGCTCGGCCAGGTTGCACATCGCGATCGCGTGCACCGTGCCGATGTGGTTGCGCACCTTGCGCCGGTCGGCCAGCGTGCCTTCGCAGCGGCCGTGCTCAAGGCGGGTGATGCGCGGCGCGATGCTGGCGAAGTAGGGCGCCTTGAAGCACACCGCGCGCGCGAACAGCCAGTTGCCGGCAGGCCATCGCTGCAGACGCTGGTAGAGGGACAGCAGGGGCGTGGACATGGTTGGAATTCCGGTCGGCAGATGAAACAACGGCGGGCCGAAGCCCGCCGTCGAAGGCAACACATGTCGCGGGCGATCAGGCCGCCTGCGAGTGCGGGTCCTTGTGCTGGCGGTCGTAGTAGCTGGCCGCGCGCAGTTCGTGGGTGTCGAAGTCGTCCACGGTGATGGTGTCCAGGGTCAGCGTACGCAGCTCTTCCAGCAGGCTGCGCTCGTCCTGGGTGATCACGCCTTCGGCCACGGCTTCGTCCAGCTGGCTGTTGAAGTCCAGCGCTTCGATGCCCTTGCTCTTCAGTGCCTTCAGGAACTTGCGCTCCACCGGCTCGGCCATGATCGCCTTGCTCAGGTAGCTGTTGATGCGGCCACCCGGGTTGTTCTCGCACGGGGTCAGGAACACGCCGCTGGCCAGACGATCACGCGCTTCGTTCGGGGCCATCAGCAGGGCGGCGACGCGGCGGCTCAGGCGGTCACCCGGGGCCTCGGCACGACGGCCCAGCGGGAAGATCAGCGCCCACATCAGCCAACCGATCGGACGGATCGGGAAGTTGCGCAGGGCTGCCGACAGCGATTCCTCGATCTTGTGCACGCTGTCATGGAAGGCCCAGGCCAGCAGCGGCTGGTCGGCCTGCGGCGCGCCTTCGTCGTGGTAGCGCTTGAGCATGGCGCTGGTCATGTAGACATGGCTCAGCACGTCGCCCAGACGGCCGGACAGCGATTCCTTGAACTTCAGCTTGCCGCCGAGCGTCATCATCGAGATGTCGGCCATCAGCGCCAGGTTGGCCGAGTAACGGTCCAGCTTGCGGAAGTAGCGGCGGGTGTAGGCGTCGCCCGGGGCAGCGCCGAAGCGTGCGCCGGTCAGGCCGAACCAGAACGAACGAACAGCATTGGAGATGCCGTAGCGGATGTGGCCGAACAGGCTGCGGTCGAAGTCCTGCAGGCCGGCACGGGTGTCCGGATCCTGCGCCGCCTTCATTTCCTTCAGCACCCACGGGTGGCAGAGGATCGCACCCTGGCCGAAGATCAGCAGGCTGCGGGTCATGATGTTGGCGCCTTCCACCGTGATGGCGATCGGCGCGGCCTGCCAGCTGCGGCCGGCGAAGTTGCGCGGCCCCAGGATGATGCCCTTGCCGCCGATCACGTCCATCATGTCCGAGATCACTTCGCGGCTCATGTTGGTGCAGTGGTACTTGGCGATCGCCGACGGCACCGACGGCACGTCGCCGCGGTCCACAGCAGCGGCGGTGGCCTGCGACAGCGCGCTGATCTTGTACGCCTTGCCACCGATGCGGGCCAGCGCTTCTTCCACGCCTTCGAAGCGGCCGACCGACAGGCCGAACTGCTTGCGGATGCGCGCATAGGCGCCGGTGACCGCGGCACCCGCCTTGGCACCGCCGCTGGCGGTGGAAGGCAGGGTGATCGAACGACCCACGGCCAGGCACTCGTTGAGCATGTTCCAGCCCTTGCCGGCCATCGCAGCGCCACCGATCAGCTGGGTCAGCGGAATGA
The DNA here is from genome assembly GCF_059416125.1 of Stenotrophomonas sp. GW821-FHT09E08. Taxonomy (NCBI): domain Bacteria; kingdom Pseudomonadati; phylum Pseudomonadota; class Gammaproteobacteria; order Lysobacterales; family Lysobacteraceae; genus Stenotrophomonas; species Stenotrophomonas sp. GW821-FHT09E08. The sequence continues at coordinate 388,806 of NZ_JBWKOO010000002.1, forward strand.
ACACGTCCTTGCCGCGGATCGGGCCGTTCTGGAACGTCGAGTTCAGCGGGAAGTGGCGACGGCCGATTTCAACGCCGGCGGTCTCGCGCGGCAGCAGGCCCAGGGTGATGCCGATGTCGCGGGTTTCACCAATCAGGCCGTCCGGATCGTACATGCGGAAGGCCAGGCCGATCAGCGAAGCAACCGGGGCCAGGGTGATGTAGCGCTTGTCGAAGGTCAGCTTGACGCCGAGCACCTGCTCGCCGTTCCACTCGCCCTTGCAGACGATGCCGTAGTCGGGAATCGAGGTGGCGTCGGAGCCGGCGAACGGACCGGTCAGGCCGAAGCAGGGCACTTCGCGGCCATCGGCCAGGCGCGGCAGGTACTGGTCCTTCTGTTCCTGGGTGCCGTAATGCACCAGCAGTTCACCCGGGCCCAGCGAGTTGGGCACACCGACCGTGGAGCTGACCACCGAAGACACCGAGGCGAGCTTCTGGATCACCTTGTGGTGAGCCAGAGCGGAGAAGCCCAAGCCGCCATATTCCTTCGGGATGATCATGCCGAAGAACTTGTTCTTCTTGATGAAGGCCCACAGTTCCGGCGGCAGGTCCGCGTGGACGTGGGTGATTTCCCAGTCGTTGACCATCTTGCACAGCTCTTCCACCGGACCATCGAGGAAGGCCTGTTCTTCGGCGGTCAGCTGCGGCTTCGGGTAGTTGAGCAGGATGTTCCAGTCCGGGTCACCGGTGAACAGCTCGCCTTCGAAACCGACCGAGCCGGTTTCCAGCGCAATGCGCTCGGTCTGCGACAGCGGCGGCAGCACCTTGCGGAACACCTTCATCATCGGGCCGGTCAGCAGCGGCTTGCGGATGAACGGCAGCAGCAGCGGCACGGCGATGACGGCCAACACAGCGGCCGCGACGATCGTGGCGGTCTGGTTGACGTAGGGAATGAACCAGCAGGCGGCCAGCAGGGCCACGCTGATCAGCGTCCAGGTAACCAGCCGCATGCGGTGGTAGGCGACGAACGCGCCTGCCAGCAGCAGGGCGAGGAAGGGAAGAACGATGCTCATGAGCGTGCTCCGGTGACGTGCTCGTTTGTGGCGGACGAAGCTGCAGCATCCGCTGCGGGCAACACGTCCAGATAGTCCAACACAGTAGCGGTAAAGGCGTTGTTGTCGTCGCCGGCAACCATATGTGTGGCCTGCGGCAGCTGTACATGGCGCGCGTGCGGCGCCAACGCCAGGAATTCGGCCACGGTCTGTGGCGTGACCAGGTCGCTGCGGCCACCGCTGACCAGCAGCAGCGGGCACTTCACCTGGCGTGCGGCTTCAGCCAGCGCGTCCTGGTGCTGTTCGCTGTCGCGGGCCAGTTCGGCCACCAGCCGCGGGTCCCAGTGCCAGCGCCAGCGGCCGTGGTCGTCCTCGCGCAGCAGCGCGCGCAGCGACTGTTCGGATTTGCGCGGGCGGTGCGGCATGTAGGCCGAGATCACGTCGGCGGCCTGGGCCAGCGAGGCGAAGCCATCAGGATGGGCGGTCATGAAGGCCAGGATGCGTTCAACCCCGGCGGTATCCCAGCGCGGGGTGATGTCGACAAGCACCATCGCCGAGAACAGGCCCGGCCAGCGCGACTCGGCCAACAGGCCGAACAGGCCGCCCATCGATGCCGCGACCAGCACCGGAGGGCGCGGTTGCTCGCCGGCCAGCACGATCAGGTCATCGGCGAACTGTTCGCCGTGATAGGGCAGGTCGGCGGCATTCCAGTCCGAATCGCCATGGCCGCGGGCATCGTAGGCCAGGGTCTGCAGGCCCGCTGCGGACAGGGCGCTGGCAGTTGCATTCCAGGCGTGCCGGGTCTGGCCGAAGCCATGCGCGAACAGCACGCGGCCACGACGGCCGTGGTCACTGGCGGTGGCGGCCAGACGGGTACCATGGGCCGCTTCCAGGCGCAGGTCATGGAACGCAGCGGGAGTCGGGGACATAACCATACTTGCTAGTATGGATTGCTTCGGAAGGAAGTCAATACTGCATCGTATGGTGCGGTGCGGGAGGCGATCTGGACGCCGCTGTGACGGTTCCGGCTGCAATCGCGTACTGCAACGAACCCCGGCGTATGGTTAAATCAGCCCATGAATCAACCTGACGCTTCTGCCGGCGAACCGCGCGCCGGCCGCAACAGCCGCCTGAGTGCCGAAGACTGGGCCCAGGCGGCCCTCGATCTGATTGCTGAACAAGGCGTGGGTGCCGTCGCGGTGGAACCGTTGGCGCGGCGCCTGGGCGTGACCAAGGGCAGTTTCTACTGGCATTTCCCATCGCGCGATGCGTTGCTGCAGGCGGCGTTGGAGCGCTGGGAACTGTTCGAACAGGAACAGGTGTTCGGCAGCCTCGAAGACGTGCCCGATCCCCGCGTGCGCCTGCGCCAGCTCTTCCAGATGGTCGCCCATGAAGTGCAGCCGCACATCATCTACAGCGAACTGCTTAAGGCGCTGGACCACCCGATGGTGCGCCCGGTGATCGACCGCGTCTCGCAGCGTCGCCTGGATTACCTGATCGCTTCCTTCCGTCAGGCAGGGCTCAGCTCGACCGATGCACGCCATCGTGCGCGCCTGGCCTATGCCGCCTACGTCGGCTTCCTGCAGCTGTCGCTGCAGCTGCAGCAGCCCAAGCAGGCCCGTGAGGATTTCGAGGCGTATGTTGAACACCTGATCGACACGTTGATTCCGAACGGCTGAGCGTTCCGGTCCTGTAAGAGGAAAGCCGCGGCAGGGCCGCGGCTTTTTTTGTGCGCCATGCTGAATCGCCGCGCATCTTGAACGCACAAAGAACAACGGCCCCTTGCGGGGCCGTTGTTGCATCAGCTGATCAATCGATCGATCAGAACTTCTGCTTGTACTGCATGTACATGAAGCGACCGATGTCGTAGCCGCCGTAGTACGAGTACTGCGAGTTCGGCGCCGAGTACATCTGCGGGCCGTAATGGTCAAACACGTTGCGTGCACCGACGGCGATGGTTGCATTCCACGGTGCGTTCCAGGAGACCTGGAGGTCGTGGAAGGTGGTCGCGCCGCGCTTGTTCATCGCCTGATCGCGAGCCGGATCCGGCGAGCCGAAGTCCGGGATGCTGCACTCGGTGGAGAAGTAGCACTGTTCCTTCACGCTGGAGAAGTAACGGGTTCCCCAGGTAACGCCCCAGTCGCCATACTCCCAGCCCAGCACCAGGTTCGAACGCAGGCGGAAGTTGCTGCTGAAGCCATTCAGGATCGACACCGGAACCGATGCGGCGTTGGTGGTCTTCAGCACGTTCTTGCTGACGTAGCTGTTCTGCAGGTTGGCGTTGAACGTGCCCCAGGCGCTGGTTTCGAAGCGATAGGCCACGTCGAAGTCGAAGCCTTCGGTCTCCTGGAAGCCGGCATTACGCGGCGCGTAGGTCAGGTTGGTGACGATGCCGCGGGTCGAGTCGCGGGTGAACGAGTTGCAGCGGTCGGCGATGCCGAGCACGTAGCAGTCGTTGAGCTGGGTGGTCGGATCGTCGGTGACGATGGTGTTGGTGATCTTGATGTTCCACCAGTCCAGGCTCAGGTTCAGGCCCTGGGCGAAGGTGGGGCTCCACACCAGGCCGACGGTCTTGGACTTCGACTTTTCCGGGGTCAGGTTCGGATTGGAGACAGCATTGAACGGCACCGGGCTCTGCTCATCCGGGCCTTCGGCCGGGACGTAGCCCTGCTTCAGCTGAAGGAAGTTGGGGGCCAGCGCACCCAGGGCGGCGGCACAGCGCTGGGCAGTCGCCGGATCGCTTGCGGCCAAACCGAAGTCGGTGTCGCACGGATCGGTGAAGTAAGCGAAGGTCTGCGAGCTGCCACCGTACAGGTTGTCGATGGTCGGCGCGCGGAAGCCTTCGGCGTAGGTCGCACGCACCAGCAGCTGGTCGATCGGCTTCCACTTCAGGCCGAACTTGCTGTTGGTGGTGTTGCCGAAGGTGCTGTACTTCGAATAACGCGTCGCGGCGTTGAAGCTCAGTTCCTTGGCGCCCGGCAGGTCGGCCAGCACCGGAATATTCAGCTCCAGATACACTTCGTTGACGTCATAGCCGCCACCGGTCGGGCCAGCAGCCAGATCGGTCGAGTAGCCAGACTGCGACAGGGCGTCGGGATTGAACGAACCCTTGTCTTCACGGTACTCGTAACCGAGCGCGAAACCGAGGTCGCCGGCAGGCAGGGTAAACAGGCTGCCGGCGATGTTCGCGTAGTAGGTCTTGGTGGTGACTTCACCGGTGTTCTTGGTGGTCGGGAACAGGAACTGCTGCAGGTCCGGGTTGCCGGTCAGGCCACCATCACCGGAGCGACCGGCCGGAATGGACGGATTCCACGGGATGCAGCCGCCCGGGCCCGGGCCATAGATCGGGTTGGTACCTGCGGCCAAGCCGGCAGCGGTACCGCACTCGACGCGGCCGGTGGCCGGGTTGAGGAACGACGCGCCGGTGGCCTGGGTGACCGCCAGAACGTTGTAGTTGCCGGTCTGGGTCTGCAGGTTCTCGGAGTTCTGGTAGATGTAGCCGGCTTCCCAGTCGAAGTACTTGTCATTGAACTGGAAGCTGCCCTGCAGGGCGCCGGTGAAGCGGAAGGTGGTCAGCTTGTTGGTGGACAGGCGCGGCACTTCCCAGCCGCGGCGGATGAAGCCCATGTCGGTGCCGAACGGGTTGTAGTAGCTGTCCGAGGACAACTTGGTACCGAACTGGCGCTCATAGTCGGCCGACTGCAGCGGGTAACCGGCAACCTGGGCCTGCGACTCGCGACGGGTGTACAGCAGGTCGGAGACGAAGCGGACGTTGTCGGTCAGGTCGTACTGGACGTTGGCGAACACCGAGCGGCGCTTGGTCGGCGTCAGCAGGTGCATCTGCTCGTTCGAGTTGCTGACGTCACCGGTGATCGGGGTGAGGTCGGTCTCGTGGAACGCGTTCGGATCGCGCGCGTTGCCGCCACGGTCCAGCGACAGCAGCGGTGCCTTCGGATCATTCAGGTCATAGACCGCGCCCCACTGACTGACCGGGGTCCAGCCGCGGTCGGGGTGGCGGTTGGTGCGCTGGGACTGACTGAACCAGCGATCCTTGGCCCAGACTTCCTTTTCTTCGGCGTACTCGGCACCGATGGTGACCGAGCCGCGGTCGCCGGTGAAGCCGGCTACGAAATCGTAGCTGGTCTTCTGGCCGTCACCTTCGCCGTACTGGCCGACGTAGGCATTGGCTTCCAGACCTTCGAAGTTCTTGCGGGTGATGATGTTGATCACGCCGGCGATCGCGTCGGAGCCGTAGATCGACGAAGCACCATCCTTCAGTACGTCGATGCGCTCGACGATGGCCGACGGGATCTGCGAGACGTCCTGCAGGCCGCTGACGCTGGCGCCGAGGCGCTTGCCGTCGACCAGAACCAGGGTGCGCTCGGCACCAAGGTTGCGCAGGTCGATGTAGAAACCGCCAACGGCTTCACCGGAGGACAGCGGTTCGGAACGGCTGATGGCCGGGCTGCCGGCGGCAGAGATGTTCTGCAGGACGTCGGCAACGGTCTTGAAACCGCTCTTCTCGATCGAAGCGCGGCTGATGCTCAGAACAGGCTGGGCGGTTTCGGTATCGACCTGACGGATGCGCGAACCGGTGACCTCGATACGGTCGAGGTTGGTGGCTTCCTGGGCATGTGCCGTCGCGGTGGTGGCACCGGCGACAAGCGCGATCACAACTGCGTCACGCAGCTGGCTGGACTTGAGTTTCATTGGCTCTCTCTCTCCAAGAAATCTTGGCTGGGTTAATGCCCGGCGGGGGAGCGAAAAGCGCTCCCAAATCGCGAGGCTGAGCCGATAGTAGCGGGCGTTCGCCAAGAATTAAAGCTGTGTTAATCAAACCTGTGATTTTGGTAAAAACGCACTGTTTTCATAAAAATCAAACGCTTGCACTGTATGAAGTGACGAGATGCCTCGTTTGTTAACGCAGAATGACGAAAAAAGTTTCTTTTTATATGTGTCGATACGTATCAATATGTTTTCCGCAGTATCTCTGCCGCTGCGGGGTTTCTGCAGAAGATTCCAGACGCACACGCACAACGGGCGCCTTTCGGCGCCCGGGGGAAAGTCACTGCGGTATCCGCGTAGCGGGATCAGAGATCCTGTTCGTAACGCACGTACGGCACGGTGCCGTCGTCGTTGCTCTCGTTGCGGGGCGAGAACGGGTTCTTGCCGCGGCTGATCACATTCTCGGCGCCGACGGTGAGCTGGCCGGACCATGGGGTGCGCCAGGTCAGGCCGATACCCAGGCCTTCCCACTTGCCGGGCTTGCCCGGTACGTCGATGACGCGGCCGATGATGCTGCCGGTGAAGTTGCCATAGCCGGCGCCGATGCTCAGGCTTTTGCTGTCCCAGCGGTCGACGAGGGCCGGTGAGGCATCGGCCAATGGCACCAGACGCGCCTTGGCGTAGGTACCGGCGATGGAGACGAACCCCTCGCGGCCGATGTTCTTCTGCGCGAATACAGTCAGGTCGTTCTGCTCGGCGCGCAGCGAAGGCGTCTTGTTCGGTCCTGACAGCCAGGCGGGCAGGGTTTCACGGCTGGTGCCGGCGGTGATGCCCAGTCGGCTGTTGCCACGGTTCAGCGCTGCGGTGCCGGTGAAGCGACGGCTGTTGAGGTCATCGTCATCGCCGAGGCTGGCCAGCATGCAGTGGCTGGCGAGGCCGCTCATGCTGGTTCCGCTGCTGTTGCTGCAGAGCAGGCCCAGCGAGTCGCCGGACGACAGCCCGAAGGCGGCATCCAGCGAGTTGCGGCCGAAGTGCCAGCGCGCGCCGGCGGCCTGTTCGCCGGTCGGTTCAAGGTACAGCAGGGCCTCGACCTTGCCGCTGCCCTTGTTCCACACCGGTAGAACGGTGCGGGTGTCCTTGCTCTGCGCATGCACGCCCGTGATCGCGCCAAGGGCGATCAGCAGGGCCAGCGGTAGACGCAGGAAGGTACGCATCGGACCAGTTCAGACAGGGACGGACAACGGAAGTTCCCGCGAATACGGGAACTTGATCCTAGGGTGTTTATGAATTCTTAACAAGCCTTGATCCCCCCAGATGCAAGACAAGCCGTTTACTGAAGCCGTTCAGGCGCCGGTACAGTCCCCTCGGCACCGTGGAACAGTATGCCGAACTCCGTCAACGGAAAGTGATACTCCCGCCCGCAGAATTCGCAACGGACCTCGACCGCGCCACTGGCTTCGGCGGCAGCACGGGCCTCGTCCTCGCCCAGCGACTGCAGCATCGAGGCCACCCGGTCACGGGAGCAGGAACAGGCGAAGGACAGCGGCTTTTCGCCCAGCAGCGCCGGCTGCTCCTCGTGGAACAGCCGGTGCAGCAGCTGCTCGGCCGGGGTGGCCAGCAGTTCGGCCTTGCCCAGGGTCTCGAACAGGGCGCTGGCGCGTGCCCAGCCATCCTCGTCGCCCTCGTCACCGGGCAGCTTCTGCAGCAGCAGGCCGGCGGCGCCGTCGCGGTCGGCGACCAGCAGCAGGCGGGTCGGCAGCTGTTCGGACTGGCGGAAGTAGTCCTCGAAGGCCTCGTCCAGTTCCGGCGCGGTCAGCCCGACCAGGCTCTGGTAGCGCTGCGGCTCGCGCGGGTCCAGTCCCGGGTTTTCAATGGTGATGGCGAGCAGGGCGTCATCGCCGAGGCTGGACAGGTCGCGCGGCGCGTCGGCGCCCTCGCTGAGCTGGGCGATGCCACGCAGGGTGCCGGCCGCCGTGCATTCGGCGAACAGGGTGCGCAGCGCAGTGCTGCTACGCAGCTGGATCGACAGGCGGCCATCGATCTTGGTGTGGCCGGTGAACAGTGCCGAGGCCACGCAGGCCTCGCCGAGCAACTCGGCGGCGGTATCCGGGTACTGGGCGTGGGACAGGATCTCCTGCCAGGTCGCCTGCAGGCGCACATGGACGCCGCGGACGCCGGCGTCGGGCAGCAGGAAGCGGATCAGGGAATCGGGGTTGGCGGTCATCGGCTCACATCGCGCGTAAACAGGGGCGGTTGCCGGATAATGTGCCGACAACCAGACAGAAGAAGGATGCACCAGTAATGGGGGCAGCGGGAGAGCAGCACAAGGTAGAGGCGGTTGCGGCTCCGCCACGCCGTCGTCGCTGGCACTGGAAGCGCCTGCTGTGGCTGCCGGTGCTGCTGGCCGCCTTCAGCTGCCTGCAGGTGCTGGTGCTGCGCTTCATCGACCCGCCACTGTCCACGGTCATGCTGTGGCGCTATGGCGAGGCGCTGGGCGAGGGTGACTGGTCCTATCGCCTGCACTACCAATGGCGGGATATGGAGCAGATGGCGCCGAGCCTGCCGATTTCGCTGGTGGCGGCCGAGGACCAGCGCTTTCCCGAGCACAGTGGCTTCGATCTGCAGGCCATCGAGAAGGCCCGTGACCACAATGCCAAGGGCGGGCGCCTGCGCGGTGCCAGTACGATCAGCCAGCAGGTGGCCAAGAACCTGTTCCTGTGGCAGGGCCGCAGCTGGATCCGCAAGGGCCTGGAGGTCTGGTACACGGTGCTGATTGAGGCGCTCTGGCCGAAGGAGCGGATCCTGGAGATGTACGCCAACATCGCCGAGTTCGGTGATGGCGTGTACGGCGCGCAGGCGGCAGCGCAGAAATTCTGGGGCAAGGATGCAGCGCGGCTGAGCCCCGCCGAGAGTGCGCGGTTGGCGGCGGTACTGCCGGCGCCGCGACGCTACAACGCAGCGGCGCCGGGGCCGTATGTGCAGCGGCGCGCGGCGTGGATCCAGCGCCAGGCGCGTCAGTTGGGTGGAGCGTCATACCTTTCGGAGGATTGAGGCGCCCGCGGGCGGATTGGCAGGCCGGGCGCCTGCTGCCAACGTACAATCCAGGCATGACACGTGAACGCCTTACTTTCGTCATCGCCGCCTACAACGAAGCCCAGGCCCTGCCTTGCCTGCATCCGCGCTTGTGTGCGGTGCTGGACGCAATGCCCGACATCGACGGCCACATCCTGTACGTGGACGATGGCAGCCATGATGGCACCTGGGAGGTGATCGCGGGCTTGGCACAGGCCGATGGGCGCGTGTCGGCGTTGAAGCTGTCGCGCAACTTCGGCAAGGAAGCGGCACTGACTGCGGGCCTGGACCTGGTGCGCGAAGGTGCGGCGATGATTCTCGATGCTGATGGACAGGATCCGCCGGAACTGGTGCCGCAGTTTGTTGAGCGCTGGCGCGAAGGCTACGACAACATCTATGGCACACGCTTGGTGCGTGATGGCGAGAACTGGATCAAACGCGCCACAGCTGCGATGTTCTACCGGGTGATCGGCCGCCTCTCGCGCACACCGATCCCCGCCGATACCGGTGATTTTCGCCTGCTCTCGGCGCGCGCGCTGAGTGCACTACGCGAAATGCGTGAGCGCCATCGCTTCATGAAAGGCCTTTTCAGCTGGGTCGGATTCAAGCGGATCGCCGTGCCCTATCACCGCCATGCGCGCGTGGCCGGATCCAGCAAGTTCAGCCTGTGGCGGCTGTGGAATTTCGCCCTGGAGGGCATCACCGGGTTCTCGACCGTTCCGCTGCGGGCGGCAACCTATATGGGCCTGGTGACGGCGGCGGTGGCCTTCGTGTTCGGCGTCTGGGTGATTGCCAAGGCGGCCCTGTACGGCGACCGGGTTGCCGGCTGGCCGACGATGATGGCGGTGATCCTGTTCCTGGGCGGCGTGCAGCTGATCGCACTCGGACTGATCGGGGAGTACCTGGGGCGGCTGTACGAGGAGTCCAAGCAGCGGCCGTTGTACCTGGTTGACGCCTGGCTAGCATCCGCCGTGGCAGACTCGGCCCTGCAACCCACCCTCGGAGGGCAGGCGGATGACGACGGTACGGCAACTGTTGGACGGCAAGTCTCCTGAAGTACATGCGGTCACGCCCGATGCGGCGGTGATCGATGCGATCCGGTTGATGGCGGAGAAGGGCATCGGTGCGGTGCTGGTGATGGACGGGCCGCGGCTGGTCGGCATCCTGTCCGAGCGCGATTACGCGCGCAAGATCGTGCTGCGCGATCGTTCGTCGCGCGATACAGCGGTGGCTGAGATCATGACGGCCAAGGTGGTGACGGTGTCACCGGGCGAGCAGGTGGAGCACTGCCTGCAACTGGTGACCGATTACCGCATCCGCCACCTGCCGGTGGTGGAGGGCGCGCAGGTACTGGGGGTGATCTCCATCGGCGACCTGGTGAAGTCGGTGATCGATGCGCAGCGCAGGGAGCTGGATCAGCTGCAGCAGTACATCGTGGCGGGGTGAGGTGTTCGCTGGCGGGCCTGCGGCCCGCCGGCCCGCTTCTCGAAGCTCAAATCCAAAGCAGCGCTTTCCTGATGCGGGGGAGGCTGAGGGCATGGGCGTGCAGGACACGCCGCAAGTACGTCCCTGTAGGCTCGATGGCGCCATCCATGGCGCCAACGGTCCTACACGCCCATGCCCTCAGCCTCTGGATACATTGCCGCGAGCGCGGTGAGCTTTGTCGCAGGCGATCTGCTTTTGGTAGCTGCCAACCTTGGTTGGCAACAGCTTTTGAATTTGCTTTTTTCTTTTGACTTTGAATTTCCGCTCTCGTTCCGCGCGCTGGAAACTGTCCGGAGTCGGAGCAAGGCGGCAGGCAGGACCGTGAGGCGCATGGATGCGCCGACCGAGCCTACAGGGACGTATTTACGGCGTGTCCTGCCTGTCGCCTTGCTCCGGCTCTACGCGCGGAAAAACGAGGCGCCGCGAACAACGCTTCTACTTCGCATACTGCCCACCGCAGTCGGCATCCTTCCCCGGCCCCAGTTCAATGGTCGCCAGCAACGCCGCTGGCGGGGCGATGCTGCCCAGCGCCAGGGCCACCGCACCACGAATCCCCAACGCCTTGAAGTCCGGGCGGAATGACGGGTCCTTGAACGTGCCACTGATGTGCAGCGGCGAGCGCAGTACCAGGATGCTCTTGTCTTTCGGACGCGGCTTCAACAGCAGATCCAGGCTCTCGTCGCGCAGGCTGACTGTGCCTTCGCCGATGAGAATGGTGTCGGTGGTGTCCACCGCCAGCGCCTGGCTGGTCATCAGTCCGTTGCGTACGCCGAAGTCGGCGAAGGCGCAGCGCAGCGGGATCTGCTTGTCGCCGGTCACCAGGAATTTCAGCGACTCGGTGATGTCCAGGCCGGCCAGTTCCATCACCAGGTTGCCGACATGGCCGCGCCCCATCGCCAGCCCGACCTTGCCGCTGCTGCTACCCAGCATTGCAGCGATCGAATTGCCGTGGCCGCTCAGGTCCACGTTACCTCCGATGCCGCCCTTGGCCTGCTCGGTCAGCTTGGCATCAGGGAACAGCTGGCCCAGCTGTACGCCGCGCACGCTGGCCTTGAGTGCGGTGGCGATCTGTGGCTGGCGTGCGTCCATGCGGATGGTGCTGCGGATATCGCCGCCGGCCACGCCGAAGTTCAGCGGGTCCAGCCGCAGCACGCCATCATCCAGCAACAGGTGCGCATCCATGTCATCCAGCGGCAGTGACGGTGCATTGATGCGGTGGGCCTTCCAGCGGACGTCGGCATCCATCGCGCGCAGCTTGCCCAGGTTGTACGGAGTATCCGGCAGCACCCGCGCGCTGGCCGCAACGCGTGCGGCCTCGGCCTTCTGCTGCGCGTTCGCGGTTTCACCGCCGCCGGTCTTCGGTGGCGCACCGACGAAACCGGCCAGGTCGTCGAAGTCCAGGCGCTTGGATTCCAGTGTGGCAGTCAGCCGCGGCCGTGCGCCGCCCACCTCGAACTGCAGGTTGCCGCCGAGGTCGCTGTCGCCGACCTTGCCGGTGAACTGCTCATAGCGCCAGACGTTGTGATCGCGCTTGAGGCGACCGTCCAGTGCATACGGTGGCGACGGTGGAATGGCGATACCCAGCAGTGGGTAGAGATCAGCCAGATCCTCGCCGCTGAGCGCAAACTGCAGGTCGAATACGCGCAGCTGGAAGGGATTGGTCAGCGTACCGGTGGCCACCGCATGGGTGGCGCCGGCGCGGCCATCGAGGTGGATGCGGAACGGATGATCGCTGTCGGTCAGCTGCAGTGGCGACTCGGTACCGCCACGCAGGGTGAATGGATTGCCCCGCCAGCGACCCTTACCCTGCACCAGCAGCGGTGGTGCGGCGTCGGCCTGCTTCGGCTGGCCGCTGCGCACATCCACACGGATGTCGGTGCGGCCCAGAGCGTCGAGGAACTGCAGGCGCCCGTCATCGATGCGCAGGCGCTTGAGCTGCGGGCTGGTCCCGCCGGAGCGGTCCCCGAGGAAATCCCAGTTGCCTGGCTCATCCTTGCGCGGGGCGGTTTCCAGCAGTACATCCGGCCGGGTCAGGCGCACCTCGGGCAGTTGCACGCTGCCGCGCAGCAGGGGCCACACCCGCACATCGATCTCGATGCGGTCGGCCGTGGCCATCTCCGGCTGCTTCGACCAGCTTGCATTGGCGAAGGTGATCGCATCGGCGCGGATCGTGCTGGTGCGGCCGAGGTCGACATCCAGGTGGCCGATGTGCAGCACACGGCCGGTGCGCGCCTGCACGGCGCGCTCGACCGGGCCCTTGAACCAGTTCCAGTCCCACAGCGCGATCAGCAGCAGGATCGCGGCCAGCACGAAGACCAGCACGGCCAACCAGCGCTGGCCGCGCGGGCCTGGGCGGCGGAAACGCCAGCGGGATGCGCGTGGCGCGGCAGGGGAGGGGGCAGCATTCACGCTGCCATGGTTGCCCCCTGATCGTGGAGGGGGCGCGAAGCGTCCATGTGCGTGGTGTGCACAAGCCGCGCGCGTGTGCGCTTACAGCACCTGCATGGTGACTGCGACGAAGTGGCAGACGCTGCCGCCGATCACGAACAGGTGCCAGATCGCGTGCGAATAGGGGATCGACTCGCGGTGGTAGAAATACGTGCCCAGCGTGTACGACAGGCCGCCACCGAACAGCCAGGCCAGGGTGCCGCCATCGATGGAGGCCCACATCGGCTTGATCGCCACCACCACCAACCAGCCCATGGCGATATAGATCACGGTTGAGAGCACCTTGAAACGGCCGGTGTAGAACAGTTTGAAAACCACGCCGCCCAGCGCCAGCGCCCAGATCGCGGTGAACAGGCCCCAGCCCCAGGGGCCGCGCAGGCCGATCAGGGTGAATGGCGTATAGGTGCCGGCGATCAGCACGTAGATCGCGCAATGGTCGAAGACCTTCAGGCGACCCTTGGCAACCGGATGCTGGATGGCGTGGTACAGCGTGGAGGCGGTATACAGCAGCAACAGGGCGATACCGAACACGATCGCACTGGCCAGCTGCCAGCCGTCACCGTAGATCGCGGCCAGGGTGATCAACACCGCACTGGCGGCCAGGGCGAATACCGCACCCAACCCGTGGGTCAAGGCGCTGGCGATTTCTTCACGGATCGAAGCAATGGACGTCGTGGACATGGGCATGGGCATCGGTCGCGGGGAGGGGGACCCGCGTCCCCCTATCATCGCCGCGATGGCCGGCGCGTGCACGCCCGTCACCGTATGGTCGGTGAATCCCTGTGTTGGAATCCCTGTGTTGCGTGGATGAACCGCCCGCGACTGCCGGGGTCAGAGCCCTTTCCTGGCGGAAAGGGATCCGACCCCACGGCTCAGCCTACCGAAACGGTATGCGCCGCTTCACGGGTGGCCGAGAAGCGCACGTCGGACGAGCGCTCCTGGGCCAGCTGCAGATTGACCCGGGTTGGTGCCAGGTAGACCAGATGGCCGGCTGCATCCAGTGCCAGGTTCAACGCGTTCTTCTCGCGGAACTCTTCCAGCTTCTTTTCGTTGCTGCAGTGGACCCAGCGTGCGGTGCTGACGCTGACCTGCTCGAAGGTGGCTTCCACGCCATATTCGTCCTTCAGGCGGTAGGCGGCCACGTCGAACTGCAGCACACCCACCGCACCCAGGATCAGGTCGTTGCTGGTCAACGGGCGGAAGAACTGGGTCGCGCCTTCCTCGGACAGCTGGGCCAGGCCCTTCTGCAGCTGCTTGAGCTTGAGCGGATCACGCAGGCGGGCGCGGCGGAACAGTTCCGGGGCGAAGTTGGGGATGCCGGTGAAGGTGACCGCTTCGCCTTCGGTGAAGGTGTCGCCGATCGAGATGGTGCCGTGGTTGTGGATGCCGATCACATCGCCCGGCCACGCCTCGGCGGCGATCTCGCGGTCGCTGGCCATGAAGGTCAGCGCGTTGGCCAGCTTCATGTCCTTGCCGGTGCGCACGTGGAAGGTCTTCATGCCGGCGCTGAAACGGCCCGAGCAGATGCGCATGAACGCCACGCGGTCACGGTGCTGCGGGTCCATGTTGGCCTGGATCTTGAACACGAAGCCGGTCAGCTTGTTCTCTTCCGGGGCGATCACCCGGCCGGTGGTGGTGCGCGCCTGCGGCGGTGGTGCATGCTCGACGAAGAAGTCCAGCAGCGGCTGCACGCCGAAGTTGTTCACGCCCGAGCCGAAAAACACCGGGGTCTGCTTGCCGGCACGGTAAGCGTCGAGGTCGAACGGATGGCTGGCGCCCTGCACCAGGTCAAGCTCGTCGCGCAGCTCGGCCAGCATCTGTGTACCGATCTTCTCGGCCAGGCCGGGCGCATCGATGGACGGGAAGATGGTGGAGTCCTGGCGGGTGAAGTTGCGGCCCGGTTCGTACAGATGCACCTCGCCGGTCAGCAGGTGCACCACGCCCTTCAGGCGCTGGCCCATGCCGATCGGCCAGGTCACCGGTGCGCACTGGATGCCGAGTACGGTCTCTACTTCATCCAGCAGCTCGATCGGGTCCTTGCCCTCGCGGTCGAGCTTGTTGATGAAGGTCATGATCGGGGTGTCGCGCAGGCGGCACACTTCCATCAGCTTGATGGTGCGCTCTTCCACGCCCTTGGCCACGTCGATCACCATCAGCGCCGAGTCCACCGCGGTCAGCACGCGGTAGGTGTCCTCGCCGAAGTCGGCGTGGCCGGGGGTGTCGAGCAGGTTGACGATCTTGCCTTCATACGGGAACTGCATCACCGAGGAGGTGACGGAGATGCCGCGCTCTTTCTCCAGTGCCATCCAGTCGGAGGTGGCATGGCGGGCGGCCTTGCGGCCCTTGACCGAACCGGCCATCTGGATCGCGCCTCCGAACAGCAGCAGCTTTTCGGTCAGCGTGGTCTTGCCGGCGTCAGGATGGGAAATGATGGCGAAGGTGCGGCGACGCGACGCTTCGTTGGCGACTTCGGACATGGCAGTGGCGCCCGCCCGGGGCGCTTTTCAAAGAGATAAGCGCCCGATTATACCGGCCGGGGCCGGTCAGCGCCCGGTGCCGCCGTCGGCCTCGCCCTCGCGGGCGAACTGCAGCTGGCCCTGCTCGGCGAAGATCCGCGCCGGCACCGAGCGCAGGCCCATGCCGCGGTTGACCTGCACCACGAAGTGCAGGTGCGGGGCGCTGCTGTAGCCGCTGTTGCCGGACAGGCCGATCGGTTGCCCGGCCTGCACTGCCTGGCCGCGACGCACACGCATGCCACCGGCCTGCAGGTGGCCGTACAGCGCCATGCTGCCGTCGCTGTGCAGCACGCGGATGAAGTTGGCGCGTGCACCATCGCGTTCGCGGTCCTGGCCGTTGCCCTGGAAGCCATCCTGGATCTGCATCACCGTGCCCTCGCGCGCGGCCAGCACCAATGTTGCCTCGGGCAGTGCGAAGTCGACCGCGTCACGGTTTTCCTCGTCATCGTGGCTGAAACGGCCCTGTGGTGCCTGGTCCACGCGCGGGCGGGCGTCATCGAAGGGCAGGCGATAGGCCACGTCCTCGGCCTGTGCGGCCGGGTTGCCCGGCACCGACTGCAGGCGCAGGTCCAGTGTGCGGCCGTTGACCGGCGCGGGCAGGTGGCCGACCACCAGGCTGCTGTCGCCCTGGATAAGCGACTGTACCGGCAGGCCCTCGACAGGGTGTCCGGGCGCGGCGCGCAGCTCGATCTGTAGTGGCCCGGCCAGGGCGTTGTCGATCCGGGCTTGCCACTGCTGGCCGATCGGCTGCAGGCGCAGCTGGGCCATCGGCGCGGCGCTCTGGGCGGTCTCGCCACGGGGGGGCGGAGCGACCGGGGCGGGCTTGGGCACCAGTCCCCAACCCTGGCGCCAGTCGCCGGCGCTTACCGTCGCGCTCGCCAGCAGGGACAACAACAGGCAAGTCAGGGGCAGGCGCGGCATCAGCGGTTCCAGCGGGTAGGGACCGCCGGGACTGTAGCCGATCCTGAACGGGACGACCGCGACCGCCTTCGCACAGCTGGGCTGAAAACATTTATCGCTCTATCCGCATGAAGGGATTGACAGTCCCGAAAGAGGCTGGCATCGTAGCTCCACCATCGAGACCGGCAGAGGGACAGGCCCTTTGAAGCCGGGGCAGCCCGCAGGCGCGCAAGCGACTGCGTAGGTGCCAAATCCTGCGGGGACCGTGGTGTCCACCGGAAGATGGTTCGAACCATGCACCGCACGTGCATCTCGAACGCGGGCCCCGCGAAGGCTCGATGGCCGATTCCCCAACCGGATCCCGCCATGAGCTTCGCCGCCAGTACCGCCATTCGCCCCGAACCCTTTGTCCCCGTCAGCGTGCCGGTCGAAGACCGTGTGCATGCCGAGCGCGGTGAGTTCGCCGCGGTGCTGTCGATGCGTCACGCCGGCCCCAGCCCGGTGCGCCTGCGCTACGAGTGGGTCGGCCCGGCCAACGCACCGGTGGTGGTGCTGGCAGGCGGCATTTCCGCCCATCGCCACGTGGCGTCCAATGCACAGTTCAGCGAGAAGGGCTGGGCCGAAGATCTGGTCGGCAGCGGGCGCGCGCTGGATCCGCAGCAGCTGCGTGTACTGGCCTTCGATTTCATCGGTGCCGACGGCGCGCTGGACGTGCCGATCGATACCGCCGACCAGGCTGATGCACTGGCGCTGCTGCTGGACCATCTCGGCATCCGTGCGCTGAAGGCGTTCGTCGGCTATTCCTATGGCGCGCTGGTCGGCCAGCAGTTCGCGATCCGCCATCGTGCCCGTGTGCGCCAACTGGTGCTGGCCAGCGGCGCACATCGCCCGCATCCCTATGCCGCCGCCTGGCGCGCACTGCAGCGTCGTGCGGTTGCCCTTGGCCAGCTGCAGTGCGGTGAAGACCACGGCCTGGCCTTGGCGCGGCAGTTCGCCATGCTCAGCTACCGCACGCCGGAAGAATTCGGCGAGCGCTTCGACGCAGCACCGGAAGTGATCAATGGCCGCGTGCGTGTTGCCGCCGAGGACTATCTCGATGCCGCTGGTGCGCAGTACGTCGCGCGCACGCCGGTGACCGCCTACCTGCGCCTGTCCGAATCGATCGACCTGCATCGCGTCGACCCCACCGCGATTCTGCCGCCGACCGTGGTGGTGGCCGTGGAGGGCGACCGCCTGGTGCCGCTTGCCGACCTGGTCGGCCTGGTCGAAGGACTGGGCCCACGCGGCAGCCTGCGCGTATTGCGCTCGCCCTATGGCCACGACGCCTTCCTCAAAGAAACCGATCGCATCGACGCGATCCTCGCCACCGCCTTCCGCACTTCTGGAGAGTCCGCATGAGCCTGTACGCAAACGAGCCGTCCTGTAGTCGCACCACTGCCGCCGTCCGTGCGGGCATCGATCGGGATACTGCGCATGGCGCGGTCACGCCGCCGATCGTGCTGTCATCGAATTTCAGCTTTGAAGGTTTCGGCAACAAGCGCCAGTACGACTACACGCGCAGTGGCAACCCGACCCGCGACCTGCTGGGTGAGGCGCTTGCGGAACTGGAGGGCGGCGCCGGTGGCGTCATCACTGCCACCGGCATGGGCGCGATCAACCTGGTGTTGAACGCGCTGCTGCAGCCGGGCGATACCCTGGTGGTGCCGCACGATGCGTACGGTGGCAGCTGGCGCCTGTTCAATGCGCTGGCGAAGAAGGGCCACTTCGAACTGGTCACCGCTGACCTGACCGATCCGCGCGCGCTGGCGCAGGCGTTGGCCACCCAGCCGAAGCTGGTGCTGGTGGAAACGCCGTCCAACCCGCTGCTGCGCATCACCGACCTGCGCTTCGTCATCGAGGCGGCACACAAGGCTGGTGCGCTGGTAGTGGTCGACAACACCTTCCTGTCGCCGGCGCTGCAACAACCGCTGTCGTTCGGCGCGGACCTGGTGCTGCATTCGACCACCAAGTACATCAACGGCCACAGTGACGTGGTCGGCGGTGCGGTGATCGCGCGTGATCCGGCACTGCATGAGCAGCTGGTGTGGTGGGGCAATGCGCTGGGCCTGACCGGTTCGCCGTTCGATGCTTTCCTGACCCTGCGTGGCCTGCGCACGCTGGATGCGCGCCTGCGCGTGCACCAGGAGAACACCGCCTCGATCGTGGCCCTGCTGGATCAGCATCCTGCGGTCGGCGCGGTCTACTACCCGGGCCTGGCAGATCATCCGGGCCATGCCATTGCCGCGCGCCAGCAGACTGGTTTCGGCGCGATGCTTTCGTTCGAACTGGCAGACTGTGCCGGTGACGATCCGCATGCCGCTGTGCGCGCCTTCGTTGACGGCCTGCGTTGCTTCACCCTGGCCGAATCGCTGGGCGGTGTCGAAAGCCTGATCGCGCACCCGGCGACCATGACCCATGCGGCGATGACCGCCGAAGCGCGTGCGGCGGCCGGCATCAGCGAAGGCCTGCTGCGGCTGTCAGTCGGTATCGAAGCAGAACGCGACCTGCTGGCCGATCTGAGCGCTGCTCTGCAGCGTGCCGAGGCGGTGATCGACGCGGCTGCACGCCGCAAACAGGTGGTGGATGCATGAGCGCACTCGCCGCTGACATTCCTGCGCTGGGCGCGGGACGCCTGGCACTGCTCGGCACTGGCACGGTTGGTTCGGCCTTCGTGCAGCGCTACCAGGCATTGCAGGCGCGCGGGCTTGAGCTGCCCAGCGTGCAGTGGCTGGCCAATTCGCGCACCGCGCTGGCGATCGACCGTGATCTGGCGCTGCCGCTGGAACTGGCGCGGCGTGCGCCGCGTGATGGCCAGAGCTCGCCGCCATGGGCCAGTGCCGAAGGGCTGGAGCGTGGCGACGTGGTGGTCGATGCCACCGCCAGTGAAGACGTCGCCGCGCGCCACGTGCAGTGGTTGGCGCGCGGTGTGCACGTGGTGACTGCCAACAAGCTGGGCCGTGGCGCGCAGCTGGCACGCGCACAGGCCATTGCCGATAGCTGTGCCGACAGCGGTGCGCGCTACGGCGACAGCGCCACGGTGGGCGCGGGCCTGCCGTTGCTCAGCAGCCTGCGCGCGCTGGTGGCCGGTGGTGACCACATTCATGCCATCGAGGGCGTGCTGTCCGGTTCGCTGGCTTGGCTGTTCCATCGCTATGACGGCCAAGCGCCGTTCTCGGCGGCGGTGCGCGAAGCGCTGGCGGCGGGCTACACCGAACCCGACCCACGCCTGGACCTGTCCGGCGAGGATGTGCGCCGCAAGCTGCTGATCCTGGCCCGCAGCAGCGGGCTGGCGCTGGATGCTTCGCAGGTGCAGGTGGATTCGCTGGTGCCGGAAACACTGGCAGCGTTGCCGCTGGATGATGCGGTGGCTGCGCTGGAACAGCTGGATGCGCCGCTGCAGGCGCGCTGGCAGCAGGCACGCGACAACGGACGCGTGCTGCGGTTTGTCGGCCGGGTTGACGGCAATGGTGCCCAGGTGGGCCTGCGCGAGCTGCCGGCCGATCATCCGCTGGCACAGGGTGCGGGCACCGACAACCGGGTAGCGATCCACAGCGATCGCTATCAGCGCCAGCCGTTGTTGATCCAGGGGCCGGGCGCGGGCGCGGAAGTCACTGCGGCCGCGCTGCTGGATGACGTGCTGCGGATCGTGGGTTGACGTCCCTGTTGCTGCGCTCGTCGGGCATGGCCCGGCGTTACCAACTCCGCTCGCAGGTAGCGCCGGGCCATGCCCGGCGGACCCGCAATCTCAACGCGACTCCAACGCCTTCAGCAACGCCGCATTGAACTGCTTCGGGTCCTGCACCTGCGGTGAATGCCCAAGCTCGGAGAACTCGACCAGCGTCGCGCCCGGAATCGCCTCGGCCGCCGTCTTGCCCAGCACCGGATAGTTGCCCAGCGTCGTCTTCAGTTCCGGCGGCGCCAGGTCACGGCCGATCGCCGTGCGGTCCTTCTGGCCGATGAACAGAGTGGTCGGCACCTGCAGGTTCTTCAGCTCGTAGACCACCGGCTGGTTGAACACCATGTCCGAGGCCAGGGCCTGGCTCCACGCGACGGCCTGCCTGCCCGGGCCTTCGTACATGCCCGACTGCATCCTCGCCCAGGTTTCATAGGCCGGCTTCCATTGGCCGTCGTAGTACACGTCCAGCTGGTAGCGGCGGATACTGTCGTAGCTGGTTTTCATTTCGCCGGCGTACCACGTATCCACGCTGCGCCATGGCACGCCCAGCGCCTTCCAGTCTTCCAGTCCGATCGGGTTGACCAGTGACAGACTGCGCAGGTCCTGCGGGTACATCAGCGCATAGCGCACCGCCAGCATGCCGCCCATCGAATGGCCGACCAGATGCACCGGCATGTCCTCCAGTTGCAACTGCTGCAGCAGCGCATGGGTGTTGGCCGCCAGCTGCGCGAACGAGTACTGGTAGCGCTCGGGCTTGCTGGACTTGCAGAAGCCCACCTGGTCGGGCGCGATGACCCGGTAACCGGCGTTCAGCAGCGGCGCGATGGTCTGCTGCCAGGTGGCTGCGCAGAAATTCTTGCCGTGCAGCAGTACCACCACACCGATGGCGCGGCGCTTGGGAAGGACATCCAGATAGGCCATCTCCACGGGCTGCCGCTGTGATTCCAGCGCGAACGTCTTGACTGGATAGCCGTAGTCGAAACCCTCCAGCCGCGGACCATAGGTCGGTGCGGCAGCGACGGATAGCGGCAGGCAGGCAAGCAGTGCGGCGGCGGTTACGCGCATGGGGCAATCCGGGGCGAGGGAGCCCCGAGCCTAACCGGAACGCGGTGACGGTGTCGTCCGGCAGGGCAGATTCGACCGGTTATAGGCGACCGGGTAGAGTCGACTGTTAGTCGACTGCCTTCCCGACAACCAGCGAAAAGCCCGCGCTGCGCGCGATAGTCGACCAACGGTCGACTCTACCCCGGGCGTTCAGCACTCGATGACGTTCACCGCCAGACCACCGCGGCTGGTTTCCTTGTACTTGTCCTGCATGTCGCGGCCGGTATCGCGCATGGTCTTGATCACCTTGTCCAGCGACACCTTGTGCTTGCCATCGCCACGCATTGCCATGCGCGAGGCATTGATCGCCTTCACCGCACCCATCGCGTTGCGCTCGATGCACGGAATCTGCACTAGGCCGCCGATCGGGTCGCAGGTCAGGCCGAGGTTGTGCTCCATGCCGATTTCCGCGGCGTTCTCGATCTGGCTGGGGTTGCCACCCAGTGCGGCAACCAGACCGCCCGCCGCCATCGAACAGGCCACGCCCACTTCGCCCTGGCAGCCCACTTCGGCGCCGGAGATCGAGGCGTTTTCCTTGTACAGGATGCCGATCGCCGCCGAGGTCAGCAGGAAGTCGAACACGCGCTGCTCGTTCGCACCCGGGCAGAAACGGTCGAAGTAATGCAGCACGGCGGGCAGCACGCCGGCCGCACCGTTGGTCGGCGCGGTCACCACTCGGCCACCGGCCGCGTTTTCCTCGTTCACCGCCAGCGCGTACAGATTGACCCAGTCCAGCGTGGTCAGCGGATCGCGCATCGCCGCTTCAGGCTTCGACGACAGCTCGCGGTACAGCGCCGGTGCACGACGGCCCACCTTCAAGCCGCCCGGCAGCACGCCTTCTTCACGGATCCCGCGGCTCACGCACGACTGCATCGCGCTCCAGATCTCGCGCAGGTTGGCGCGGATCTCGTCTTCGCTGCGCCAGCACTTCTCGTTCTCGAACATCAGCTGGGCGATGCTCAGGCCACTGCGCGCGGTCTGCGCCAGCAGCTCGTCGCCGCTCTTGAACGGGTAGGGCAGCGGGGTCTCGTCGGGCACGATGCGGTCATCGGCCGCGTCGTCCTGGTTGACCACGAAGCCGCCACCGACCGAGTAGTAATCGCGGGTGGCGAGCACTTCGTCGTCGGCGTTGTACGCGGTGAAGCGCATGCCGTTGGTGTGGTAGGGCAGCTTCTGGCGCTTGTTCATGCCGAGGTCGCGCTTCTCGTCGAAGGCGATCTCGTGCTGGCCCATCAGCTGGATGCGCTTGCTGCTGCGGATGCGCTCCAGCGTGGCCGGAATGATGTCCGGATCGATCAGGTTCGGCCGCTGGCCTTCCAGGCCGAGCAGGATCGCCTTGTCGGTGCCGTGGCCGCGGCCGGTCAGCGCCAGCGAGCCGTAGACATCGGCGCGGATCCGCGCGACCTCGTGCAGGCGGCCCGGGTCCAGCAGCCAACGATGGATGAATCGCTCGGCGGCCTTCATCGGCCCGACGGTGTGCGAGGAGCTCGGGCCAATGCCGATCTTGAAAACGTCGAACGTGCTGACAGCCATGGTTGCCGTACTGCGGGTACCGGAAGAGACCGCTATTCTAGCGGTTCACGCCGCACTTCCATGGCTGCGGCGCAGCATTTCCGCCAAGGAGACCCATCCGGTGTTGACTCTGTTCCAGCGTGACGACTGCCACCTGTGCGACATGGCACTGGCCGAGCTGGCCAAGGCCAGGGCGCCGGAGTTCGAATCGGTGTTCCTGGATGACCAGCCGGCGCTGGAAGCGCGCTACGGCGCGCGGGTGCCTGTGCTGCGCGACGAGCGCGGCGGGCGCGAGCTGGACTGGCCGTTCGATGCGGCCACGGTTCAGGCCTGGCTGGCTGTCGATCGGTAGTGGCGGGCCCCGGGGGGGGTGGCCGCCCCGCGCCCGCCACTACCGGAGATGATGGCCGGGGCGGTGCCCCGGCCGTTACTCATTTCGCGTCGAACTTCACGATCGTGCTGATCGCGGTTTCGTCCGGAATGGTCTTGGTGTCGGCCCAGTCGCCGCCGCCAACGCCGAAGTCGAGGCGCTTGACCGTGGCCTTGCCGGTCAGCACCGGCTGGGTGCCCGGCTTCCAGGTGAAGGTAAGGGTGACCGGCTTGCTGACGCCGCGCAATTCCAGCGTGCCGTCGGCAGCGAACTGGTCGTTGCCCACCGCGCGGAAGCCCTTGGCGGTGTAGCGCGCAGTGGCGAACTTGCCGACGTTGAAGAAGTCCGCGGTCTGCAGGGTCGAGTCGCGATCACTGTTGCCACTCTTGGCGCCGGCCAGCGGGATCACCACGTCCAGCGAACCGGCGGCCGGATTGGCCGGGTCGAAGCTGAGCTTGGTGGCGAAGCCCGGGAAGCTGCCGGTGAACACTTCACCGTCGTACTTGGTGGCGAACACCAGGATCGAGCCGGCGCCGGGCGCCTGCGCGTAGTCGGCGGCGAGCACCGGGGCGGTGGCCAGCATGCCGGCCAGGGCGGCGGCCACGGCGGCCGGAGTGGTCAGTTTCAGGTTCATCGATCAGTCCTTCTGAGGGGAGGCGAGCCAGCCGCGCGGCAACATGCGGGACAACGTCGCATCGCGCTGGAACAGGTGGTGGTAGAAGGCAGCGCCGGCATGGGCCAGCACCACCGCGATCAACAGCCAGAAGCCGTATTCGTGGATGGCATGGGACACCGCCACGACCTGCGGGTCCGGGCCGCTCAGCTTCGGCACATCCACCAGGCCGAACCAGCGGAACGGACGCAGGCCACTGGCCGAGTCGTACAGCCAGCCCGACAGCGGGATGGCGAACATCAGCACGTAGAGCAGCACGTGGGTGGCGCTGGCGATGCGTTCCTGCCAGCTGGGCACGCCCGGCACCGGCTTGGGCGCACCGGCATACACACGCCAGCCGAGGCGGAACAGCACCAGCGCCAATACGGTGATGCCGATCGACTTGTGCGCGGTGTAGACCCAGAAGTACTTGGGGGTCTTGGGCAGTTCGCCCATGGTCAGGCCGACCACGCCCAGGGCGAGGATCAGCAGTGCGATCAACCAATGCAGGATCTGGCTGACACTCCCCCAGGCGGCGGGGGTGTTCTTGGCGGTCATGAAGGGTCCTCTAGCGGGCCGTCTTGGGATCGGAGTGCGGAACGGGAGCGGGAGTTCCCGGGGCGTCGCTGCGGTCGAGGGTGGCTTCAGCCTCGATCCTCAGCTGTACTGCATCACCGATGACGCCCGGCCAGGCGGTGATGCCGAACGCACGCCGGCTCAGTGTGGTGCTGGCGGAAAAACCGGCGGTGCGTCGGAACGGGGGTAGCGGGTAGCGCTTGATGGCGTTGAGGGTCACGTCCAGCGTGACCTCCTGGCTGACCCCGCGCAGGGTCAGGGTGCCGATCACGTGGGCACGCCTGGCATCGATCGGTTCAACCCGGGTGGAGACGAAGCGCGCGCTCGGGAAGCGCTCGCCATCGAGCAGGCTGCGGGCCAGCGTGGCCTGGTTCCACTTGGCATCGCCAAGGTCCAATCGCGACACGGGGACTTCGACGTCGAGCGTAGCCTCGCGCCATTTGTCGGGATCGAACTGCAGGCGGCCCTCACTGCCGGACACCGTCCCCATCGCCTGCGAGTAGCCGGCATGGTCGATGGCGAACAGCACCCGCGTATGTACTGGGTCGAGGCGATAGGTGTCTGCGTCCGCCCAAGCGGGCGCTGTGGCGAGCATCATCGGCAGCAGGGCCAGGCAGGGACGCATCGATGGCGGGTTCCGGAAGGGGGGACGCTGCGATCATACGCATAGCCCCCTGCCAACGTTGCGTGCACGGCTGCAACAGTTCGTGGTGGTATTGCCTCTGGAAACAGGCTGTTGCAGCGATGGACCTGCCCCTGTGTGACAATCGGGACAGGACAGGGGGTTCAGGATGACGAGCGGCTGGCGCCTGTGGTGCCAAGGCATCGCGGGTATGGGGCTGCTGCTGATGGCGTTTGCCGTGGCAGCTGCCACCTTGGACATGGCGGAAACACCACGCCTGCGCCGCTTTGGTGCCGCCGAAGGCTTGCCGTCGCGCATGGTGCTGGCCCTGGCAGAGGATCGCCAGGGGCATATCTGGGCGGCTACCGACGGCGGCCTGGTGCGCTACGACGGGGGCGGCCTGAGGGTCTGGGAGCACGATCCGGATCAGCCGGGCTCGCTGCCCGGCAACGAGATCGAGACCCTGCTGGTCGATCCGCTGGATCGCGTATGGGTGGGTATCAACGGCAAGGGCGTGGCCCGCCTGGATGCCGATCGCGAGCGCTTCAAAACCTTCGATACGGTCAATGGCCCGTGCATGAGCCAGTTCTGGACCCTGGCCTATGCAGAGGATGCCCTCTGGATCGGCACCAGCGGCCATGGTGTCTGCCGTTTCGGCGAGGACGGCAGCCTGCGCTTCTTCCAGCATGATCCGGCGCATCCCGGTGGACTGCCCAGCAACACCATCTTCAGCAGCCTGGTCGATGCAAAGGGCCGTCTGTGGATCGGCACCGAAGCGGGGCTGGCGCGCTGGAACGGCAGCAGCTTCGAGGCGGTGGCCCCACGCGAGCTGGGTAAGCTGAGCGTGCTGCGGCTGAGCCGGGATCCTGATGGCTCGATCTGGATCGGCAGCCAGAACGAGGGCCTGTACCGCATCGATACGCAGGACCGGGTCAGTCGTCCGCGCTGGGCCGACAGCGCCAGCCTGCGTTCGGCACTGGTGCTGGCCGATCGCCAGGGCGGCTACTGGGCCGGTACGTCCGATGGCCTGCTGCGCGGCGATGCTGGCACGCTGCGCCGGCTCGAGGGGGACCGTGGCAGCGGCTTCCTGACCGCGCAAAGCGGTGTGCTTGATCTGCTGCAGGACCATGAAGGGGGACTGTGGGTGGCGCTGTTGACCCAGGGTCTGGCCTACCTGCCGCCGGACTGGCGCCGCTTTTCGATCTGGAACCAGCTCGATGGCAAACCGCTGGACAGCCAGTATCTGCTGAGCGCCGCCAGCGACGGCAGGAACTACTACGTCGGCTCGGCGCATGGTGTGTACCAATTGGATGCGCAGGGCACGCTGCGCCTGCTGGCCAGCGATCGGGAGATCGGCAGCGGGGCGGTGTGGTCGGTGCTGCCGCGGCCGGACGGGCGCCTGTGGCTGGGACGTGCAGGCCGCATCAGCGTGTACGATCCGGCCAGCCGTGCCCTGCACGACTGGCGCATCGATGGCGGCGCCGACCTGCGCCAGCGCATCGATCTGATGCGGCAGGCGCCGGATGGCACGGTCTGGCTGTCGGTGATGAACCTGGGCCTGCAGCAGCGCAGCGCCCAGGGCCGGCTGCTGCGTAGTTTCCCGCTGGATGACATCCGCGGCACCGCCGATTCACCGATCGAGCAGATCCGTTTCGATGCCCATGGCCAGGCCTGGGTGATGGGCGACATGGGCCTCTGGCGTGAGCACGCGGGACGATTCGAAGCAGTGCCGGGTGTCTCGCGTGGGCTCATCTACGACCTGGTGTGGATTGATCCGCAACAGCTGTGGCTGGCCCGGCAGGGCGCGCTCGAGCGCTACCAGTGGGATGGCATGAGCCTGCGCCTGATCCAGCGCGTTGATGGTGGTGCCGGTGTGCCCGCGGTCAGCATGGGCGGGCTGGCGCTGGCCGATGACGGTCGCCTGTGGGCGACCACGCCGCGTGGGCTGCTGCGCTGGGATCCCAAGGCGCGGCGGCTGCAGCAGTTCAACGAACGCGATGGCCTGTCCGATGCCGAGTTCACCAGCCGGCCACCGGCGGTGAATGCCGATGGTCGTGTGCTGGCGGTGAGCCAGACCGGCCTGGTCGCATTCGATGTGAACTCGGTTGACGCGGTGTTGCCGCCTTCGTCGTTGGTGATTGCCGAGGTACGCGTGCGCCGTGATGACGCCCGCGGCTGGCAGCCGCTGCCGAACACCGGCACCCTGCTGCTGGGGCCGGATGATCGTGATCTGCAGATCGACGCGCGGCTGCTGTCCTACGCCAACCCGCAGGGCAATCGCTATCGCTTCCGGGTGCGAGGGTACGACCAGAACTGGGTCGAGCAGGGCGGCGATGGCCAGCGCACGCTCTCGCGGTTGCCCACCGGCAGCTATGTCATCGAAGTGCAGGCGGCGACCGCCAGCGGCGCATGGACACCATCACAGCGACTGCAGGTGAGGGTGCTGCCGCCGTGGTGGCGCAGCGGCATGGCGATCTTCGGCTATATCCTGCTTGGTTCGTTGCTGCTGGTGACCCTGGTGTGGTCGATCCGGGCGCGCCTGCGTCGCCGCCAGCAGTGGCAGCTGACCGTGCACAAGCAGCAGCTGGCCGAGCAGGCGTCGCAGGCCAAGAGCCGTTTCCTGGCCACGCTGGGCCACGAAGTGCGCACGCCGATGACAGGCGTGCTGGGCATGAGCGAGCTGCTGCTGGCCACGCCGCTGGATCCGGTACAGCGCAGTTACGCCGGCTCGATCCAGCAGGCGGGCAGCCACCTGTTGCGGCTGGTCAACGATGCACTGGACCTGGCCCGCATCGAGGCTGGGCGGCTGGAGCTGGACCTGCGTCCGTTCGACCTGGGCGGCCTGCTCGACCAGGTGCAGGCGCTGATGCAGCCGATGGCGCGGCAGCGTCAGCTGGCCTTCCAGCGGGGCGACGATCCGCCCGGGCCGATCAGCGTCAGCGGTGATGAGATGCGCGTGCGCCAGATCCTGCTCAACCTGCTGGGCAATGCGATCAAGTTCACCGAACGTGGCCATGTTGGACTGGCCGTGCGGCTGGATGACAACGGTGCTGGCCTCTGCTTCGAGGTGCATGACAGTGGTCCGGGTATCAATGCCGAGCAGCAGGAGCGCTTGTTCCATCGCTTCGAGCAGGCAGAGGGGCCGCGCACGGCGTCGCGCTATGGTGGCAGCGGCCTGGGCCTGGCGATCTGCCAGGAACTGGCGGTGGCGATGGGCGGGCGCATCGAAGTGGACAGCCAGCCAGGCAAGGGCGCGCGCTTCCAGGTGCGCCTGCCGTTGCCGTGGACCCGGCAGGCGGCCAACGCGCAGGGCGACTCCCCGGCGCTGCCGGTACTGCCGCCCTTGCGCATCCTGCTGGTCGAAGACGATGCCACCGTGGCTGAGGTCATCGCCGGCCTGCTGCGTGGCCGTGGCCACGAGGTGGTACATGTGCTGCACGGGCTGGGAGCCTTGTCCGAGATCGCCACCAATGGCTTCGATGTCGGCCTGCTCGACCTCGACCTGCCTGCCCTGGATGGAACCGCGATCGCCCGCCAGCTGCGCACCATGGGCTATGAACTACCGCTGGTGGCGGTTACCGCACGCTCCGACGCCTATGCCGAAAGCCAGGTGCTGGCGGCCGGTTTCGATGGTTTCCTGCGCAAGCCGGTAACCGGCGACCTGCTGGTGACTGCGATTGTTCAGGCTCGCGCAAAACGACAAGTTGCTCATTGAAAGCGTCGGTGCCAGACGTGAACAACGTGACTTTCGGTTTACCATGCCGACGCCCGCAGCGCGGGAATCCATCAGAAGCAGCGTGAGGAGGCAATCGGTGGTGTATCTGCGGGCGGCGATGCTGCTGCTGGTCCTGCTGTGCTGCCTGTCGCCTGCTGCGGCGCAGCCGGTACCGCCGAGCCCGCGCCAGGTCACGGTGTTCGATGGCCTGCCATCCAATACCGTCAACCGCATGGCCGAGGACCGCTACGGCTACCTGTGGATCGCCACCAATGACGGTCTGGCCCGCTACGACGGCCGCAACTACCGGATCTGGCGCTCGGAAGACGGGCTGCGCGACAACCGCATCTGGACGGTGCTGGTGGATGCACGCAACCAACTCTGGATCGGTACCGAGAACGCCGGCCTGGTGCGGATGTCGGCCGACCGTCGGCAACTGCATTTCTACGACCGCAGCAGCCAGCCGCTGATGGGCACCAACACCATCTGGAGCCTGGCAACCACGCCGGACGGTTCGATCTGGTTCGGTACCCACGAAGGTGGCCTGTACCGCCTGGACAGCCAGGACCGCCTGCAGCGCTTCCTGCCGGAGGCGAACAATCCGCGCAGCCTGCCAGCTGCGTCGGTGCCATACCTGGTCACGCTGGCCGATGGCAGCCTGTGGGTTGGCACCAAGCATGGCGTGGCGCGCTGGACCGGCACCGATTTCGAACGAATCGGTGCCGACCTGATTCCCAGCCTGCTGATCAACGGCCTGACCAGCGAGCCCGACGGCAGCCTGTGGATCAGCACGATGGCCGGCGCCACCGTGCGTCGTCCCGATGGTCGTTTCGAAACGTTGCCGTGGAAGTTGCCGCAGGGCGAGCAGGTGCTCGGCATGATGTTGCGCGACGAGCAGGGCGGGCATTGGCTGGATACCCGCAGTGGCCTGGGCCGGGCCGTGGACGGCCAGTACCAGACCGTTCCGCTGTACAGCGCGGTTGCGCGCGGCCCGGTACGGCCGAACTGGACCGGCGCCTACGAGGACCGCGAAGGCGGCATCTGGCTGGCCAGCACCAATGCAGGCCTGTGGCACCTGCTGCCGCGCTGGTGGCAGTTCTCGGTGCTGTCGCGGCTCGAGGACGATGCCAGTTCGCTGCGCAATGCTTTCGTGCTCGGGACCAGTCCCTCCAGCAATGGCGGTATCTGGACGGTGGGCAGCCACGGCGCGCTGGACCGTTTCGACCCGAAGACCGGCAGGATCGAGCAGCACCGCACCTGGGTCAATGGCATGTACTGGCTAACCTCGGTGCGCGAGGACCGGCGTGGCCAGGTCTGGATCGGCTCGACCGACGCGCTGATGCGCTACGACCCCAAGCGTCGCGACCTGCGCCGGTGGGGGCGTGATGCTGGCGCCGACGCGACCATGGAAGGGGTCATCGAATCGATGATGACCTGCGATGGCGACAGCCTCTGGCTGATGCTTCCGGCCGGCCTGCAGCAGCGTGATCTGGATGGGCGCCTGCGCAGGCAGCTGGACAATGGCCAGCGTGGATTGCAGCAGGGCCAGCTCAACCTTGACGTGGAATGTGGCCCGCAGGATCACATCTGGCTGGCCAGCAGCCGTGGCCTGCTGCAGTGGTTGCCGGAGAGCGAACGATTCCAGCCGGTGCCCGGTGCACCTGCCACGGCGATCCACGCACTGCACGTGGGCCGCGATGGCCAGGTCTGGCTGTCCGAAGACGGGCGCCTGTCGCGTTACCGCTGGAGCCAGGGGCGCCTGGAACGGCAGGCCGTGATCGGTGCCGAGCAGGGCTATCCGGCAATCTCTGCCTCTGGCCTGGTGGTCGACGCGCAGGGCGTGGCCTGGGCGACCAGCGCACGCGGGCTGGTGCGGGTGGGTGCCGACGGCCAGAGCGTGCGTCTGTATGGCGTGCATGACGGCCTGCCCAGCCAGGAGTTCCGCGAGCACACACTGACGACCTCGGGCGACGGGCACCTGGTGGCGGGCACGCCGGCCGGCGTGGTGGTGTTCGACCCGGAACAGGTGCGGCCGTCGGTGCGGCGTGCACCGCTGGTGATCGAGCGTGTCGAGGTGCGCCGCAACGAGCAGGTGCTGGACCTGACCCATGACACGCCGTTGCAGATTGCCGATGGCGACCGTGACCTGCGCATCGTCGCGCGCCTGCTGTCGTTTGCGGATTCGGCCTCCAACACCTATCGCTACCGGCTGGCCGGCTACGACCCGGACTGGGTTGAAGTGGGGCCGGCCGGTGAGCGCCTGTTCTCGCGGCTGCCGCCGGGCAGCTATCGCCTGGAAGTGCAGGCGCGCTCGGCCGACCATGTCTGGTCGCGCGTGCAGAGCCTCGAATTCCGCGTGCAGCCGCCATGGTGGCGCAGCCTGTCCGGGTTGCTGGTGCTGGCGTCGATCGCACTGCTGCTGACCAGCTGGTTCGCCTGGCTGTATCGCCGCCGCCTGCAGCGTCGCCATGCCTACCAGCTGGCGCTGCACAAGCAGGAGCTGGCCGAACAGGCCTCCGCCGCCAAGACCCGTTTCCTGGCCAACCTTGGTCATGAGATCCGCACGCCGATGACCGGTGTGCTGGGCATGAGCGAACTGCTGCTGGCCTCGCCGCTGGATCCGCAGCAGCGCGGCTATACGCAGTCGATCCGCCATGCCGGCGAACACCTGCTGCATCTGGTCAATGACGCCTTGGACCTGGCGCGGATCGAATCGGGCAGGCTGGAACTGCAGTCCAAGCCGTTCGCGTTGAGTCGCCTGCTGCAGGACCTGGCCGCGTTGATGGGACCGCTGGCCGCGCAGAAGGGCCTGCGTTTCACCCTGGACAACCAGTTGCCGCCGGGGCTGCAGGCGACCGGTGATGCGATGCGGGTACGCCAGATCCTGCTCAACCTGCTGTCGAACGCGGTGAAGTTCACCAGCCGCGGGACCATCACCCTGCACGCGCGCAGTGATGGCGAACTGCGCGCGCTGCACTTCGAGGTGCGCGATACCGGTCCGGGCATCAGCCAGGAACAACAGCAACGCCTGTTCCGCCGCTTCGAGCAGGCCGACGGGGCGCGCACCGCCGCGCAGTACGGCGGCAGCGGCTTGGGCCTGGCGATCTGCCGCGAGCTGGCGCAGGCCATGCAGGGCCGGATCCAGGTTGAGAGTCAGCTGGGGCGGGGCACCTGTTTCGGCGTGACCTTGCCGTTGCCGCTGGTGGTCGACGCCGACGCCGAAGCCGCTGGCGAAGCGCACCGTGAGGAGGCGGCGAACATGCCACCGTTGCGGGTGCTGCTGGTGGAGGACGACGCCACCGTGGCTGACGTGGTGCGCGGACTGTTGAGCGCGCGTGGGCATGACGTGGTACATGCCGGCCACGCGCTGGCGGCGTTGCGCGAGATCAGCGCCGGTGACTTCGACGTCGGCCTGCTGGACCTTGACCTGCCGGGCCTGAGTGGCTTCGAGCTGGCCCAGCACCTGCGCAACCAGGGCTACATGCTGCCGCTGCTGGCGGTGACCGCGCGTACCGACCCGGATCTGCAGCAGCAGGTGGAAGCGGCCGGCATCGGTGGCTTCCTGCGCAAGCCGGTGACCGGCGAACTGCTGGTGGAAGCGATCGCCCGGGTCATGGGCAGGTAGGGTTTATTGCAGGGCTTGCAGCCCTGCACCTGCAGAATCAACGTCAACGTCAAAAGCCTGCATTCCGTGGGATGGCGGGGTGGATCCGGTTGCTGCGCAACAGGCTCTGACCCCAATCTGGAATTCGATATCTGACAGATGTGTCGACCAAGGTCGACACCTACCAACAACCGCGTGTTCCAACAGTCGCCGTTACCCACAGCCGCGTGAACCTGTCAGAGGTGGGGCGGTGTGGGCTTGCAGGACCGTTGGCGCCATGGATGGCGCCATCGAGCCCCCATGGATGGGTTTACGGCGTGTCCTGCAAGCCCGCACCACCCCGCCAACCCACGGAATGCTCGCTGTTGCTGTTGCTTCGGCCTCTGCGGGTGCAGGGCCGCAGGCCCTGCCGAACCCCTCACTCCGCGACGTGCTCGACCTGCCGCGGTTCGGGCTTGGTGTCGGGCAGCTGCCAGAAGATCATCGTCGAGGTCAGGGTGATCGCACCCACGCACAGGAAGGTGGCGTGCAGCGCCGACGTCGCACTGTCGCTGTCCAGGTGATTGCCGAACGCGGCCAGCAGGCTGCCCGCGGCGGCGGCACCGAAACCGGCTGCGAGCATCATCACCATCGACAGCAGGCTGTTGCCGGAACTGGCGAACTCGCGGTCCAGATCACGCAGGGTCACGGTGTTCATCACGGTGAACTGCAGCGAATTGACCGCACCGAAGAACGCCAGCTGCAGCAGGCGCCAGGCCAGGTGCTGGCCCGGTGTCATCAGGATGAAGCTGGCCATGGCCAGGCCCACCAGCACGGTGTTGACCATCAACACGCGGCGGTAGCCATAGCGCTCGACCAGCTTCACCGCCAGCTTCTTCGACACCATGCCGGCCGCCGCCACCGGCACCATCATCAGTCCAGCGTTCATCGGGCCAAGGCCGAGGCCGACCTGCAGCAGCAACGGGATCAGCATCGGCATGGCGCTGCTGCCGATGCGCGAGAACAGGTTGCCAAGGATGCCGATGCGGTAGCTGGGCACGCGGAACAGTGCCAGCGAGAACAACGGTGCGGTGGAGTTGGCGGCGTGCAGCCAGTAACCCACCAGCGCCGCCAGGCCGGCCACGGTCATCAGCATCACCAGCGCGTGTGGCGTACCGAGCCCGGAGATGCCATCCAGCGCCAGCGACAGCACCACCATCGCAAAGGCCAGCATGATGTAACCGCGCAGATCGAAACGGGTGCGATGGCTGGCGTAGTGGTCGGGCATGATCTTCATCGCGGCGATGAAACCGATCACGCCAATCGGCAGGTTGATCAGGAACACCCAGTGCCACGATGCGATCTCGACCAGCCAGCCACCCAACGTGGGGCCGATCAACGGGCCGACCAGGGCCGGGATGGCGATGAAGCTCATCGCGCGCAGGAAATCCTCGCGTGGTACCGAACGCATCACTGCCAGGCGGCCGACCGGCAGCAGCATCGCACCGCCGATACCCTGCAGCACGCGCGCACCGACCAGTTGGTGCAGGTGCTGGGCCAGCGCGCAGGCCAGCGAGCCGAGGGTGAACAGGATGATCGCCACCAGGAAGGTGCGTCGGGTGCCGTAGCGGTCGGCGATCCATCCGGAAGCGGGAATGAAGGTGGCTACCGCCAGCGCGTAGCTGAACACCACCGACTGCATCTGCAGCGGGCTTTCGCCCAGGCTGGCCGCCATCGCCGGCAAGGCCGTGTTGACGATGGTCGAGTCCAGCATCTGCATGAAGATCGCCAGCGAAACCAGCCAGAGCAGGGGGCGCTGGCGGTTGTAGGTCGATGGCGATGTGGACATGGGGTGTGGCCGGTGCGACGTGGGGGACGCCATGATCGCGCACTGCGGGTCACGGCGCGATCAAGGTCGCGCCGTGACAGCATGCCGAATGCTCAGCGCTGGCTGTGCGCGTGCACCGCGTCGACCAGCACCTGCACGTGCGCCGGGTCCATGTCCGGCGACATGCCGTGGCCGAGGTTGAAGACATGGCCCTCGCGCGAGCCGCCATTGCCGGCGGCATAGGTGTCGAGCACGCGCGCGGCGGCGGCAGCGATCGCATCCGGCGAGGCGTACAACGTGGTCGGGTCGAGGTTGCCCTGCAGGGCAACGCGACCACCGGTGCGGCGCATCGCCTCGTCCAGGTCCAGCGTCCAGTCCAGGCCCAGCGCATCGGCACCGGTCTGCGACAGCGCCTCCAGGTGCAGGCCGGTGCCCTTGCCGAACAGGATCAGCGGCGTGCGCTCGCTGCCTTCGCCACGCTCCAGGCCCTCGGCGATGCGCTGCAGGTAGCGCAGCGAGAACTCGCGGTACATCGACGGCGACAGCACGCCACCCCAGGTGTCGAACACCTGCAGCGCCTGCGCACCGGCTGCGCGCTGCGCGCCGAGGTAGGCGATGACCGCCTCGGTGGTGACTTCCAGCAGACGGTGCAGCGCCTGCGGATGGTTCAGTGCCATCGCCTTGATGCGCGCGAAGTCCTTGCTGCCGCCGCCTTCCACCATGTAGCAGGCCAGCGTCCAGGGGCTGCCGGAGAAACCGATCAGCGGCACCTGGCCATCCAGCTCGCGGCGGATCAGGCGCACCGCGTCCATCACGTAGTCCAGGTCCTGTTCCATGTCCGGCACGGCCAGCTTGGCGATGGCCGCTTCATCACGCACCGGGTGGCGGAACTTCGGGCCTTCGCCTTCGACGAAGTACAGCTCCAGGCCCATCGCATCGGGAATGGTGAGGATGTCCGAGAACAGGATCGCAGCGTCCAGCGGGAAGCGGCGCAGCGGCTGCAGGGTCACTTCGCAGGCGATCTCCGGGTTCTTGGCCATGGCCAGGAAGCTGCCGGCCTTGGCCCGGGTCGCGCGGTACTCCGGCAGGTAGCGGCCGGCCTGGCGCATCAGCCAGACGGGGGTGCAGTCCACCGGTTCGCGGCGCAGGGCGCGCAGCAGGCGATCGTTGCGGAGAGGGCTGGTCACGATGAGCATTCCTTGGGCGAAAGTTGGCAGCGGCGTCAGTCGCCGTGCGGAAGAATCTGGAAGCCGCGATGCAGTTCGGCATCGCGGGCCTTCTCGAAGGCATGGCGGGCTTCGTCGGCCTGCAGGAACAGCTCACGCCGCAGCTGCGAGCGACCACCGACGCGACCGCTCTCGCGCAGCAGCTCCCAGCCGCCGAACAGGTCCGTCTGCAGGCTCAGGCGCAGGAAGCGCGGTGCCTGGGCACCGGCGTCGGGATGTTGCAGGTAAACGTGCATGGCACCGATTGTAGCGGGGCCCGGGTGACCCCGGCCGCAACGCGGTAGTGCCGGCCGCTGGCCGGCAACTTCAGAAACAACAGCCAAGGCAACAGCAACAG